>JAHEYZ010000003.1:48158-50754 GCA_023251295.1 Nitrosotalea sp. | reverse complement strand
CCGATTTTTTCAATTATTTTTTTCCATCTTGGAAGTTTACGCCATTCATGTCTTAACAAATATGCAAGAGCCTTTTTCCCCATGTTACTATATGGAAGATGCATATTAAGAAAATCGATGTGATCTAAAATCGTTTCTCCTTCTTTGAGTTTGATCAACCCGGTATCAAGTGCTTTTTCTTTGTATGACATCAGCGCTTTCTTTACTTGGATCAAATAAAGTAAGTTCGAATATTGCCCATGAACTATAGGAGTTTCTTTTCCAAAGGGTCTGTAAAAATCATATTCGTTTTTGATAGAAGTAGATGTAACTTTGGGATCAAATTCTAAAAGTCTTGGTTTATCATTAACAAGCATCGCAACAGCGCCAGCACCTTGAGTATATTCTCCACTTGAACCCAGGTCATATTTTGCAATGTCTGAGACAACAACTATGGCAGATTTTCCACCTGCTTCTCCAGCTCTTATCCAGTTAGAATTATCGTATAACGCATAAGAACCACTAACACACGCAAATTTGCATTCTATTCCACCGCAATGTTCAAAGCTACCCTCACCGTAAACCTGTTCGAGCATACCAATAACGTATGAATTCATCGCCTTTGACTCATCAAGGGATGATTCTGTGGCAACATAGAGGCGACCTATGTCTTTTGGAGATAGTTCGTCTCTTTCCATGATTCTTAAGCACGCATTTGCTGCCATACATGCAGGATCTTGATTTGTATCAACTATGGCCATCTTTGAGATACCCAACCCACGTTGGAGTTTGTCAGGATCCATTCCTCGTGCCTCTGCAAAATCCCGTGCGTCAAGAAATAGCCTGGGGATATATATGGAAATATCATCTATTCCTACAGTCAACAGCTACCACCTTCGTTATTACGAATATAAGCATTTTGAGGTCAAAATAGATATCAGTAAATTGTAGTTTTTATTCACATTAATTTAGGTATGGAGGTAATTTTTTTACTTTTCAAGCTCTGACTCGAAGATTTTTTCAAATACTTGGTATGGCTGAGCACCGCTGATCTTAGTCACCATATTATTTGGGCCAATTACAAAGAAAGCCGGAGTGCCTGTAATTCCTAAAGTTCTTGCATCAGAATTATTCTCTTCTATTACAGAATTGTACCTTCCTGCAGTCATACATTCTCTAAACCATGTTTCATCAAGACCTACCTGTTTTGCAATCTCGACAAGATTATCAAGTGAGGCCCATCCGTTGTTTTCACCTGTCCAATGGTTGTACAATGAGTTATGATATTCCCAGAATTTTCCTTTTTCATTTGCACAATGTGAAGCATGAGCCGCTTTAATAGAATCTTCACCAATTATGGTGAAATCTTTGAATATCATTTTGACTTTTCCAGTATCGATATAATTTTTTTCAACCCCAGATTCTATATTATGAAAGAATTTGTTACAGTAAAAGCATTGATAGTCCCCAAACTCTACCAAAGTTATAGTGGCAGAAGGAGAGCCAAGTAGGGTTGTCGCTTTAGCTGAAAAAAGCGACAGGTCTATTTTACTTGCAGCACCTGTTGTTTGATCTAGATTTTCAGGTTGTACTATCTTTGTAGAAGAGTTGTCATTTTTTGGTGTATCAAAATCCAATATAAAAAATACCACTATAACAGAGATTGCGGTAATAGTTGCGCCTATTCCAATCAATAAAGGACGAACGTTCATTGGCAACAGCAAGTTTGTGCAGATATTTAGTTGTTCTTACAAGTATCTAAATAAAGAGGCATAATTATCAAAAAAATCATGAAGAAGGTTTTTGTAAATGGTTATGGTGCTATTGGTAGCAGAATAGCTCAGTTCCTTAAAGGCGATTCAGACATCGAGTTACTCGGAGTTGGCAAGTATTCTCCAGATGAAAAGGTCACAGACGCGATTTCAAGAGGGTTCAAAGTTTATGTACCAAAAACCAAACTCGACGCTTTTAAGAACTTTAAAGTTGCAGGTATAATTGAAGATGCACTTGACCAATCTGATTTAGTTATAGATGCATCTCCTGGAGGAGAAGGTTTTGTCAACAAGAAAACACTGTATGAACCACGAAATATCAGGGCCATTTTCCAAGGAGGTGAAAAAATTACCGGTGAAAAAGCAGTTGCTGATTTGATTTTTAATTCTAGAGCAAATTATTCTGAAGCATTTGATAAAAATTTCGTAATGCAGGGAAGTTGTAACGTAACTGGAATGGGCAGAATTTTACAACCACTAAAAGAAAAATACGGCACTAAAATAAAGAGATTTGATGCAATACTTCTTAGACGTTGGGCTGATTTAGAAGATTCCAGAACTGAAGTAAAAGATTCTATCGAGTGGACAAGAAAACCGCATCATAATGATGATGTCAAAAGTTACATGGGAAAAGACACACCATTGTTCATACGTGTTTTCAAGATACCCACAAGACAGATGCATGTTCATTTAATGGACATAAGATTTAACGGTCCTGCTCCGGATTCATCAGAAATATTAGATCTCTTCAAAAATGAGTACGGTGTTGCAATTTTGTACACCGCAAAAGGCACAAAGGATATCCGCGATTTTGCAGAGTCAACAAAGTTTAGTTTCAAAGACAC
>JAHEYZ010000003.1:22414-48058 GCA_023251295.1 Nitrosotalea sp. | reverse complement strand
CTGCAGGCAGTATTTCCTTACATAGAGCATTTTTGATTAGAAAAGTAGCTATAGAGTCTAATTTAATTTCGTTAAAACTTGACGCAAAGAATTCGATCAAAGATGGCACTTCATCGTTTGTAGGAGTAGCCAGTGTTATTGCTGCTACTTATTTCGGATTTCTTTTCATGGATGCAATAGGTGGCATGATTATAGCTGGGTATATCTTTTTCATGGCCTATACAGCAATAAAGGAATCAGCATTGGTATTAGTTGATGCAGTACACAATCCACAAATGACTGATAACATAAAAACAATCATAATTGAAAAATTCAAAATTAAAACCAGTGATATTTTCTTAAGACCCGTTGGTCATGAATTTAATGCAGAAATTCATATCATCTTACCTAATGAAACAAGGCTTGATGAGACAAATAGACTTGTCAAAGAAATTTCAAGCATAATAAAGGACGAACTCCAGTTAGCTCGTGTTGTCATAGTGCCAGAACCAGAACACCAGTAACCTACGTTCTTGGAGGATTTGCAAATTTGTTGTTTGGGTTTTTATGATAATCTACAGGAATACTAGAATCTTTTTGTCTCCCTGTTAGAATCCCAATCACTGTATCGTCTTTTTTTATGATTCCTTCATCCCTGAGTTTTTTTACTCCTGCAGGAACTGCGCCTGATGCCATCTCACAATCAAATCCATTCAGACCAACAAGTGCCATGCCATCCATCATTTCTTGATCTGACACTTGAGTAACAACACCATTTGTAAATTCCAATGCTCTTAATCCCTTCAATATGTTAGCCGGTTTTGCAATTTGAATTGCAGTTGCTTTTGTTTTGGGCCTTATTCCATTTTCATCCATATATAAGTAGAATTTTTTTATTATTTCAGTATCGGGATTGCCTTTGTTCCAACGTAGTTTTGTCTCTTGGAATTTTCCATTATAAAGAGTATGCAAAGTATTTGCGCCTTCAGAATTTACTACTGCAATACGAGGAATTTTTTTTATCCACCCCCATTCATATAATTCCATCAAACTTTTTCCACAACTAGATGTATTTCCCAGCGCGCCGCCAGGATATACAATCCAATCAGGTGGATTCCAGTCCAGTCTTTCCAATGCTCTAAAAATGATGGTTTTTTGTCCTTCTATTCTGAAAGGATTTACCGAGTTTACAGTATATCCTCCTATTTCGTTTGCTTTTTCTAATGATGTCGATAGTGCATCATCAAAATTTCCTTTTATTTCAATTACTTGGGCACCAAATTGAAATGCTTGGCTTAGTTTACCTGGAGCTACTTCTCCTGCAGGAATATACACATCGCATTCTATGTTTTCATTTGCTGCATACATTGCTGCAGAAGCTGACGTATTTCCTGTCGATGCACAGATTATTTTCTTTATGTTAACAAGTTTTGCATGAGTTACAGCAGTAGACATTCCATTATCCTTAAACGACCCACTTGGATTGTATCCCTCAGGTTGAAGCCAGAAATTTTCATGTTCCAATCCTACAAAATCAGCAACTTTTGACATGTGATATGGTTTTGATAATCTACCTTCTGCACCATCCATAGATACGAGAAATCTAGAACATGCATCAGTGTCTTCGGTGTCTATCTGACAAAAATTTAACAGTTCTCTAAATCTCCATACTCCACTTTCATTAAAAATATTGTTAGCGTGGTTTCTCCTTTTGTAAAATACCTCTTTAAGTGCAGGTGAGGGATGTGTTTTATATTTTACATCAAGTAAATGTCCTCGATCACATTCTATTCTTGGATCTGAGACAGGATACTCCAGACCACATTTTGGATCTATGCATTTTTGATAAACAGTCTGCATCATCTGAAGGTGAAGTCAAGTACTTATTTAAATCTAGAATTAGTCAGTTCTAATATAATCTAAAGTAAACTCTCTTAATGCCTTTTTTATAGCATGGCGCTATTTAGGTCATATTTTACTGAAAATTCATCGCGTTACCTAAACTCTTCATTAATCGATCAACGAATCACAGGATGATTTTTCGATTTTTTCTTAAAATTTCATTTCTGCTTCATATTTCTATCAAATTATTCAATCTGAATAATTTGGATTATTTTACGAATAAAATACTATAGAAGATTAATCCAGTTAAAAAGATAGTAAAGTAAATGAACATAATTGAAACACTTTATGATTTTCTGGTTCAACTGTATACCAATCCGATTACAAAGGAGATTCTAGTTCAATTTGTTGCGATTTTTTTTAGCGTCTTAGCAGTATTTGGATTTGCAGTTGTTATCTATAAACATCTAAAAAACAAAGACAGTCAAGAGATAAAAAAACATACTATAAACTCTATAATCGAAGAACTAACAATATTACAAACCGCGCTAAACAGTCCAGATATTAAATCAATATCGTGGGACAACGTGCAAAAACACTTTATCGGCAATTGGATTTTGATGGAATCGGATTCTTTTGAAAGTAGTGTAAATTCAGGCAATTTTACGTTGTTATCGCCTAATTTACAGAATACGTTAAGTCGCCTCTATTTAGGAATTAAGAATAATAATTTTTTATATTTTCAAGTAGCAGGATTTTATAGTACAAATGCATATCTTTCAAGCATGGTTAACATAATTTCCACCAAAATAGCTGAAAACATGAATGAAAATATTTTACAAATACGTGAAGAGATCAAGAATGTAATACCTAAATTAGTAACTGCAAAAAAATATAGTCGTTATTTGTAGTCTCAAACTAAACCTATAACCACAGAGAATAAATAGATTTTTTATATACTCATTTCCAATTATTGAACCATGTTTGTTTAAAATATAACATACAACTTCACAATAAAACAGAATTGCTAGACATTTCATGCCTATAATTAGGAAAGAAATCAATTCACCAAGTACAGAAACAGAACAAAAATTAAATTTTAATAAAGCAAAACTACAAATTAATAAATATCACAACATAGTCACTACAAAAAAAGAGACTGTTGATTTGCTTAGAACAGAAGTTACAACAAATGCCGCCCTTCAAAAATTGGGACAAAACAAGAGTGTTCAAATTTCAAAATTGGCAGAATCAATGGCAAAGATAACAGAAACTACTTTACAAAAAATGGAACAAAACAAGAGTGTTCAAATTTCAAAATTGGCAGAATCAATGGCAAAGATGACAGAGGCCACTTTGCACAAAATAGAGCAAAATGAATGTGCGAAGATTTCTAAATTGATTGAACAAATGCACAAGATGCCAGAAACCACTGATAACGAATTCAATCTATTGTCTAATGATTCAAACACTGGAGATCTAAAACGAATTAAATTAATCAGAAAATTGCACCAACCGTGGTTTCAGTAAATTCTATAAAATCATAAAATTTTAAACGCCAAAAATTTCACACCTCGTTCTATTTTTTTGGTCCTGACCTAGTGTGGAAATTTATGCAACATTTGCATTCTTTTGTAATACACTCTTTTTCAGAGGGATGACCACATATGCCGCATTCGCAATGAGTTTGCACATGAAATAATATGGTTCAGCAGATATAACCATGCAACGAGTATTTTTCTGATTTATGACTCAAGAAATTATTACTTTTTTGATTTCTTCGTAGTTTTATGGCTCTTACTTGAACCCTTCTTTGGTTTTTCACTTGTTTCAGGTTTTTTTGATTCTGCCACCTCTTTTGATTTCTCTTCAACTACCTTCATTATTGCCTGTATTACTCCGTCCAAATCACTATCAGAAACCTCAGGTTCTACGTAAGCAGCGAGTTGATTGATGGTGTTAGAAATTGCTGAACTGACTTCTTCAAAGCTCTCAGGGTCCTCGTAAGCAGCATTATAAAGTGCTTTAAGACGGCCAGCATCCATAATTGATTGATCAGTAAGTCTTAGATTGAATTTTTTTCCATTTACAGTGATTTCTTGAATTATCATGTCTGCACTTTTCACCCTGCTTTCATAAAGGTTTCTGTGTGAAAACAACTAATAACAGAATACTTTAGGTCAATTTTGATTGGAAAGAAAAGTTGCAAATAAAGCTCAAAGGCATTTTGTAACAGGTGTAAGCATGATAACCTCAAATGGCCGTCATGGCAAGAATGTCATGGCTGCAGAATGGACGATGCAGATTTCATATGACCCACTTCTTATTGCGATTTTTCTTCATCAAAGTTCTGTCACACTAAAAAACATACATGAGACAAAAGAATTTGGGATTAACGTTGCTTCTGAAAAACAATCAACAATTGTAAACATTGCAGGCGGGTACTCTGGTTCTGAAATAGATAAACTCAAAGTCAAAAATTCTTTTACATTCCTAAAATCAAAATTAATCAAATCTCCAATAATAGCAAATTGTGTAATAAATGCAGAATGTAAAGTATTTTTAATTAAAAAAATTGGAGATCATGTTATGGTTGTTGGCAAGGTGGTTGCTATGAGATATGACAAAACGAAAAAACCGTTGCTATATCATACCGGCAGATATTATCAAATCGGCGCCTTAATAGAACCATTTAGACAAAAAGTTAAGGTAAACAAATCAACATTTGAGTGGTTTTCAAAAGAAGCAGAAGGTAAATTTATCCTAAAATGTGATGGAGCCATAATAAAATCAGGTGAAAAGGTGCTTTTTTTGAAGCACACTAAAAATAAATTGATTTATGAGACAATTCCATATCTGAAACCAAAACGTGGTATAAACTACTTTCATTTAATACAAAAATATTTAAAAAATATAGGACTAAATGTCAGATTAAAACCAAAACCAATCATAAAA
The DNA here is from genome assembly GCA_023251295.1 of Nitrosotalea sp. Taxonomy (GTDB): domain Archaea; phylum Thermoproteota; class Nitrososphaeria; order Nitrososphaerales; family Nitrosopumilaceae; genus UBA8516. The sequence goes on along the minus strand of JAHEYZ010000003.1, from coordinate 43,282 downwards.
AGGCTTGTTCTAGAAAATAAGAGTAAAAATCAGAGAATAAACTTTGTTTTATTTAAAGGAGTTTTACATGATATCTCATCAAAAAATTTATTGTGGAAAAAAGAAGGTAAATTTTTAAAAGCACTTTGCAATTAAATTACAATATAATCTAAGGCCACTGCATCGCTTATCAATAATGTGTGGCGCGTACTCAGAATGTAACCATTTTTGACATCTGTAGTTTGTACCCATCTATTTGTTGAACTATAGTGCCTTTTTTCTTTCATTTCTTTTTCAATGTCTTTTAAATCAAATTCAGCTTCTTCTATTTGTTGGGTTTGTAGATGCTTTATAGTTACAAGAATTTTTTTTACTTTAATTCTAATTCCAAATTTCCAGTTGTGATCAGATACATCATCTTCTACCTCGAGTAACTTTATTTTAATTTCTTTGGTACCTAATGCATCATGACTTATGAGACTGCGTTCATCTACAAAATCTTCAAAACTCAATAAGTTATTTCAGGTGTAGGCATTAAAGAAGGATTCGATGTTTGATCAGTTTGTTTATGAATGGCATTTGGTAATCTTCTAGATCCAAAATTTGTCTTTTGCCATCAACGAGTGCATAAGTTTCTCCTTCATATGTGCATACAAAATCAGTTATCTCATTTGATTCATTCCACGTTTTGTAAAATTCTCGTAGCTGTCTGTGTTCATATTTCCCTACACCTATCCTTTTTTTTGACAAGAATTTGAAAGCAATTATCGTCTTTCTTGTACCATATCGTTCAAACGTATGTATCCATTTTAAACATCGAATAATTTGATCATAGGGAACCTGTAGCGTAGTACCAGTGCCTGATTTTGCTTCAATAGTAAAAATTGTGTTTTGCACGCTGCTTACAACTAAAATATCTGGCAAGGCTACACTTGGCGAACCTAATCTGAATGCCTTCCAACCATCTAATGCATTAAACCGCTTTACCAAAGTATCTTCCCAGTTGTAACCTCGTTGTCTTCTTGTTTTAGCTACCTTTTTGTTGCGTTCTGTAGTAAAACTTTCTTTAGGTTTTTGTAGATTGTACCTGCTTGGTTTTTTTATCTTGTTTTGTAATTTTAACTCAGCCAAATTTCTTAGTGATTGTTTATCATATGCCAATACCATTACCTTGCCTTGTCGTATTTAGAATTGATGGTAATTATATGATTACCAAGCTAAAATTTGACGTAATACTCAACCATATCATGAGCACAGATAGAAAAACCACCATCTAGGAATTATTTAGTTGAAAAACAAATTCTTCATTTCCATTATGACCGCATTTTATTAATTTGAGATCTTGACCAATAGTAGGCACAATGGTAGATTCTAATGAGCCCATTACTCGAATTTGATTTTCAAACTCGGCTATACAAAAAAAAACTTCATTTCTCTTTGAAAATTCAACAAGCTTACCTGTAATTGAAACTGGTCTCCATTTTACTTTTCCAAAACACCTATTACAATAATCATTTGGAGGCCATACCAGTTTTTTACATTTTTGACATTCACTGCAAACAAATTTACCTGCTTTGAGTGCTTCATCAAACTTTGTCATCTTTGTAATATGAGTACAGAGGATGATGTTGCTGCAGCAGACATATTTTGAACGAGGCCTATTTTTGCTTTGGATATCTGCCTTCTTCCTGCTGTACCCTGGAGCTGTTGACCAATTTCTACAATTTGCGCCAATCCAGTTGCTCCTAATGGATGTCCTGAACCTATGAGACCACCGCGTGGGTTTATTTTTTTATCGTTGGTTTCATACAGGTCTCTAACTAATTCATTTCCTTTTCCTTTTTTTGCAAAACCAAGATCCTCTACTTCAATGATTTCGCAGATTGAAAATGCATCATGAACTTCTGCAACGTCAATGTCAGTTGGTTTATTTTCAGCCATTTTGTAAGCCATCGATGCAGAATCAATTGTTGATTCCATGCTTGTAAGGTCATCATTTTTAGTAAACCCTGCAGACAATGTTTTTTGTCCTATTCCTGTTATCCAAACAGGAATATCGGTGAATTTTTTTATTGCCTCCTCCGATGCAAGCAAAATTGCTGCAGAACCATTGCATGGCATAGAACAGTCCAAAAGTCTAATATCCTCAGTAAGATTTTTTGAGTTCATAATTTCGTCAACCGAATATGTCTTTTTAAAAAATGCATATGGGTTATCTAACGCATTTTTATGATTTTTTGCGGATACAATAGCAAGATCTTCCTTTGTCGTTCCATACTTTCTTACATGCGATTTTGTAAACATGGATGACCAGTATATCGGATGTTTGTATTGGCCTCTAGATTTATCCCATTCCAATACCAATCCTGGACTGTCAAATCTTTCTGCACCAACAACTAACGCAACATCTGCTAAACCGGATGCAATATATGAAAATGCAGAAATCGCGCTGTTTGCTCCAGAATTACACAAACTTTCTACAGAGTGAGAAATTTTTGGTTTAATTCCGGATATCTCCGAAACAATGCTTGAAAGATACTTAGAATTATCATTTGTAGAAGTCAGTACTACCTCAATGTCTTTTTGTCCTAAATTCGGCGTGTTTTCGAAAAGCGCTTTAATAGCTAAGAGCATGAGGGAATCTATAGTAGTATCATCTTTGTTGAATTCTGTAAGCCCAAAACCTGCCAGAGCTACTTTTCTCAAGGTTTATCACCAGATAATGTGGACGTGAGTAGTTTAAATGATGTAATGACATCGCCTACTGGGTTGAACTGAATTATGGGAAGGGTAATTCCGGTATTAACAATTTGTTCTAGTTTTTTTACACATTCTTGGGGACTACCGCAAATTACTAAAGAATCAAGCATAGAATCTGTTACTAATTCATGATTTGAGTGCAAGCCTGATTTCTGAAATTCTTCATAAATATTTCTAGTTTCATTATTAAAGCCATTTTTTGCTAGAAATTTGCGATAAATCGTTCCCACAGAAATGTAAAATGCCAAGGTTTTTTTTGCTCTATCTATTGCTTTTTCTGAATCATCAGAAATACAAGTAATGATTTGACATGCTACATCAATTTGCTTTTTTGATTGCATTTTTTGAATTGTTTTTTTTAATTCTGTGAACGGCCTTAGATAGAAAATTACTCCATCTGCGATTTCCCATGTTAGCTCAACCATTTTTTCATTTACTGCAGCAAGATAAATGGGAATGTTTTTTGTTTTAGGTTTAATCAATAAGGTAAAATTCTTCAAATGAAATAATTTACCATCATAATTAACTTTATTTCCAGAAAGTGTTAGCTTGACAATGTCTACATATTCACGCATTCTCTGAACTGGATTCGTAAATTCAAGGCCATGCCATTCTTGAACAATAGGTTCACTACTTGTTCCTAATCCAAGAATGAATCTTCCATTTGAAAGTATGTCAATGGTTGCAGCTCCCATTGCAATTAGAGTTGGAGTTCTAGAATAGATGTTAATTATTGAAGAACCAATTTTGGAATTTTTTATTATTTGGGAAACAGAAGACAACATAGAATATCCTTCCATTCCCCAGGTTTCAGGAATCCAAACAGAATCAGGATTATAGTTTGATAGTATTTTTGAACAGTTCAATATTTCGTCTACCGACAAAAGTGAACCAAGACTGTATGCTAATCTCATCTTATCACTTTTTGAATATGAATTCATCATAATGTCTTGCAACTATGTTTTTGCTGCATTCTTCAACATCTTTATGTGAATCTATAGAGTGCCAAAAGGCCTTTGGATATTTCACAGTCGATAACATCCTTTTAGAAGAACATATAGGAAACATGGAATTTTCGATATTACCTTTTTTGGGCATAAATTTCATAATTTCTCTTGAAAGATAGTATACCCCAGCATTCATCCAATATTGTGGGATCATTGGCTTTTCGGAAAATTTCATAACTTTGTCATCCTGGATTTCTACTATGCCAAAAGAGGTTCGTAATGGAACGACTGCGATGGAATTTGGTTGTGATTGTAATTTTCGTAGGTCAAGGTCAGTTAGTACATCACCGTTAATTACAAAGAAATTTGGTTCATCGATAAATCCAGAGGCATTTTTTATTGCGCCCCCCGTTCCTAAAGGAGTCTTTTCTATTGAGTATTGAATTTTTACACCAAAGTTTTTTTTTGCTTCTAGGTAGTTTTCTATTTGCTCATTTTTGTATCCTGAACAAATAACAAATTCTTTTATCCCAAATTTTTTGAGATATCTAATTTGCCATTCTATTATAGGAACATTGTTAATTGGAACGAGTGGTTTTGGTACATAATCCGTAATTGGTTTTAGTCTTTTTCCAAACCCACCTGAAAGAATTAATGCTTTCACAGATTAAACCCATGGTTTTTACAATAAAAAGGTTCATCCAAAAAAGTGTATAGATGCAATGCCAAAATAATAACCTACAAAAGACAATGAAACGCTCCATACACATGATCCTGCAAAAGTAAAGATAAGAAATTTCAACATCCGCATTCTAAGAAACCCGGCAGGGATTGAGACTAATTCCCTTATCCCGGGAACCATTCTTCCAAATAAAATTACCTTTTCACCATGATGTGCAAACCACTTGTCAACCTTTTTGAGGTGCTCATCTGTAATGCGTGCATATTTCAAATATCTGGCCAGTCCCTCTCTTCCTACTTTAAGTGCAATAAAATAAATTACAACTGCCCCAACGGTAGAACCTGCAGCTCCTGTAATTCCAAGACCTATCACATGAAAAAATGACAGTTCATTTTTTGATACCATGTATCCTGCCAATGGAAATATTACCTCACTTGGGATCGGCGGAAATATTGTTTCTAATAACGCTGCAGCAAAAATTCCAGGGTATAGGTAATCTGAAACCAATGAAACCACCCATTGTACAAATGTTTCAATCGGCATGTTCTAGTTTTTTTCTGTCATATAGTAATGAAGTTCGTTATAACATAATATACAGAATTCTTGATCATTGGTATGATCACATGAATGTGTTTTCTTAACTTCTTTATTGCATTTTGCACAAAATGTCATACTATGATACGGATAGACTTTTGAAAGATTTTTTGATTTTTATTACTCCAAGTGCAATAATAAAAATCCCTACTGCAATAACTGGACCAAACTCTGACATTCTATTTTTGTCTAATTCTGTTGTGCTAGATGGTTGCATCACAAGAAATGCAGCAGATCCAACTACTGTTAATAATCCTGATATGATAATTAAACCGCCAAGCAACTTGGAAGAAACTCCTTTTGAGATGAAATATGCAATTATTGGAAGTACAACTGATGGAATTCCTAATGCTTCACCTCTTACTTTGTGATCAAAGGGTAAAAATCCCTGACCGGTTCCCCCTCCAATTGCAGCATCGGCTCCATATATGACTAGCAAAAGGATAGAAACAGAGGTTAGAATTATTGGGATTTTAATGTTCATGATGCTGTCGAGGTATAACATCTAATAAATCATTTTATTAATAAATTGATCATATGATTAATCAATCAAAAATAGCAAATAATTATTTGAATTGATAGTTTTCAGTGTTTTCCTTATTTCTCTTATCTGTGATAAGTTTAACAGAAAATATATATTTTTTACCAAATATTTCCGCTAAAAGATGTTCTGGAAGTTCTTTTTCTCTTATTTCAAAAATAGCTTCATTTCTGATAAATTCCTCCTCGGGATCTAAAGTTTCAGTAAGGGTCAAATTTTCAGCATTAGATTTCAAATCCCAGGTATTTCCCACGTCTGTTTTGAGATTTAATTTATCAAATCCAAGAGAAACCCCGCTTATTTTATTACCTGTTTTCAAAAGATTCCGGAATTTTATTATAACTTCATATTGTTTTTTATTTGCCAAAGGATTGTTACGCTCAAAACCCTCGACTCGTGCTAGACCAAGAAGTGTTATTTCGATATTATTTGCTGTCCAAGAATAAGGTAGACTAAAAATTTCTGATTCTGTTTTATAATAATTATTTTCTTTTACTTGCTGATCTGAAACAGAGGTGGAAATGGATGACTCAATTTTAGGCTGTTTCATATCATTAGACTGAATGTTACTTATTTTATGAATGGCCAAGTTCGTTTTATCAAATAGTGATGAGAATTCATTTAAAACCTGTTTCCCACAGCTATAACAATATCTGTCTGTTGGTAACATCTTATATCCACAATGAGGACAAAATGGCATGATATTTCTTAACTCGAGGATAAATATGGTTTTACTTGTATTAATAGATAGATTATATCCAAAACAGATGAGGAGTATTTGCATCCATGTTTGAATTTCTGTTTGACATTTACAATATTAGAATTATTTCTGCTTTAGTAATGCTATCAATTGCAACAACTATTGACATATGGAAACGAGAAATCAATGATATTTTATGGATTGTTTTTGGAGCAATTTCTATTGTATTACTTTTCTTTGAGCCTAACATAGCTAATTCAATAATTAACATAGGCATTTCATTAATTGTTGCTCCAATCGCGCTTCTTATCTGGAGGATAGGAATTTTTGGAGGAGCAGATGCATTAGGATTAATAGTTTTAGCAGCGCTTGCGCCACAGATTAGTTTGTCTGGAAACGCTATAACGCCATTAACTACTTTGACAAATGCTGTGATAATTTCTGTTGCGCCAATTTTTTTGAATTTGTTTCGGAATCTTCTTGCAATATCAAGACATAGAAATATCTTTGATGGGTTTGAAGAAACTAGACTCAAAAAGATATCCGCATTATTTTTTGGGTACAGAGCTAAAAACCCAAAATATAGTTTTTCAATCGAGAAAATAGAAGGAAATCATAAAAAACTTGATTTTTCTTTTCATCATGCTGAAAATACAGAGTTTTGTGATAAGCCTGATACATGGGTCACACCAGGAACACCTTACATACTATACATTACTGCAGGCTTTGTAGTTCAACTTCTTTTTGGAGATATTGTTTACAGAATAGGTAATTTTTAGCGAAACCTTTCTCAAAGATATTCTTAGGCAGATAAACGTCCAATATGGTGTAATTTTTTCTTTTTACATACACAACTTCTTTATATTAAAAACTCCCTTTTCACCTATATGTCATCTGATGATACAGACATAGATGGAGATCTAGCCGAAGTTATAAAGACCTTAGAAACTCTGATAGACGAAGCAGTTCAGGTATATGAACTAGATAAGGAAAAGGTCAATGTAATAGATGAATTATACAGTTCTCTAAAAGTAATAACAAGCTTTCTTGGTTTTTCAGTTGATTTATACCCGGAACTTTTGAATCTACCGCCTGGATCAAGAGCTGTACTTACACCGTCGCTTGATATTGTACTTATAAAGCCCAACTTTAAATCAGAAACAAAGAGACTAGATCAGTTTTCATTAGAAGAGGTAACAAACATCATCAGATATGGCACTCCAGCGCTAATAAGCATGGCAAGTGCTGATAGAACATATAAAAATAGAAGAATTTCTTTCTTGAAAAGTGCTGCTGCAAAACTAAAACAAGTATCTCAGGCAAATGTTGATGAGAATGTTATGTCAGATAACTCAAGACGGATGGAGAGAGTGGAAAGTTAATGAAGAATAGAATGCCAAATGAACTTTGTTTGGTTTTTGAATCAAGCCAACCAAAAAACCATCATTTTACAGACTCAAAAAAGAAAGCAGTCAAGTACTTGAAATCACCGGGTTTGAAATCTATCGTAGATATTTGTCTCGAGTTCTCAGATCTTCAAGGATTCAAAGAACAATTACAAGAAAATGATTATCAAAAAATGAAAAAAAGTCAAGGAAAAAAACCCAACAATATTGAAATGAACAATGATTCAATTTGCAATATGAGCAAATCAAACGAATATGGACTTCATCTTGCCTATTCACAAAACACAGAGTCAACCGGCGTGAAAACAGAAAAAGTCGAAAACATAATCGAATTTCTTCCATTTAGTCAGAAAAATACCATTAAGCATACAAACATGTTAAGAAAAGATTTCCCACTTGGGGCCATGCTGGTAAAATTTAACTCTTCGAGAGAATTTTTCTCTCATTTATCGATCAAAAATGAAGGAGGCAAATGAGATGGCCCAATCAAAATCTGATAAAATTCCTTCTAAAGAATTAGAAAATCCTCAAGAAATAGACAAAAAAATTGAAGAAAATAATGTGACTCGATCACATAAACGATCAGATCGATCAAAACTAGTTAACTCGCGCACAATATATCCAACCAACAATCCTAGCATGTACACAGGAACTAAAATGAACCAAGAACAAGAACAAGTAGAAATGACAGCATTTGATTCGACTCCAGATTCTGGAATGTATGATTATAGAATGTCATTGGAGAAACTAAAAGATGAATTATCAAAATTTGGTCTTACTGCAAATCAGTCAAAGGTCTACATATATCTAGGAAAATATGGATCAAAAACTGCACCTGAAGCGTGCAAAGCATTAAAAATACCAAGAACAGAAACTTATCATCTTCTTACTACTTTACAAAACAAAGGAATAGTTTCTGCAACATTCCAACACCCAATTAGATTTTCAGCCCTGCCATTAGACAAAGCAGTATGGGTACTAGTAAATGCAGAAAAAGAAAGAGTAAAGTCATTAGAAAAGCAAGAAAAAGACATCGTAGAATTATGGAATGGCATTCCAGATTTTAACACAGGTCCTATAGAAACAAAAGAAGACAAGTTCCAGATGTTGCAGGGTGCAAATCAGATTAATAGTAAAATTCAAGATATGATTACCAAACCAGCTGAAGAGATTCTCGTTCTAGGTTCTGAAAAGGACTTTCTAAGATTTTATCATTCAGATTTCTTGGCACCATTAAATACGGCCGATTCGGATGTCAAAATACTCACATCATGTTCTGAGAAGACTATTTACATATTTGATGAAGCTGATAAAACAGACATTAAATTAATGCCAGCTGACATTAAAGAAGACATTTGCTTCATAATCAGAGATGATGAATTGATATTCTTTATGAAGAATGCAAACCAATCTGCACAAAACTCTATGGCAATGTGGACAAATTCTTATGCAATGGTCCAATCCATGCGATTGCTGTTTAATTCTGTTTGGTCTAAATCTAAGAACATTTATCCATAAACTAGGGCGTCAACCTTGGATGCACAAGTTGTAATCCCGTATCACTGAGTTTTATGGGGTAAATCTGTTCACTATGGCGAACTCCCCTCATTTTGAGAACCTGGAGTGTTCTTTCCATAGCATTTTCTCTCAGTAAATGATTGAGCAGAATAATTCCAGAAGCAACATACCATTCTGTTGGAATCCTCTCAGATGAACTGCTCTCAGATACCAGTATCGATGTACAATGCTTGTCTTCCAAGGCTTGAAGCATTCCCTGCAATCCCTGTCTAACATAGAATTTGTTTGCATATTGCATCCCAAGGACGGTAAGAGAGTCTACAACGAGACGCTTAGCACCTATTCGTTTAATGCTACTTATGATCAGTTGTGTCAGATGCATAAATGGAAGTGTTTCTCCTCGATAAAGTGAATCGTCCAATTCTACAAACCCTTCTTCCATTTTAAAAGGTCTAGCATCAATAATTAACATTTTTCCGTCATCAATGAGTTTCTGAATATCCCACCCATACATTTTAAAATCATTTTTTATTTCACGCGGACTTTCAGCTAGTGTAACATACACTACTGGTTCATCGAAATCTTTTGCACCGACATAAAGATATTGCATTCCAAACGTGGTTTTCCCGCTTCCAGGAGGACCTGACAATACAATTGTTTTTCCCTCTCGAAATCCTCCAGACAATATTGAATCAAGTCCTGGAACTCCAGTTCTCACTTTGATCGAAGATTCTATCACGTTACAATGTCTCACAAAAGTCTATTTAAAGAATAGTAACAGTAGTCAAGTAACTGTTTCCATCTTCGGAATTTTTTTCTTACAAATTTAATTACCAAAAGATTATTTCCAATTGTGGCACCATTTGGAAAATAAAAATTTTCAAATTCAAAAAGACGACAAAAAACAGTTTACAGCTAACAATTTTAAGACAAGAAAATATAGTTCCCACAATGACAAAGATTCTTGGCATAATAGGTGGAGGACAACTAGGTATGATGCTCACAGAAGCAGCGAAAAAAATGAGCGAGTACATTTCTGATGTGATTGTACTAGATCCAACAAAAAACTGTCCTGCTGCAAAGGTAGGTGCAAGACAAATTGTTGCAGATTTTAAAGATAAAAACGCCATAGTAGAATTGTCATTACAGTCAGATATCATAACATATGAGATAGAATCTGGAAACAGCGAGGTTTTGGAATCCATATCTTCTGGAGTGACAATAAATCCAGCTCCTGCTACTCTGAGAATCATTCAGGACAAGTACTTGCAAAAGAAATTCTTGCGTGAAAACAATCTACCAGTACCTGATTTTGTGGAAATTGGTTCACTGGATGATGCCATCAAAAACATCAAATCATTTGGGTATCCCGTTATGCTAAAGGCAAGAAGAGACGCATATGATGGAAGAGGTAATTTTAAGATAGAAAATCTTGGAGAGGTAAAACAAGCATTTGAACAATTTAATGGTAGGCCATTGATGTTGGAAAAAGTAGTTGATTTCCAGATGGAAGTATCAGTAATTGCAGCAAGAAATACAAAAGGGCAGATTGTAACCTATCCTGTAGTCGAAAACATTCATGAAGATAACATTTTAAAAATAACAATCGCCCCTGCAAGAGTTAATAAAAAAATTTCTGAAGAGGCGGAAAGTATTGCAAAAAAAACTATGGAGGTGTTACATGGGGCAGGAGTATTTGGCATCGAAATGTTTGTAACAAAAGATGACAAAGTTCTCATAAATGAAATAGCTCCAAGGGTACATAATTCTGGTCATCACACCTTACAATCCAGTTTAACGTCCCAATTTGAACAGCATTTAAGAGCCATCCTAGGATTAGATCTTGGTAAGACCGACCTGTTACACCATACTGTTATGTGTAATATCTTAGGACCAAAAGGATTTCAAGGAAAATACAAAACAATAACAATTGATCAAAACGTTGGAGTTTATTTGAAAATGTATCAAAAAGACGAAGTAAAACCTCAAAGAAAAATGGGACATTTTAACATAGTAGACATCAATGATACAAAAGATATCCAAATGCTTCTCAGAAAAGCTGAAGAGATTAAAAGTTTAATAAAATTCATTCCCGCTTGATCTTATGAGTTATTCAAAAAAACCATTGATTGGAATTATCATGGGCTCAAGCTCAGATAGTAAGATAATGCATAGTGCTGCTGAGATTCTTCACGAGTTTGGTGTAAAACACGAAGATCAAATAATTTCTGCTCATAGAACCCCAACAAGACTTTTTGAGTATGCAAAACACGCAGAAAAAAGCAAATTCAGAGTGATAATAGCAGGAGCAGGAGGTTCTGCACATCTTCCAGGAATGATTGCTTCTCACACAATTATTCCAGTAATAGGAGTACCGATCATGGTATACAATGACAAATCTGGAAATTCAGATCGCTTCAAATTTTCAGCTTTTGGCGGACTAGATTCACTCTTATCAATATCTGAGATGCCCACTGGATCTCCTGTTGTAACTGTTGGTGTAAACAAGGCAGCTAACGCTGGTTTGTATGCCTTGAAGATACTTGCTAACGAGTTTCCAGAACTACAAAAAAAACTAAAACAACATAAAGAAAAACAGCATTTTTCTGTAATCAAAGAATCTGAAGAGATGAAAAAGATGGGGCTATCCAGGTTTGCAAAGAAGAAATACAAGACATAGCCTATTTTACATAGTTGGAAATAAAGGAAATTCTTTACAATTCGATTGAAAAGCACACCAAGTATCTTGTTTCGGATATTGCGCAGGGTAAGACTCCTGAAGTTATAAAAAACACTTATCAAGAATGTAAAGACCAACTTGACAAACTAGGTGAGAATAAATCAGAAATTCTTGGAACGTTTGCAGAAGGATTAATTCATTATCTTTTAACCAATGCACTTATTCCGAGTCAACGAAAAATTACTTTCAATGATGTTTATGTTGATATCAGCATACCAGACATCAAAACACTTAACACCTCTCCACATGATGCGTTGATCATATCATTTCCAAAAACTAATGATCTTCTTACAATAAAAAATAAATTAAAAGAGATTCTAAAGGTCCAGCCAATTAAAGAAAATATATGGTTTGTTTTAGAGACTGAGTTAAACACCGGAACTCGAACATACGCCGTACAAAATGATGGAGATTTTCCTTTTTCAAACATAATTAACGACATAATTGGTTTTTTCACTAATAAAAAACAGTCTAGGCTGAAGTTATTTAGGGTATGAGTGATTTTATGTCAACTTTCTTGCTTACCATCTCAATCATTTTATCAATCCTATTGTAATCTTTTATGAAAGGAACAACACCTAGAATATCACAACCGGTAATCTCATGTAACGTTGCAGGAGCATTTTTTTCTGCATTTGAGCCTTTTTCATCAAAATTATTTATAACAAGCCCTCTTACTTTGATACCATACTGATTGCATAAATGACATGTCATTACAGTATGATTCAAAGTTCCAAGAGTTGATCTGGTAACAATAATAGCTTCGATACCCATCACCTTTATCATATCAGCGACGAAAAAATTTTTTGTAATCGGTGTCATTATCCCTCCTATCCCTTCTACTAACAATATATCATGAAGAGAGATTAATTTTGTAAATGATGCAAGAATCAGTGACATATCTATAGGCAAGGACAAAAGTTTTGTTGCATCATATGGTGAAACAGGGATCGGGAGAAACACCGGATTTATGAGAGCTTCTGAATCATTTGTTCCGGAAGCTTCTACAATAATGCTTACATCTGCTGATTTGAATCCTGTTTTTTGTTGCATGCCTGTAGCTATCGGTTTCATTACACCTACATTAACACCGACTTTTCTCATCGAGCCAGCAATGCCAGCCGTGATTGCAGTTTTTCCCACTCCAGTATCAGTACCTGTTATGAAATACGCTTTCATGACCAATAGCCTTTCATGATCATTCCTTAAGAGTTCACCGTACTATTATTAATGCCAAAGCCAAACCTGCACTAAGTGAAATCGAAAAACTACGTTTGGCACCCTTATACACAAATGAGGGAGTGGAAAGAATTTGATGTAATAACAAAAGGTGACGGAATGTGGCTAATTGATGAGAAAGGCAACAGATTGCTGGATGGAGTTGCAAGCATGTGGTGTAACGTTTGGGGACATTCTAAAAAAGAACTTGTAAATATCATTATAAAACAAACAAAAAAATTACAACATTCATCTTTGTTTAATCTTACAAATGATAAGGCAGAATTACTTGCTGAAAAGCTTGTAAAAATGTCTCCTGGAATGAATAGAGTGTTTTATTCTGATGATGGTTCTACTGCAATGGAAATTGCTATAAAGATAGCAATACAATATTGGCAGAATAAAGGAATAAAAAATAAAACAAAAATTGTTTCGTTACAAAATGGATATCATGGAGATACTATAGGATCAATGTCTCTTGGTTATGTTCCTTTATTTTTTTCAAGATTTAAAAAATTACTTTTTCCAGTAGTTAGAACGCCAACTCCTGAAAAATATAGAATTCCAAATGGTTTCACTTTCGAAGAATATCAAACACATTGCATTAAAAAAATTGAAAATATATTTTCAGAAAATAAGGATGTCGCCGCTTTTTTTATGGAAAGCGGGGCACAAATAGCAGGTGGAGTTGTAATTTATCCAGAAAACTTTCAGAGAAAGATCAGTCAGTTGTGCAAAAAATACAACATATTATTTGTGTTAGATGAGATTGCCACTGGATTTGGAAGATTAGGTTCTCTCATAGAATATCATGCACAAAACAGCATACCAGATATCGTATCGTATGGAAAAATGCTTACAGGTGGATATCTGCCTTTGGCAGCTACTCTAACTAATAATAGGATTTACGAATCATTTCTTGGCAAATATGGCGATATGAGACATTTCTTTCATGGTCACACGTTTACAGGCAATCCCATTGCCTGCGCTACAGCCCTAACTAACCTTGAGATGTATAAGAAAAACAAACTCATTTCTAAAATTCAAAGAAGTTCTAAACAGTTAGAATCACGAATTTTGGAAATTAATGAATTGGACCATGTAGGAGATGTCAGACACAAAGGAATGATCATGGGAATTGAGCTTGTAAGTAACAAAAAGAAAAAAACAGCAATTAAACCAGAAAAATCAATTTACAAGAAAATTTTCGTAGAAGCAAAAAAACACAAGATATACTTACGCAGCCTTGGAAACATCGTGATGGTTGTTCCCCCTCTTGCAATTTCTAAAAATGAATTAGATTTCTTACTTGACGGTACGATAGATACGATAAAAAAAGTAACGAAGGTAATCTGATTATCTCCTTCGTGCTCTTCTGAGTTTTGCACCGAGCTCTCTGATCATTCTGTTTCTTACAATTAATGAATTCTTCAAACGCTTTCCTTCTCTTCTTGCTATATCGCGTTCTCTTTTTGCTCTGTTAAGAGCTGCATGCACAGTGATCATTTGTTTACGAGTTGGGGCTGGAGTTGCTCTTCGCTTTGAACGTTTAGATCTTTTTGATCGTCTTTTAGAAGCCATGTGCAGTCTTCAAAATAGTAATAATTAAGGATGACGCATCAATCGTTTTCACCTCGAATTACCACAATAATATTTTTTTATATTATGAAATGAATTAAATTGTTATGCCACAGATACGTCAATGTCCTAACTGTAAAAAGATACTGCAATTAAATGAAATTCATAATTGCACATATGGAACTTCAAGATTTGTAACATGCAATAAATGTAATAGGAGATATGATTCTGTTTTAGGACATGTCTGTCCTTCCCTCACAACCTAAAACAAGTTTGACAAAACCCCCGGTAGAAATCGTAAACCCCAAAAATTTTATTAGTTTACAGATAAAGCAATCTTAATTAACACAATATGGAAAGTAAAACGTTATGAATTCAGAACTTGAATTTATTAATAAATGTAAAGAGAAAGTTCTTTCAGGTCAAAAAATCTCCAAAGAAGAGGCAGCAATTCTTATCAATGTTTCAGATGAGTCGATAGAACACCTATCAAGGGATGCAAACGAAATAACGAGAAAATTTAATGGCGATTTAGTTGATGTTGAAACACTAGTTAACGCAAAAAAGGGAAATTGTCCTGAAGATTGTTCATTTTGTTCCCAGTCTGCATTTTACAAATCAGGGATTGACACTTACAAACTATTGCCGCCTGAAATCATTATAGATAATGCAAGAAAGGCCAAGGAGGACAATGTAAAAAGTTTCTGTTTAGTATGTGCTTGGCGTGGTCCATCAGAAAAGGATTTTGATCAAATCTGCGATATTATACAAAAAGTAAATGATAATGTGGGGATACAAGTAAACTGTTCTCTTGGGTTTATTACCGAAGAAATGGCAGTTCGTCTTAAAAATCTTGGAGTTAAAAGATATAATCACAATTTGGAATCATCAAGAAGTTTCTTTCAGAGTATTTGCTCAACACATACATATCAAGATCGAGTAAACACAGCACAAACTGTGAAAAAAAATGGTCTTGAGCTTTGTTGTGGTGGAATTATAGGGATGGGCGAATCAAGGATGCAGAGATTAGAAATGGGTCTTGACTTATCAAAATTAAGTCCAGAAGAATGTCCAATAAATATACTAGTACCACAAAAAGGAACACCGCTTGAATTTCAAAAAAAATTATCTCTTGGTGAAATACTTCGTGTAGTCGCAGTGTACAGATTTTTGATGCCAAAGACCATTCTTAAGATAGCAGGTGGTCGCGAGATTCATTTGGCAAACGATCAGGAAAAGGTACTTCTTGGCGGTGCAAACGGGATTATTACTGGAGGATATTTGACAATAGATGGCAACACCCCAAAAGACGATTTGAAAATGGTATCACAAATAGGCCTTGAAACATAAACTTGACTTTGTAAATTCCAGTCTTAAAAAATTAAAAGAACAGAACCTATATCGGGCATTACAATATGGGAATACAGAAGGCCCATACATCCAAATCAAAAGAAGGAAATTGATTAACCTTTGTTCAAATGATTACCTAGGACTGGTCACTAATCAGATTTCAAACAAACAATTACAATCAAGCTCAAGATTGCTCGCAGGAAATGATTTATCATTTAAAATATTAGAGGAGAAACTTGCAAATCATAAATCTCAAGAATCCTCATTGATTTTTCCTACCGGATATATGGCAAATTTAGGCACAATTTCAACCCTTGCGCAAAAAGAAGATTTGATTTTTAGCGATGAATTGAATCATGTTAGTATAATTGAAGCTTGTAGATTATCGGGAGCAAAAATCACAGTTTACAAGCATAATGACATTAACGATCTTGAAAGAAAGATTAGGCAAAAGGGACGCCGTAAGTTCATAATAACTGAGGGAGTGTTTAGCATGGATGGGGATTTTGCAAATTTAGTAGAAATCTCACATATTGCTTCCAAAAACAATTCTATACTAATCCTAGATGATGCGCATGGTGACTTTGTTTCAGGCTCAGATGGCAAAGGAACGGGTAAACACTTTGGAGTAGAAAAAAAAATCGACCTGTATGTAAGTAGTTTGAGTAAAGGACTTGGGGCATTTGGTGGATATGTAGCCTCAAAAAATAAGATCATTGAATATTTGATAAATAAATCTAGATCTTTTATTTATACTTCAGCATTACCAAATATTTTTGTTGAACTGGCAATAAATCGATTTAATTCAAATAGAGAAAAACAAAGAAAAAAACTTTGGGATAATATTCAGATGATGCTTTCTGGTTTGAGTTCTTTAGGGTTTAATACTAATTCATCAAGTCAAATCATTCCAATAATAATTGGAAATGAAAAAACAGCTATGGAGTTTGGCAGATATCTTTTCGAAAAGGGGATTTTTGCACAACCGATTCGATATCCCACCGTTAAAATAAATTCCGCGAGAGTGAGAATCTCGATTACAGCATTGCTCTCAAAGGATCATATTGAGAGATCACTTGATGTGTTAGAACAAGCAGGTAGAAAATTTAGAGTTATTTAGGGATGATTCAGACGTGCAATATAATTTAGATACATAGCAAAAGCAATAATTCCACCTAAGACTATTCCAATTAAAATTATTCTTTTATTCATTAAATTTGGTCAATACATCAAGAATAAAAATTGATCTTTGATTTGGAGTAGATTTGGAACAATGTATTAATAAAAAAAGACTCAATTCAAGTTTATGCCAGAGATATCAGTAGCAATTGCAGCTATAGCAGGTTTAGGGTCATTTTTAGCACCTTGTATATTGCCAGTCATACCTGCATTTGTGGCATACATATCAGGAACCACAATAACAGAGCTTCAACGAAATAATGGGACTGTAAATCTAGTTTCAAACAGACTCAATATTTTAATAAATACAATTTTCTTTGTTCTAGGATTTTCAGTCATTTTTTCTGTTTTTGGTGTAATCCTAAATAGCGTGTTATCTAGTTCTGCAGCGAGCTTAACTTCTGGTCTTAATCAAATTGGAGGAATCATAATAATTGGGTTTGGGTCTTTCATGTTATTATCTACTAAGATTAAACAACTTAATTTTGAAAAAAGATTTTTTCCAAACCGTACTAAAGCTAGTTATCCACTTTCATTTGTTTTTGGATTAGCCTTTGCCACGTGTTGGACTCCTTGCATAGGCCCAGTTTTAGGAAGTATTCTTACTTTAGCTGCTACTACACCAGGGCATGCCTTTACTTTATTATTATCATATTCATTTGGACTAGGAATTCCATTTATCATAATGGGCATATTCTTTTCCAGGTTTACAAGAATAATCAAGGCATTAAGCAAGCATTTGAAATACTATTCTTTGATCATGGGGTCCTTTATCATAATATTAGGAATGTTAGTGCTAACAAATCAATTAGCAGCAATTGCTAGTTTTCCATTTTTGAACAATTTATTATTAACTGGATAACACAATGAAAACTGAATTAAAAACTGCAATCATCATGGGAATAATATTGGTAGTGGGAATCGGAGGTGTTGGTGCCTATTTTTCAGCTTTAGACTATCAAATACAAAACAAACCAAATCAATCTAATGAGAACATACAGGAAAAAACTGTCGATAGTACTATAAAATTGCCCACTATTGATACGAGCATGTTCAAAAAAGCCCCAGAGTTAGCAGGAATAGCAGGTTACATCAATACCACACCAGAAGATTTGAAAGAGATCATGAAGGACAAAGTGATACTTTATGATATTTGGACTTATAGCTGCATAAACTGCCAAAGAACACTTCCATACATTGTTGCCTGGAATGACAAATATGCTGACAAAGGATTAATCATAGTAGGTATACATTCACCAGAATTTGAATTCGAAAAAGATATCAATAATGTAAAAACAGCAGTCAAACAATTTGGTATAACCTATCCTGTTGTACTTGATAACGATATGAAAACTTGGAAAGCATTTGAGAATAGATATTGGCCAAGAAAATATATCGCAGATTCGGAAGGTTACATCAGATATGATCATATTGGTGAAGGCGGATATGATGAAACTGAAAAGGTAATACAACAACTTTTAGAAGAACGAAATCAACTTCTTGGTCTAAATGTTGCAGTAGCTCAACCCCTTGTAGATTTAGAAGAATACCAGTTTAACGCATCACAAACCCCAGAGCTTTATTTTGGATACAAATTTGCATTAGGTAGAAATCAGCTTGGAAATTCAGAAGGGTTAAAACCAGATCAGATCGTAACCTATTCTTTACCAGACAGATTAACTCGAGATTATTTTTATCTTGAAGGTGAGTGGCAAAACTTTGATGACAGGATGAAACTTGTTTCAGAAAATGGTAAGATAATACTTCCATATTTTGCAAAGTCAGTCAACATAGTAGCTGCAAATGAATCTAATCTACAAATTGTGCTTGATGGCAAATCCGTTACACCTGAAAACGCAGGAACTGATCTTCGAGATGGAACTGTTCACATCTCAGGTGATCGATTATACAATTTGATTTCAAGCAGCGATGCCGGAGCCCATACTTTAACCATAATTGCAAACCCAGGTTTTGAAATCTATACTTTCACTTTTGGTTAGCAGAATCCATTCATAATGTTTCATAATTCGAATTTAGAAACATTATTCATAAATTCTTTAACTCCTGTACATGTAACCATGGCCGATTGTAACTGTAGTTACACATCATCGTAGCACATAACAGGTTAAAACCCAAATTGTTAATCCGACCTAGGTACAAAATTATGACTTTTGTTAACAAGTGGAATCAACACAAAGAGAGCATATCACAAAAAGTAATTGATAAAGTAAGACCAGATACCCCACTAAAGCCAAAAATTGATGAGGCCCAAAAAAGACTTCAGTTACAAATTGTAAAGCTTGATTCTATTTCAAAAAAATTAAAAGAAAAAGACGATTTTATTTTCAAAAAAGTTGTTGAAGCTGTAAGGAAACAAAATAATCAATATTCCAATGCATATGCTACTGAATTACATGAGATTAGAAAGATGAACAAGATGGTAACAAGCGCAAAGCTTGCAATGGAGCAGATACAAATTAGATTAAACACTATTTCAGAATTAGGTGATGTAGTAGTTACATTGAGTCCATGTATGTCCATAATCAAAGGATTAGGAGCTGGACTTGGCAATCTCATGCCAGAAGCCAATTCATCGATGCAAGATTTGTCAGCCATACTTGGAGACATAATGGCAGGTTCATCAGTAACTAGTCATGAGAACATTGCAATTGAGACTGGGAGTGCAGACACTACAGCAATACTAGAAGAGGCACAGTCAATATTGGAAGGACATATACGTACAACAATTCCTGATCTTCCTACAAACCTTCCAATTCCAAAGAGTGCAGAAACCACTATCTAGGTTTTTTATTACTGATTTCTTGAAGAATTTTTTTAATTCTAGATATTGTTGGGTAGCTGTATCCGCGTTTTCTATAATTTCCAATCATCATTTTCCAGTTTTTTAGTCGCCATTGGGCTTGTTCCGAGGTCACTGCATGAACTTCTCTATTGATTATACTTTTGCGCCCAACTTTAAGCACGCCTGCATCTTTTGCAGTCCATCTATTTTTTGCAAAGTGTAGTCCAGTTAGAATTTCATCAATTGGCATTTCGTTAAAGTATTCTTGAAGTTTTTTTAGTTGTGAATCTGTAGGTTTTTCTTTACTTTTTAGATTAAGATCAAAATTATCCACAATTAGCCACAGTGTTTATGGTATTTAATTTGAATTATAGAATATCTCGTGTTTATCTAAAAAACCTATTATGTAAAATTTCAAAAACAGGTTCTCCTGCAATTGTCATTTTGCAAATGAACAGACTAGACATAATATCGTTAATGAGATAAATATCATTAACTGCTTGGGTCTAACAGGTTTTTTAACCAACTGTTATTTCCACAAAATAGACCCAGCAGGTTTTTTCCAAAAGGCAGATGAGCATCTATTACTTATTTGGCAAGGTGTGAAATTGTGATTCTCTCATAAGTATCTCAATATGACACATTCATTCTCATATTCCACGTTCTTCTTATCTAATGGTAAATGCGAGGTTTGATCCTCGTCAGTGGCTTGATTATTGTAGTCATTGGCATGGCAGAGTATTCATTGTTAAAAAACTACTTACAGGCATGTGAATCCTCCATAGATGTAAGAAATATTGATCTAAATCTGCTTCAGATGTGCAGCCAAATAAAATATGCCCAGTATGGTTCCCTGTTAGTTAGTGCCATTGG
>JAHEYZ010000003.1:4096-22314 GCA_023251295.1 Nitrosotalea sp. | reverse complement strand
AAATCAAATATAACAAAATTTACATTTTTTAAGAATAACTTCCAAAAATGGCAGGCAATTTTTATAAACAATATAAATCTTTTATCATATAATGAATACAAAAACGATCTTTGGTGTTTCATTGATTACAACTACAATTTTTGTTGTAATCTTTATGACCACGCCAATGGCAAAAGCTGCTCCAGCCTGGGATGTCGCCACTGCTGCAACCGCAAAACAACAAAATGATAAAATGTCAAAACTCACTGTAACTGCCTCAGATATTATTCCGAGGAAGACGTCAGTAGCTCCTGATGCAGTAGCAGGTTTTGCATGGGCAGATCTTGATTCAGGAAAGGTGTTGGTTGCCACAATTCATCCAACATTCCGGGATTCATCTCAGAATCCAGATTCCTGGCATCTCCATGCAGCTCAATTGGCAAATGACCTCATAGGTGGGCATTCCTTCTGCATTGATTCATTCTTTCCAAATCCACAGGGAGGAATTTCAATTAAGAATAACAAAATGAGCATCAACATTCAGAATTCTAAGATGCCATTTGTAACAACGGAAATTGATGGTGCAGTTGGATTCGTCGTGAATCTACAAGAAGGATGTGGAACAGGATTAGCAGTTGACGTCACGTCAGCTCCAGTTGGCTTATCATAAACCAACTGTTACCCCTTTTTCCTAGGGTTTAGCTTTTGTTCCTAACAATAAAACTTTAACAATCTTTAACTGGGTAATGGGGGTGTTTTGCCCATTGGCTCGCGCATACACGCACAAATGTTAAACCCCCCTCTAAAAATCGATTTTTTGAAAAAATGACGTTATGCCTAGAGTATAGAAAATAATTGGGGGTTTAGCTTTTATGAAGGAATTTTTTCTCTTGCCTGAACTATCTCTATTTCTACGGTTTCAATCGGTTCTTCAACGACATTGCGTTTTATTGAAAACATCTTTGGTTTATCAAAATCTTTAGTGCAATCGGGACACGCATAGACTAAAACCCTATGTTCGTTTGGAGCTTTTGGGTTAGATAGGCGGGGGTAGTACACTAATCTTCCCCCACAATCGACGCAATATCTATTAGCGCGTCGTATTCTGGCCAATGCAAACCTCCTGCATGAACCATAATGTAGCGATCAGTATTAGATCTAGTAAGTCTAATAGTATGAACAGAAATGTGATCATGAATAATCTTTCAAATCTCGAGTTTTGAAATATGTTGCTTTAAACATCTGAATCTTATTGATCTGATTTAGAACATCAAAATACTATGTTTCATAATTCGAATTTAGAAATAATAAAGGCGCCGCCCGTCAGACTTGAACTGACGACCAGCTGATTAACAGTCAGCTGCTCTACCACGCTGAGCTAGGGCGGCAACAAACTTTGTTCCTAGTACATTCTGATTTAATCTTTTGCCAAGATTATTTTTCTATACCGGAGGTTTTTTCAAAAAGATAAATTCCGTCAAGAAATACTCTATGATCTTTGTTTTTGACTTTAGTATTTTGTTGTAAACTACCAGCAGTTTGTGAAACATCTGTCAAGACAGGACCTGTCAATATTACGTCGTCTCCCTTTGAAACAACTTTTGTATCACCTCTAATTTTGGATACCCGAGCAGCTCGTTCGCCTTGAAAATTTTCCACCAAAATATTTCCATCTTTGATTTTAATTGTGATTGGAAAGTGCGCATAAACAATTTTCATCTTAAAGGTATAGCCTTTTTGAACCCCTTCTATGAGTGATTTGATAATTGATTGTGCAGTATTGAATATGGCATAGTCATGTTTTCTTACTCCCATTGATTTTAGTATAACATTTTTACCATCAACGCTAAGATTTACTGGTATTTTTTTGAAGTCCTTTCTTGTTTTTCCAAGTGGTCCTTCTACAAATAGCATTCTTTTTGTCAATATCACCTTAACTTTGTCAGGTATTGGAATTGATGTTTCATGAGTTTCAATTTGTTTAGTAGACATAGCCAATCAATAATCCTCCCAATTTTTTCTTTACTGCTTCGTGATGAGACATTACTCCCTGGTTTGTAGTCACAATTAGCATTCCTCTAGAATATGCAGGTAAGTATTGTTGTTCCCAATTGACATATTCGTCTTTTTTGACTTTGAATCGCGGTGTAATCGCTCCACATTTAGTTATTTTTGCCAAAAGATGAATTTTGAATTTGCCACCTTTTTTATCGTCAACATGTTCAAATTCTCCAATGTAATTGTGATGCTGTAGGGTTTTTAACACTTCCATAGCCAATTTTGACGATGGCAATACAACGCAATCGCCTTTCCTTCGGGCTTCAGTATTAAACAAGGTCACAAACAAGTTTGCAATTATGTTATTTGATGGCATTTTCTCACCTAAACTTCCTGAATCCTAGTGATACGGCAACTTCTCTAAAGCAACGTCTGCAAAGATCCAAATCATATTTCTGAATGACAGCATTATAATCTCCACACCTCTTACACCAACGTGAACCTTTACCAAATTTGTGTACAGTTCTTCCTGTAACTTTGTAATCACGATTTTTTACCATTCTACACTACCTCTATTCCAAATTCTTTCTTTAGAAATGCCTTTGCTTCTTCGCTTGTAATTCTATGATTACCACCAACGCTTGCTTTATGTTTGCTTCTAAATCGGATGTTGAAACCTGGTCTTTCTAAAGAAATGGAAGCGTTTAAGCCCAGAATACCAATTTGAGGATCATATTTTACTCCAGGAATGTCAATGTGTTCTTTTATTCCAAATGACAGATTTCCAAAATCATCAAATGATGATCCTTTAATCTGATTTCCTTTTGCAATAAAGAGTCTTTTGATAAGTTCAACTGCAGGTTGCCTTCTAAGGGTCACAGCCACACCTATCGGTTCACCTTTATGAACCCCCCAATCTCTTTGAGTAGCTTTAGCATTGCGCGAATTTGGTTTTTGCCCAGCTATCTGTTCTAAAGCTCGTTTTGCCTGTTCAATTGGTTCGCCAGATTTTCCAACACCCATATTTAAAACAACTTTGGCAATTGAAATTTTCTTCATTGTGTTTTCTAGTTTTTGCGACATGTTATCACTCTATTTGTATTACCGGCTTGTCTTTACCAACTGCCATAATAAGATCGGTTGGAATTTCAATTTGTCTCTCGCCGATGTTTACAACAGCTCTTCTTGGAAGAACAAATGTTCCTTCTTTAATTTCGTCAACTGCTCCTATGTGGCCTGCGTTGATTCCACTTGTCACTATGACTTTGGATCCTTTTTCTAGTTTTATCACGTCAAGAATTTTTTGTTCTGGCACCTCCATTAAACATGAGTCACCTACGTTGAATTTTGTATCCGAAACAAGAGAACGGCCATCATGAAAACCAATTTGTGTCTTTGAACCTTTTATTGTAACCTTACTTATGACCTTAACTAGCTTCTTTGATTTTTCTGAAGAATTTATCACGATTGGTTGCAATACCATTGAATTTTTGGGCACTAGTCTGTATACATCAGATAATCCATCCAGTTCAACTACATCCATTAGACCAATTCCATGATGAAGTGACTTTCGTGTAACACCATCTACTTTGATTTTTCCACCATAAATAGCAGATTTGGCTTCTCTTAGAGTTGTTGTTAATTTTAAAATATCACGAATAAACACAGCACTTGGAATTGCAGCGTGTTTTGGATGGCCACCGGGTCTAACAGTTACAACGAATCGGTCATCCTTTCTTGTAATGCCCCAGAAGATTGGAGACATTTGCCTTTTCAGTTTCTTGCTTCCTGCGATACTAACCATTACTTTTTCTCCTTTTTCACTGATTTTGCCGCTTTTGTTTGTTTTGTTTCCTTTGAAGAATTGGTTTGTTTTTCTTTTAAGGTCACTTTTGCCGGTTTAATTTTTGTGGGTTCTGTTGGCTTTACGGATTTCTCTTGTGGTTTTTCTTGTGCCTCTGTAGGTTTTTCTTTTTCCACTTTAGTCTTTTGTTTTTCCAATTTATTTCGGCGCCATTTATCATCAAGATTCAAACCAGTTATCATTACGTTTGATGTATGGATGTAAATGTCGACATTACCGCCTTTTAATTTTTCACGTTTTATTCCTTCTATTGCTACACTGTTTTTTTCAGTTGATGTTTTAGTTACTTTGCCATCGATTCCCTTGAACTCGCCACGTAAAACTCGTATTGTGTCCCCTTCAATAACACGTGCATTACGTCGTCCATATTTTTTTCGTAGTTCTTTCGAAAGTGTCGCACCTAGTTGTTTACTTCTGGTATGATGTGCGGCTTGGAATATTTGTCTATTTCTAACTGTTGTTGGTTTCATTTTATACCACCATTGATGCGAGGTTCGCTATTCTTGGCCATTTTTCTGAAGCTTCTGCTGCGACTGGACCTTTTATTTCAGTGCCTTTAATTTCACCTTCAGGTGTAACAAGTACAGCTGCATTGTCTTCAAAAGTAACTCTAACTCCGTTTAATCGCTTTATTGCATATTTCTGTCGAACAATAACTGCTCCATAGATCTGTTTTCTAAGCTCTCCTGGTCCTTTTTTTACAACAACATTAACAAAATCACCAACAGCTGCTGATGGGTATCTAGCGACTCTGGTCTTAGTTTTTTGAACCATAATTATTTCTAATATTTTTGCGCCAGTGTTATCGGCACAAACAACCTGAGCACCAAGTGGCAACGCTCTTGTTACATATGGTCGAAATTCTTGTACTCCTTTTGCAGAAACTGCACGGCTTTTTGTTGCTCCCATCAGGAAACAACTTCCACTACTACAAAGGAAACACTTTTTGATATTGGCCTACATTCAGCAGTAAGAACAACATCTCCCTCTTTTACATCAATGCAAGATGGCTTGTATGCATGAATCTTACTTTGACTACGAGCATATCTTTTAAATTTAGTTATGAATTTCGGAGCTTCTTGTTGAACTACAATCATCTTTGGGGCTTTTGAACTTACTACTTTACCCTCAATTAGTTTCCCCCTAACTGATAACCTTCCATGGAAAGGACAATAATGATCTGTACATTCAGTTTTTGGAGATTGAACTGATATTCCTATGTTCCTTGTCATGTCTTTCCTCCTAATCTTTCGAATGATCTTTTTGATAGCATATTTCCATCAAGTATGATTTTATTACTGCGAAGAGAAAATTGCCAAATTGTGTTTTCTTTAGGAATTTTTTTCATTCCCTTATGTGTGTTTAAAACAAACATAGATTTTGTTTCATCAACAACTTTGCCCTTAAATCCAACTAATTGTACGTTAGAAGATTGTGTGATTTCGGTGTCAAGTCCAATTAATTCATGTAGTGTAATGTTTTCTGCGGTAATCATTGTTTTTTCATCTCTCCCAATCTTGTTAATACTCTAGCAATGTCTCTTCTTATTGAACGCACCTTTCCGTTTTCTTTTCTTAAAGTACCTTTTGATGATTCAACACGCAATTTAGCAAGTTCTGTACGTAGTTGCCCAAGCCTGTCTTTAAGATCAGTTTCATTGAACTCTCTTACTGTTTTCATCTTTAATCGTGTCATTACTTTAATTCCTCTTCAATTTCTTCATATGTCTCTACAGCTTTGATGTGTTCCTCCTCTTTTTCAATTAATTCACTTTCTGTTCGTGGTTTTGTTGGGTCTTCTGGAATTTCTTCAATCTCAACGATCTCTTTTTCGTCTTCTACTTCGACTTTCTTCTTCGGGGGACGTATTTCTTTTGTAGTCTTAAATTCGAATTCAGGAATATAATTTTCTTTTCTTGCTATTCTAATTCTTACTCCAATAAGTCCCATTTTAGTATCTACATGAACAATGTCTTCTGCTACTATGACATTAGCATGATGTCCTGCTCGTGGCAAGATTCCTTTGCTATGTTTCTCAAAAGCTGAACGTTCCCCACGGAGTTTACCTGAAATTGTGATTTGAACTCCCATCGCGCCAGCATTCATTATTGTCTGCATAGTCCACATCACCGCACGTCTAAATGCAGTACCTCTTGCAAGGTGCTGTGACATTCTATTACACATTACATTAGGATCCAATTCTGGTTTATCGATTTCAACTACAGAGATTTGTGGATTCTTAAGATCAAAATCTTTTTCTAATGTTTTAGTCAAATCACGTATTCCAGAACCCTTTCTGCCAATTACAATACCAGGTCTAGTAACATGGAGGGCAACCCGAGTTCCTGTTGGAGTCTTTTGTATGTCTACATCAGAAAATCCTGCTTCTTTAATTGCTACTCTCAGATAGTCTTTGAGCAACATTAGTTTATAGCTGTC
Source organism: Nitrosotalea sp. (assembly GCA_023251295.1). Classification (GTDB taxonomy): domain Archaea; phylum Thermoproteota; class Nitrososphaeria; order Nitrososphaerales; family Nitrosopumilaceae; genus UBA8516. The sequence continues at coordinate 16,035 of JAHEYZ010000003.1, read as the reverse complement.
ATTTATTACATTTTTTACAGATGACATTTCATATCTCCTGAGCTACCAACTCAACATGTGTCAGAATATCGATTTTTGGAGATGCTCTTCCCATTGCACGTGGAGTAAATCTCTGAATCTTTCTTCCCTTGTGAACAGTGGCGTTAACTATTCTAAGTCTGTCTAAATCCATTCCGCGATATTCTGCATTTGACTCCAGATTATCAAGTAGTCTAATGAATTCTCCTGCTGCTTTTTGAGGATAACGGCCTGACATCATCCCGGTATCTGATTTGTGACCGACTTCATTATGATAGCGTCTAAAAGCAATAGCTCGTTTTAACCTTACAACATCTTCCAGATAGTTTCTCGCTTTTTCGATAGTGAGTCCTTTGATTGCAACGGCAATTTCACGTGCATGTTTGTGTGAAATGGTTTTTTCTCGGAGTGATGAACGAACGTGCTTTGTCTTATCATAATTTTGGAAAGCGTATTTGAATCCAGCCATAACAATCACTTTAGCGGCACATACAAGCTAGACCTTGATGCTCCTACTCCAGGGGCGCCATGAACTACTCTTTTGTTTGTCATTACATATGCACCCAAGTAATGACCAACCATTTCAGGCTTTATGATAACTGGAACAAATTCTTTTCCAGAAAAAATATTTATTGTAACTCCAATCATATAAGGTAAAATTATTACATCTCGCAAGTGTGTTTTTATTGGTGTTGTAAGTTTACCTGCCTTTGCCAATTTCGTTTCTTCCAGTAGTTTTCGTTTTTGGTCAGTGATGCCCCTTGTAAGTGAACGTCTTGCTCTTGCTGGAAAAAGATGGAACAGATTCTCCAACGACTGACTCTGAAGTTCTTCGGTTGAAAGTCCACGATATTTGAATTCTTTAACCATTCAAACTCACCATTATGCGAAGAGATTCAAGCTGAACCATATTATAGCATTCCTATCTTTGTTGCAAGATCCCTTGCCTTGTCTATTGATTGGAATTTGACAAACGCCTTTTTTCCATAAACCGATCTGCACGTATTTACCGTTATTGGGTCTTCGTTGTAAAGTATTTTCACTGCCTCCATGATTTTTGGTTTTGTTGCAGTCTCCTTTACAATAAAGCATATTCTGCTTTCTTTTTCAACTAGAGCAAAGGTCTTTTCTGTAATATACGGTTTCAGAACTATTTGGATGGCTTCTTCCGGATTCATTTAGTTTTCACCATTAGCTCCAAGTGTGGAGATTTTATTTTACCTATTTCTTCTATGGCATTTTTTGAGAACACTGTTAACCGAATGGGTTGTGATCCTGGAACCAAGTCCAATATGCTTAAACTATTTACTGATTTTACATCTACGCCGAAAAAGGCACCGCATGCTTTCGAAAGATTTTTAGAATTTTTTACTACGACAAGTATACTTTTTCCTACTTTGGTTTTTCTACCACGTAAAAGCGGTTTGCCTGAACGTCGTTTTAGTCTTGATCGTAATCGGTCAATATCTTGTGTTAGGTTTAATGCGTCAAAGAATTTTTCAAGGTCTTTAGCTTTTGATATTGACTCTATTTCATCAGAGACAACAATTGGAAACGATTCAATTTTATCGATTTTATGTCCTCGTGATCTTACCATGTCTACAGATGATGTCGCTGCGATAGCAGAACAAAGGGCAAGTTTATTTTCTTTTTTATTCAAGAACTTGTACACTACTTTTTCTGTAGTGGGCGGATGAGCCTGTCTTCCACCTCTAACCATTGCAACTCCACCTCCTTGTCCTTGTCTTCCGCCTCCGCCCCCATGCATTCTTGCTACTCTTGCTTGATGATGCCCGGTTGGTGGACTGTTTGATTCTGCGACAACATCCATACCAGCATTTGGATATCTTCCCTGAGTTTGAAATGTGTGTGATTCCAAATTCACATATGCTTTGTGTAGAAGATCAGTTCTAAGAGGAGTAGAAAAAACAAGTGGCAATTCTACTTCTTCTGCTTTAGATCCATTTATTGAAAAAACTTGGGCTTTCACACCATTATCTCCAAAATATTAGGTTGTGTTATTTTCGAGACTCTTTGTCGTACTGGTGCTCGCAATTTTACAAGTCGTCTATAGGTTCCTGGAATGGAGCCGCGTATAACAACAAAATCGCCTTCAACCAATCCGAAATGTTTGAATCCGCCTGCAGGATTAATTTTGAATTCATTATTTTTAGTATTACTCATTATCATAATTCTGTTATTGTATTGTGTTCTTTGATGAAATCCACGCTGGCCTGCTCTTGGAACTGTATACATTATTGTTGCAGGGCTGATTGGACCAAGCGTACCAAGAGCTCTTACACTTTTTCTTGATTTATGTTGTTTCTTTTTAACACCCCATCTTGTAATTGGCCCTTCAATTCCCTTTCCTTTAGTAATGGCAGCAACATCAACATCTGCGCCTTTTTGAAAAACCTGTTCAACTTTAACTTCTTTACCTAAGAGATCTTTAACAAACGTAAATTGTTTTGTAATATCACCCCCTTTCACAGCAGCTTCAAAAACGTATGGCTTTTTTTGTTCCCTGCCAGCATGTTTTGGAAGTACAGCAACTATTGCAAAAAGATCAGAAACTCTTCCAAGGGACTTTTCTGCCCGTTCTAGACTTTTATCATCAGATTTTGCAGTGAAAAGTCTTGGTAATTCTTTTGGAAGATCTTTTGCATAAACGTCAAAAATTGAATCTAATCCATATCTGTCTTTTTTGTAACCACGAATTCCAATGATTAAGATTGGCGGAGTTACAACAACTGTACCAAGACTTACAAGTTGTTTTCCAAAGTTAGGAGTTTTGTCTCTATCATCTATGCTTGCAACACGAATGCATCCAGCTTTGAATCCTGCATGTGCTAACAATTTTGGTTGATCGCCATCTTGGTTTGGCCAAGTCCTGATTCTTGCCTCCATGCTTTTAGCTCTCCCTCTTGGAAGATATGCAAGACTTCCTCGCCTTGGCTGACTATGTTTTCTATGACCCATGACAAACGCTAGATGTTGTAAACCCCATTATAAGTCTACTATTAAAAATAACATCTTGATCGATTTTTTATGTAATTTTTGATCTTACCATTATAATAAATCAATTATTGTCATTGCAAATATTATTCCACCGACAACGACTCCGACAACACCTACGATTATTGCAAAAAGTAAGAATTTTTTTTGCTGGATCATGAAAATCAATAATTTAGGAGAATATTTAATTTAATTGCGTGTTAGAATGTTTAAGATCGATAATGTTCCAAGCATTGCCTCTTCAAGGCGCACAGTTTCAGTAGCTTGTTCTGGAAAGAAATTAAGAATTTGTGATTTTGGAATACCATGTATTGAATTTCCTAAAATTTCATGAATCCCTCTTTCGGGAGAACCAAAAACAACTAGTACAGAAGTGTTAGAGATCTCTTCAAAAAATTTCTGAGTCCTATGTATGATTTTCCCTTTTTTTGAGGTCAAAACTACATATGAATTCCAACTTGAAAGAAGTGTGCGAAGGTTTGCACTTTCCTTAACTTCGTAGCCCCAATATTGCTGAACCTCATTACGTGTTATCTGCTTAATGGAAAATTCTGGAAACCCTGCCTTGAATTGTACCGTTATTCTTCTTCCTTCTTTTTCATGGCCAAAATATTGAATTGGCTTGTCAAGTCCAACATCAACATATTTTCCTCCTTTTGCAAAGAATACGATCCCTTCACGTATGTCACCGGTTTTGACTTTCTTTGAGTCTGAAGTATAAGTGTGATGAGGAATTTTCAATGGGCTTAGAATTCCAGCATATTTTAATTCGGAAATTTTTGGAAACAATGTACGCCGTAAATATTGTGGCGTTTCAAGGTAACGCAAAATAGTACGTAAAAGAGACTTGTCTTGCGTAGTACCTAAACTTTCGTGATACAAGTAAATTGTTTGCACTTGAAATATTGCACATGTTCGGGCAATCAGCGATATCTTTCTTGATTTATCAAGTTGGGTCGATTCATCAGATAGTGAAGAATCAGGAATGGCTATTGAGATTTTCAACAATTAGTGTATTTTTGTGTATTATAAAATAGTAGAGATTAGCTTTGTCTTTTTGTAGAATATTCTTTTGCCTTTGTAGCGTATTTTTCAATATCCTTTTCTTGAACTTTAGTTAAAAGTTTAGCGTCATTAAGAATTTGTGACATCTTGACGTGCTTTGTTCCTTCTTTGTCTTCACTGACAAGATATATTGATTCAATTGCAAGTGCTGCGGCATCTTCTAATGACATGTCTTTTTTGTAATATTTTTCCAAGTGTTCAGTGACCTGATCAGCGCCTGAACCAATGGCAACTGCATCGTAAGAGATGTATGTTCCGCTTGGATCGGTTAGGTATATTGTGCTCCCACTCTTGTCTATTCCCGCAATAATTAAGGCTACACCAAACGGTCTAACTCCGGCATATTGGGTAAATTGTTGGCACTGATCTGCAAGGTGTTTAGCGACCGATTCCACTTCTATTGGTTCGTCATAAATCATTCTGTTGCTTTGTGAAAAAAATCTTGCGTTATCTACTTGGCTACGTGCATCAGGAATGTATCCCGCTGCAGCAACTCCAATATGATCATCAACTTGGAAAATTTTCTGTGTAACTTCAGCATTTTGTAATTTGCGTGGTTTTTCTTCTACTGCAAGAATTATTCCTTCCTTACTTTTAATTCCAATTGCAAGTGTCCCACGTCTAACTGTTTCAATAGCATACTCTACTTGGTATAATCTACCATCGGGAGAAAATACAGTGATTGCTCTATCATATCCTGCAGCTGCTGGTAACAATTCAATTTTCATCCTTTGAAGGTTTAATTTAAGTCTAGTGATACTTTTGATATGCTTTTTGAGATCCCATTTTATGGTCACAAAAATATTCGATCGCTTCATAAAAAAACAATTGAGATTACAACTGAACAAAATCTTACATTAAATGGAGATTGTATTATTGGAGTTGGTGCAAGTTATGGATGCAATGGCATCCCTGAAAAAATGAAAAAACTTTTGCGTAATTCAAAAACAAATATTTTGTTTACAATCAAAGTCAAAAATTTTTCTTTCAAAGTAAAAGGAAAAGGTAATGATGAATTAATTCTAACTCATCCACACGATATTGTCATCAGGAAAAGCTCCTTTGTTTGCCCACGCACTTTGGCAACTAATTGCAATAAGGCCTCTGATTCTATTCCTAGACAAATGATAAAGGCTTTACAGAATCCAGATACAAAAGGAATCTTTACTATAGAAGCAATCTAATCATTTTTAGATACAGATTTTGCCTTTTTTTGAGGGATTATTAGAAAACTGGGGTTATTATTTTCAAAAACATTTGTCATTGCACGGTTTACAATCTCCATCAGAACATATTGATCATATTGCGAATCGTTTTTATTTTCTGAATTTTTCTTTTTTATTTTTGACACATTGTTTTGCATTATGTTTTTTATTATTTTTTCTATCTTTATTGAAGCATCCATTATTGTTTTAGAATAAACAGAATCAAAGTTTGGAGGAATTCCGTATCCTAAAAGTTTTACCGAAGTGCCATAAAATTTCATTACGGCACCACGTGCTTCTTCCATCTTTACCACTTCAATCAATCCTGCATTTTTTAATACATCAAGATGATGTCTAATTGTGGTGACGGCTTTTTGGTATCCGGATTTATGCAATTCATCTGTTATTTGTTCTGCAGAAAATTCATTATGATATAAGATTTGAAGAATTTTAATTCGTGCTGGATCATCAAGAGCTTTTGCTTGCGCTATGTTAGTTGTCACTATTCTATTCACTTTTATTTCCTTTTTTAAGAGAGTTGACATTTCTTGTATCAAATTTAAATTCAATCTAAAAGAACACAACGTTATAGTTTTTTGTCCATTGGCATCATTTTTTTTATGTTACTAGTAAGATTAGAGCAAATCAATCAATTACCACATTGCAACGATGAAAACGGTAGCAAATTCATTATTTTGATATCAAAATCACATATTTTCAACCATTACAAAAAACCCTAAAAATTTTTTAAAAAAGTCGACATTTGGAACTTTCCCTATTTTTTCATCCATCAAGGTTTGAAATAAACAAAAAAGGAAATTGATTGCTACCCTAAATTCGAGTCAAGCGAATGACCAGTTATCTTTTCGTACGCAATAATGTATCTAGACGATAATTGCTGGCACAGTTCTGTTGGCAACAAAGGTGCAACTGGTTCCTTACCAGCCTTTCTTTCTTCATCAAATTGTTTTTGATATCCGTGTTTGGCTAACCAATCACGAAGAAGTTGTTTGTCAAAGCTTTCTTGAGTTTTTCCTATTTGATAAGTCTCTTTAGGCCACATTCTGTATTCATCAGGGCCGATTGAATCTCCAAGTAGTATTTTATCCCCAAGTTTTCCAAACTCTAATTTCAGATCAGCAAGTATAAAACCTGCATTTTCTGCTATACTATACATTTTTTTATATATCCCAATTGATGTTTCTTCTAACCATTCATACTCTTTTGGAGTCACAAGGCTTCTGTTGACTGCATTTTTTTTATCAATTGGTAAATCATGTGTTTCTGATTTAGTCGTAGGATCAAAAATTGGCTGTGGGAGTTTAGCTGCCGTTGTGGTATCAGTGTTTTTTGGAATTACAACTTCGCCATTTTTCCATCTTTGTATTAAACTTCCATAAAAATATCCTCTAACAACACATTCCACTGGAATCATGTCCATTTTTTTTACTTCAATCTTATCTTTTGATTCTGTTCTAATGTAGTGACTTGCGTTTGGTAGTTCCTTAAACCAAAATTCAGCAAACTTACAAAGAATTTCCCCTTTTCTAGGAATAGGAGTTAGAAATTTTACATCAAATGCAGAAACTCTATCCGTGAAATGAAAAAGGAGATTTCCATCATCTGTTTCGTATATGTCTTTTACTTTACCTGAACGTAGAAACTTCAAACATGCGTCTTTAAACTAGGTATGATTTAAAGTGATATTGAATCAGGAACCCATCATTCCCGGCATTTTTGTTGGTAACCTATATGGTTTGGTCATGCTGATTCCTTCATCAGTAGTCACAGTTACGTGTTCAAGTTTGTTTCCAGTTGGCGGTGACAGTATTAGTTTCTGACCTGGTTTAAGGATAGGGATTTTGTCAGTATATCCATCATAATCTATAATTACATTAGTAAGGGGAGCTTTACCAGTATTTTGTAGAGTAACACGTGCCATTGTAAATAGATCTTGAGGATCTTTGAACGGATCTAGAAATAGATCATATTGTACAGGAAATAATACAGGCGAACTGAAAATCAATATTGTAACTATAATTATAATGCCGCCTGCACCTGTAGCAATTAAACCAATTTTCAATATTTTGTTTAGTGACTTCTAATTAATAAGATTAAATTAATTTAGAATAATTGACCAATTGGTACTTGTAATTTTTAACACATTTTTTTGGTTGGATCACCCTCAATAATTCTACCAACTCTGGAACCCCGGAAATGAAAAAAATAATCTCGAATCCCCATAGCAAACCATCACAAAAAACGATATGTGGTTCGACGGAGTATTGAGATACCTCGTTAGTATTTAGTTTATTTTTTTGTTTGTCCTTTTGCAATCTTTTCTTTTTCTAAATTTTGTTTTTTGTTTAACTTTTCAATAGCAGATTGTATTTTCTCTTGGATGGATTTTAGCTCTGCCTTCAGCTCATCTTTGGACTTGTCAGTTGCTTTTTTATGCCCTACTCGGTACTTTTTCGTTATCTCAAGTACTTTTATTTTATTCATTTTTTTCTCCCAGTCAGGATCAGATAATTGATTTCCCATCACAGATTTTTTATTAGTGTTTATTCTCTTGGAGCTATCTAACGCATCTTTTCCTTTTATTTTATATTTTTCAAGTACAACGTTTCTTTCTTTTTCAGATTTTTCAAGTGATAATTTTTCCTGTTCTTGAAAATCTTTTAGTTCCATTTTTCTCTCTGTCATGATTTTTTCAAGTGCGGATTCTCTTTCATTTTTAGCCTTTGATTGTAAATTACGGTATTTATTTTCACTTGCTCTTCGTTCTTCCTTTAATTTAGCAAGAGTCGATTTTACTTTTTCATCACTTGTTTTTTTTTCTTCAAGTGCTTTTTTTATAGCAATGTTTCTTTCATTCTTGACTTTTTCTAATGTGTTTTTTGCTTTATTCAATGCGGCTTGTTGATCTGCTTCAGATTTCTCAATGATAGATTTCTTTTGTGCTATTGTTTTCTCAAGTGAAGATTTTTTTTCTTTTTGCGTTTTCTCAAGTGCGTCCAAAAGTTTTTCAATCTCTAATGACTCCCTTTTTTCTAAAAAAGAGGAGGCAATCTTGTCTAATTTATTTTTTTTATATATGTCTATTTTTTTTTTAGCAAATCCCGTTTTAGTTTTAGCCTTTACATCTGGTTCTTTAAATTTGCCAACAGTGGTTTTAGTTTTTGTTTTCATTTTTAATTCGACTTCAGTTTGTGATACCGGTGATGGGTTTTCTGATTGCCCAAATACTAATTGTATTGGGAAATAATTAACAAAACCCGTTACAAGAACAAGTGCACAAAAAATTCCAATTTGTTTCATGATTATTTTGTCCGATTGTTTCTTATTAATTCGGTCTTCCACTTTTGGCAATAATTCAGTTGGTCGGCAGAAATAATTTCCAACAAATCATAGCGTTCTATCTTAGTGGCTTCCGTTTTCGTGTGTAAAGGTGGAGTTTTGCCTTTTTACTCTGGGTAAATCCTCAAGTAACAACTGGCCTCAACGAAAAACCAATCCTGGTTTCAATTCATGATGCTCTGGGACCAAAAATTGAAAATTATAGTCGTTAATTCTCACTGATTATAACCAATCTAATTTTACTCGAACTTTTTATCAGAAAAATTTTATCGATCAAAAGATTTGTGTTGGAATAGCAAAAAATTTTGAACTGATTGAAGGAATTTTACCAACTGGTAAGATATGATTAGTCGCTAGTACTGAACTGACTAGAATTGAGACTCTGATTGCCGCTCTCTTCAATGGCGAGTACTTCCCAGTTATAATCGGTCTCTGGCTCAAGAATTTCCTTTGGAATCGTTATTTGGGTCACAGAAGCCGGCAGGTACATGCTTAGTCCCATTTTTCCAATCATGTTTGGATGAGGTGGTTCAGCCTTCTCGATAATGAGTTGGTAAGCAATGATGTTGACCTCAGAACCCTCGATAGTTTTGTCAACTGGATTCCAGCTCACCATAAGGTCTTCCACTGGAACGACAGCATCTTCAACAGGTGATAAAAGAACAGGACCTTCAGGAATGTCATGAGTCAGCAAAGCAATCCCTATTGTCGTGCCTTTATTTTCTCCGACTTCGATTGCAGATCCTTTAAACACGTATTTTCCTTCTGGCATTGTTTTCAACACCTCAGCAATAGGCACATCGGCATTTGCCGGTTCGACAGACTCGAAGAACAGTTCAGTAAGTCCAAGTTTTCCCAGCATCCCATCGCCTTGGAATCTCAACACCTTCCCATCTGGACCAGTAACCGTTATCCATTTCCAACCCTCGCTATCAATGAACCCTTGGAATCCCGTATCGTGGTCCTTGGCGTTGTGTTCTATAATCAACTTGGCCTCTTTGAGAGGAATATCGTGCTTCTTTGAAGCTTCTCCTCCCGCTAATGCGAACTGTCCGCTGGTAAATAGGACTGCAGCTACGGTCAAGATTACTGCAAAAGAGAGTATCGTTGTTGTCCTTGCATTCATTGCTTCATAAAAACAAAATAAGTAAATAACAAATGTGATACAACAGACTAACTCCGATTATAATTTTGAATTACAAGTTTCTGTTACGGTTTAGATAGTTGTATCACAATATATAATATCTGGATTATTTTTTAGTGTGTTTCTGGTTCTTTGAAAGGATCTTAGACGTTTTTTAAAACTATTTTAGAATCCTTGATATTGATTAAGAATCCAAAGCCTTTTAGGAATTTTACCAATTGGAAAGATCTATTTTCCACCTTGTTCAGGAATTACAGAAAGCGTGGTTGTTGAAATCACACTGTTTATTTTTCTGATTTTTTTTGTAATAACCTCTTCAACTTCTTTTCTTGTAGCAACTTGCACTTTGACAAAAATATCATAAACTCCGTATGTTCCCATTACTTCTTTTACACCATCAATTTTCAATATATCATTCATGACATCCATTTCGTGTCCAATTTTACTTTTTACTAAAACATACGCAATTTCCATTTTTATTCTCCCTTTATTTCAGCCCTTGTTTTGAAAACTGGTTTTATGCCAAGTGTAGCATAATTCCCTGTAGAACAAGTAAAACACATCGAATCCACGTCTATTCCCACTGCCTCTGCCAAGTTTTTCTCATCATTGTAACCAAGAAAGTCTGCACCTATGATTTGCCTTACTTTTTCAGTCATCCCTTTTTCATCATACTCTTTACCGTCATCGATAAAGGTTACAAGTTCATCCTGAGATGGAAAGTCTATTCCAGCATAGCATGGAAAGCGAATTGGAGGATAGGTTATCACCATACTTATTTTTCTTGCACCAGATCTGCGGAGAGCTTTGATGATTGCTTTTGAGCTTGTCCCACGAACTAAACTATCATCAACGACAACAACGTGTTTACCTGCAATTACAGAACTAATAGGAATTATCCATCTGTTGATTTCCACCCTATCGCTTTGATGTGGTTCTATGAAACTCCTTAGCGGCCCTTTCCTACTGTATCTATCTTTTAGTAGTCCTTCTTCAAATGGAACCCCTAGTTCTTGAGCATATCCAAGTGCAGCAGGTCTAGCAGAATCAGGAACAGGAATTACAATATCTGCATCATTAATTGGGAATTTTTTCGCTAGATACTGACCGATTCTTTTCCTTGCAAGGTAAATGTTAGAACCTTCCATAATGCTAGATGGATGCGCAAAATAAGTAAATTCAAATGAACAATGCGAATGTGTTTTTTCTTCAGAAAACATCTCTGATTCTAGACCGGAATTACTGAGTTTGAGAAGCTCGCCTGGTTTTACATCTCTTATCAATTCTGCACCAACTGCAGCTATAGCAGATGACTCTGATGCTACTATGTACGTATTGATATCCTTTCTAAAACCAAGAACCATGGGCCTAAATCCTTTAGGATCACGTGCAGCATAGACTGCGTTATCATCAGAAACGAAGGTAAAACAAAATGACCCGACCATCTCATTTTTTAAAATTGATAACGCGTTCCCAAGGCTTCCATTTGTAGCCATAAGTGAAACCAGTCTTTTTGCAGCAACTAGTGTGTCACTAACATTTTGAGGTGTAAATGTGCATCCCCCCACCATTCCTGCTAATTCTTCAACATTAGCGATTGTTCCGTTATGAGCAATGCACAAGTCTCTTACTTTTAGAGGTTGGGCGTTTTCCAAGTTACTCTTCCCCATTGTAGAATATCTAACATGTCCGATTGCTGCAGGAGATGCATATTCTCTTGTGACTTTGTCAAACTCTGGTGCTGCAGAAGAAACAAGACCAATTTGCTTGTATGGTTCTTTTTTAGGAACAGCTACCCCCCAGGCCTCTTGACCTCTGTGTTGAAGAGCTCGTAGTGAATCAATAACCATTGGAATTACATTTGCCCCATCGAGACTAAAGACTCCGACCACACCGCAATTTTCCTTAACCATGTGCCACCAATGACTCCAATGAGTTTAACCATTTTTCTTGTGCTTTATCAATCCTCAGATCAAGTATTTTTTTTGTCTTATTTTTAAAAATAATATTGGAACCTGAAAACTTTCCGATTATTCCATACGGTAAATCTTTCTGCTCTAAGAAACTTGTGATTTTTTTAATATTTTTCTGGTTTACCGCAAGGATGTATCTAGAATGAGATTCTGAAAATA
>JAHEYZ010000003.1:0-3996 GCA_023251295.1 Nitrosotalea sp. | reverse complement strand
GAACCTGAAAACTTTCCGATTATTCCATACGGTAAATCTTTCTGCTCTAAGAAACTTGTGATTTTTTTAATATTTTTCTGGTTTACCGCAAGGATGTATCTAGAATGAGATTCTGAAAATAGAATGTCATCAGGTTTTAGTTTTTCCCCTGGTATTTTTTCCAAAGATACCGTACACCCGATTTTGTTGTTGATACATAATTCTGAGATTGCTATTGCTATCCCACCTTTTGAGCAATCGTGTACACAGTTCACGAGATTTTCTTCTATTAGATTCAATACTGCATCCATGGTAGTTTTAGAAAGTTTAAAGTTCACTGTAGGACACAAGCCTCCAATCAAATTGTGTATGTATTCGTAATATTCCGAACCTCCAAGCTCTCCTTTTGTCTCGCCGATGATAACAAGAAGATCATGTGGTGAGATTTGTTGAGAACCAAGTGGTTTTTTCTCAATCAACCCAAGGACTCCAATTAGTGGAGTTGGTTTAATTGGTCCATCATTTGTCTCATTATAGAAACTAACCTTTCCTCCAACGCATGGAATTTCACAGTAATTTGCAAATTCTGTTATTCCTTCAAGTGATTCTTTAAATGTCCAAAAAATTTCTGGATCCTCGGGACTTCCAAATTGTAAATGATCGACCATTCCAATCGGGGTTGCGCCTGTACAAACCACGTTTCTACATGCTTCTTCAAAACATCCTACCGCACCTTGTCTTGGATCAATGTAACAATGCTTTGAATTGCCATCAATTTTTACAGCCAAAAATTTCCCATTGTCAAGTCGTAACACAGATGCATCTTGCCCAGGTTTTACTACTGTCCTTATCCCTACTTCATGGTCATACTGACCATAAACCCAGATTTTACTTGCAATATTGGGATTTGCAATCATTCTAAGAAGAACATTGGTGAGATCATTTGGTGTGTTTGGTTTTTTTATTGCTTGTAACTTGTTGAGATATTTTGGTTTTGATGAAGGTCTATCAAGTAAGGGCGCGTTTGCCACAATGGCACTTGGAAGTCTTGCGATAGTATTTGTTTCAACTTTAACTTGCATCATCCTATCCTCTTTTACTCTACCTATGACAGAATACGGAACATGAAATTTTTCACAAATCTCTTTTAGTATTTGAAGATTATACCTATCAGTTATCACAAGCATTCTTTCCTGAGATTCAGATATCATTATCTCAGCTGGAGACATTCCTGTCTCTCTTTTGTGGACTCTAGCTACATCTAATTCTATTCCAATTGAGAGAGCATCGGCGGTTTCAGATATTGCACATGAAAGACCGCCTCCGCCCAAATCTTTCATGGCTTTAATGCAGCCTTTATCACGTGCCTCAAGTATTGCTTCAATAACTAGTTTTTCAATAAATGGATCAGGAATTTGAACTGCAGAACGATTTTCTGATTCTAATGTATCAGATGCAAATTGTGAACCACCCATACCATCACGTCCCGTCGAACCCCCAATCAAAACTACAAAATCATCCTTGTCTGCTCTGTTTTTGATAAGTTTGCTTTTCTTTCCAAATCCAATTGCGGCTACATCAACTAGTGCATAATTTTTAAAACATTCATCAAATTCAATTTCGCCGCCGATAGTAGGAATACCAAGACAGTTTCCATAATCAGCTATACCACGTACAACATTTTTGAAAAGCCATTTTGCGTTATTGTCTTTTTCTATATTTCCAAAACGCAATCCATCAAGTATAGCAATTGGTCTTGTACCAGCTGACAGGATGTCTCTGATAACACCACCAACACCAGTTGCAGCTCCACCGTATGGCTCTACTGCAGAAGGATGATTATGGCTTTCAATATGGACTGTAACAACATAATCATCGCCAACATCCAGTACACCCGAATCATATCCTAGTCCTGAAAGGACTCGTTTTCCTTCTTTTGGTAGAATCTTTAGATGTTTTTTTGATGATTTGTATGAACAATGTTCTGACCATTCTGCCGCAATTATTTGTAATTCAAGTGGATTTGGCTTTCGTCCAATTTTTTTCTCAAGAAAAGAATACTCTTGTGAGGTAAGACTCATTGTGCAATGCCCATCTTTGTCAAAAGTGATTCAAAAATCATCGAAGCTGGTTTAGAATTCTTTGGGTTTATGATTGATTCTGCAGCTCTCTCAGGATGAGGCATCATGCCTACTACGTTTCCCTTTTTGTTACATATACCTGCTATATTGTTAGTCGAACCATTTACTTCCTCACAATATGTAAAAACTATCTGATTATTTTTCTTTAGTAAATTCACAGTGTCTCTATCTGCATAGTATCTTCCTTCGCCATTAGCAATTGGTATTGGAATTCTTTGATTTAGTTTGAATTTGTTTGTAAATGGAGTTTTGTTGTTTTTTACAATGAGTTCAGTCCATTTGCACATAAAATGTAGTGATGTGTTTTTTAAAAGTGCTCCAGGTAAAAGACCTGCTTCAACTAGGATTTGAAATCCGTTGCATACTCCAAGTATTGGCATTCCCCTTTCTGCCATTTTTTTTATACCATTAATAACTGGACTGTGTGCTGCGATTACTCCCGCTCTGAGTCGATCGCCGTAGGAAAATCCACCGGGAAGTACGATGGCATCAAGATTCTTTGAAAGTTCATGCTCATGCCATAAAAGTTCCGTATTTAATTTAAAAACATCAGTGAGTACATGTTGCATATCACGATCGCAGTTACTTCCTGGAAAAACTACAATGCCTACTTTCACAATTTTCGTAATCTATCAGCATTAATAAATTGAATCGAATGAAATCATTTTTATTCAATTTCATTTTGATAGCAAACATGACAAATGTTCGCGACATCATGGTTCGCAATGTCATCACAATCGATCATAATAAAACAGCAAAAGACGTGGCTCTATTAATGTCAGAAAAACAGGTCAGTTCACTAGTAGTCATAAAAGATGGCAATCCAATAGGTCTGGTTACGGAAAGAGATCTGTCACGTAAAGTCTTGACTACAGATAGGAAAAGCTCAGACGTGCAGCTTTCTGAGATAATGTCCTTGAAATTCAGATGGGTTGAACCTATGACACCTATCGAAGACGCTATTCAAAAGATGATTAATAACAAAATTCGAAGATTACTAGTATTAGAAGAAGGCAAACTTGTTGGAATCATTACAGAAACTGACTTGGCAAGACACCTTAGAAGTAAGCTCCTAATAGACGGTGCCTTAGATGATTTTCCCCCTTTAAAACGCAAAATAGTAAAAAACGGCTAGGGTTCAGAGGTTTCAATAGTTACACGGCTTACCAGTGGATTGTATATTCTAAATTCGTTACATAGATCCATTACAGTTTTTTCTGCTATTTTCTTGTTCTTTGCATCAACTTCGAATTTTAACATTTTTCCAGAACGGATTTTCTTTACAGATGAATTGTTTCCCTTTAGAATAAGGTCATGCAATATGGTTTCGCCTTCTGGGTCATTTATCTCTGGTTTATTTTCTATAACCACACTAACTTTGAAAGAAGGCATGTGGGTTGTGTGGTTATAATTAATTTAAGCTTTGGTTTATTGAGAACATTTTAAACCATCCAGATTTTCCCTTTAGGTTGTGCCAATGTAGCTCAGCCTGGCTAGAGCATCTGACTTGTAATCAGAAGGTCGAGGGTCCAAATCCCTTCATTGGCTTGATTTCTTAAAGAATTGAAAGTATTTTATTCAAAAATGTTTTAGACCAGAATTTAATTTTCAATGTTTGATTACAAAGTTCTCCTTTTATAGAAGGTTACGGCCAAAATTAGTATGGATGCTATTATAAATCAAGTTAGAATTCCAAAGGAGATCCTGAGTTTCGTATCAAGAGAAATGGCTAATAGAGTATTCATTAGTATTGAGACAAATAACCAACAACAATGGAGTACAGCAGATCAGATTATACAGTCTTTACACATAGGTGATTCAGTACATTTTGATATTGAAGATTCTCACTACAATTCATTACGAGAAACAGGAAAAA
>JAHEYZ010000030.1 GCA_023251295.1 Nitrosotalea sp. | reverse complement strand
CTTATAGTTTTGTTTGGCCTTGCTCCGTGTGGGGCAGCTCTTTCATTCTTTGCCGGAAACCTCAGGTTTTGCCATCATAGTACGCCGGGTCAGATCTTTTTCTGTTCTGGAGCCAACCATCTCTGATTATCCATCTCTGGATCACACTTACTGCATGGAGGGAGGAGTTTCCTCTGCCTTAGCAGTAGCTCGTGCACCAGCTCGCACTTGTAGATATCAAGTGAAAATTTCTATTTTAAGATTGCCAAGACCAGTGATGAATTACATTTTTGGGGCAAAATAATCTTCGTCGGAACGAGCTTTTGTTCGTTTCATCCTTATGAAAAAGATTAACCTTAACGCATCTAGATATACCCTATAAATAATTCGGTTTTCTCTAAGTCTAGGTGCAATCACATTCCAGAAATACCTTGCTTGGATTCCGGATAGCCTAGAATCGCGTATTACAAATACTGTCTGGCGAGATTTTTCTATAACTTCCATTGTTTTTGGACTAAATGCTTGATCAGATTGATTTCCTGCTCCAACAATTATTATTTCTGATTCGTCATTTTCAAAGTTTTGAAGAAGACTTTGTATCACATTATCTGTTTGTGAATAAACTCGTTCTACTGGAATTTTTTTCATGTCAAGATCAAACATCTTTTCATTGATTCTCCCTAAAATGTCACGTTCTTCTTCTGGAGATTCAACGATGCCTCTAACAATGCGCACATTACTGTTTAATGATTTTGAGATAGAATTTGCAATTTCCAAACCAAGATTTGAATGTCTTCCCTTATCATAGGAGACTACAATGTTTGACAATTCTTTGTCAAAATTTTCTTTGATGTTAGCACCAATAATGTCACAAGTCGTAAGTGAAAGCAGCTTTCTATTGCTGCGCAGGCTATGAAAATCCATTATGAGTAAATTAATTCCTTGTTCTTCAACTGTTGCAAGGATGGCTTCAGTGGTGTCATGTGAAAGTCTAACAAGGTATCTATGATCTACTGATTTTGGTAGTATTTTTTTTAGCTCATCAAAGGATTTCATAGCAGGATCTGCAAATCCTTGAGCAGAAGACAAAGGAAGTTGTATTGGAACTATAACCGAATTAAGAAATAAAATTTCTCCATCTTTTTCTTGCGCTATAGCAGAAGCTATTTTTGCCAACTTTTGGGCAGTAGATGGTTGATAAACGATCATAATACGGTAGTCTTTTCGTTCTTGTGGACCTTCACTTGCAACTAATGGTGCATAATGCTCCAATTCCTTTTTGATAGAGTACATTTTGTAAACTGAGAAACCAATTATTACCCAGATTATAGCAATTAACCAACTAAGGGGATTGTAAATCAAAAGATAAATTGCAAGTCCAATCGTAGAAAAAACTCCAATCAGGGGTAAAATTGGAAAGAAGGGAGTCTTAAATCCGTAGTCAAGCTTGTGACCGTATAGTCGTCTTATTGTTATTGCTGCTACGTTAACTTGTGCAAAGAGAAACAAAAACATCACACTTGCAGCTAATGCAATTTGTTCTAATGGTAACAATACTGCTAAGATCAACATGATTAATCCAGAGGCAAGTGTTGCAAAATATGGCGTTTTGTATTTTTGATGAATTGTGCTAAATTTAACAGGAAGATTGTATTGCCTACCCATTGCAAATGCAACTCTACTTGATGAGAAAGTTGTAGCATTTAATGCTGAAAGTGTTGATACTAATCCTCCTGCAAGAACTATGATGGCACCAAAAGGTAGTAGAAATTTTGCTCCTTCAACTATTCCAAGTTCTTTATTCTCGCCTATGAATTGCCACGATGCTTTTCCAATTTCTTCTGAATTTATTCCACCTATGAATACAAAAGCAAATACAATATAGAGAGTTACGACAACTCCTAATGAGATAAAAATTGCTCTAGGAATATTTTTTTTTGGATTTTTTACCTCTTCACCAGTTTGTACAATTATTTCATATCCTTCAAAAGCAATAAATGTAAGACCCATAGCGATGATCAAGCCAATACTTCCATTAGGAAAAAATTCTTCGAAATTTGTTGGCCAATTAGGATTTGTAAAGGCCATTGCAAACAAGCCTGCAGCTATAAGAATTCCAATAATAGCAAGTTGTGAAAAGGTAATCGCGTTTCCTATTTTCCCAGTATCTGAAACTCCTTTTACGTTAATGTAGGTAAAGAGTATGATTACCATAACTGCAATTATTTTATCAGGAGAAACACCACCAAGAAAATCTGTAATTCCAGTTACAGTAAGCAAATGACCAAAAAAGGAGCCAAAGGCAACCGCGTATAAACTTCCCGCGATCATGTGACCAAACCATGCCATCCAACCGCTAATGAAGGCATTCGGCCTTGGAAGACCCTCTCTTATCCACTTGTATCCACCGCCAGCCTCAGGCAATGCAGAGCCAAGTTCAGCATATGTCAAGGCGGTAAACACAGTAATTATTCCATTTATCAAAAAAGCAATCATCAATGCAGGACCTGCTTCATTCATGCCTGGACCTACAAGTACGAAGATAGCACCGCCTATCATTGCGGCAATTCCCACCATAGTAATGTCTAGCAAAGTGAGGCTACGAACTAGGCCTGATGATGACTTTTCAGAAGACATATCCTATCGGTGTGGAAAAAATGGTCGAATAAATCTCTACCCGTTGACCAAGGCCTATGATAAAAGGAAAATCTTTTGACTTTATATCAAAAGACGGTATTCTTTTATGATAGAATTGATCTCTTCTTCAGAATTTGCTTTAAAATAGTCCTCAAGTAGGTTTTGGTTCAGTTCATAAAATGTGTGGCCCCATTTGAATTTGTCAAGAAGATCTTGTGCAAGACTTGGAAAACCCATGATAAAAGCTGCACCTGCTATAGCTTCAACTGTAGTAAGCTTGCTAAGTTTTGAGTAATTTACCGGATTTCCTGCTAAAAGAGGAGGCAGTTTTCTTGCAATACCAGGAAATTTTTTTGTAAATGTTTTTCCTGCCAATTCCCAAGAACAGTCAATCCCTGTTATAGAATCTACTAGAGAAGCATCGCTTCTCAAAAGCGTTTTTTGTGCAAAGGGATCCAAAAGCAATGTATTTGACAAAGTTGTTCTAACACTTGTTGCAAGTTTGAATTTTACAATTTTTGCAGCCGTACATTTTTTCGGATCATCTTGCCTAAACATCAATACTTGCACTTGCACAGTATGTGTTTACTCTGCAGAAGTATATGAAATCTTGTAGTAGAATCTTGAAACTTGGTTGTCTTTAATGATTTCTACCATCCAGTCACCTTCAGGAATCATTCCATCTTTATTTTCTGGCAAAATTGTGAATTTTTCTAATTTTGTTCCATGTCCACTATACCTTACCTTAAGATCAGTATCACCTACTTTAACAATCTTGTACAAAGAGCTGTCTTCTCTGGTAGATTTTGTTATTTTGCAATCATCATCTTGACCTATAAGACATGTTCCATCATCAGTCGTCACCTTGATGTTTACTTTGGATTCGTCACCTACGTTTACACGGAGAGTTCCTTCAATAATTGTAGGCACAAAGGTTTTTTCTCCAACAATTTTTGCCTCAATCGTTATCGGGATTGAAGATTCTGCAATCCTGTTTACAACATAAGTTAGTTTCTTTGGTGTTTCAACAGGTTTATCAGTTGATGGTTCTTCTCCAGGTGGTGTGATTATCTCAGGTGGCAATTCACTTACCACTTCATACAATACAGCAACGGTATCAAAGTCAGTATCAGCTTCTACTGCGTAATTTCCAAGAGTTGCATCTTGAGGAATAGTATAATCATAGTGAAAAGAACCCAACCCATCAAATGTAACTGTGGCATCAAAGATTGGTATATCGTCTTTTAAGATCTTGACATCTACATCAAATGCGGATATTATTCTGCTTGTTTTGCCTGAAATCTTTACAATTTCTCCCGGGAGATATTTCTCTTTGTCAGTTTCCAAGAGCAAAACTAGAGGAATGTCTTTGCCAATGTTGAATCTATCATCAACTTTGAAAACAGCCTGAACTCTTTCATCATAATATTTTGCAGATATTTTGTATTGGCCAGTCTTAAAAACACCTGGGACTAATTTAACAGATGTCTTGAATTTTCCATCTGCACCAAGATCTGGAGCTGCTTTGAAAACTTCTTTATTTTTTTCATTTTTTACTATAATTTCTGGTTTTTGATTAACAACTAATCCTTCAATTCCTGAAATTTCCTTTATCACACTACCAGAAATATTGGCAGTTTCACCTGTATGATATACTGCCTTGTCAATTTCAATCATAATGGGCTGCAACTTTGGTTCCGATTTTGGATCTTTTGATACTTTAAAGAATACGTTCGTTCTATCAGAGTCTGAGCTTACTGTTATTTGGTATAATCCGTAAACAGTCCCTCGTGCAGGCACTGTCCACTCCCATGAGAAGTTTCCCTGGTCTAGTCTTACACCGCCTTGTGTGGTTTTGCCGTTTGGATCTGTTAGTTTTATCGTATAAGATGACTGGGCAGTAAAGGTGGAAACACCACCGGTTAGTATAACTTTCTCTCCAGCACCATATATCTCCCTGTCCGTAGAAGCGAGAATTATCACACCGCTACTGGTGTCAAGGGAATCCTTTACCTCAAATGAAGTGGAAGCATGGTAATTGCCATAAACTGCCTTTAGAATATAGTTTCCGCTAGCAAAAATATTTCTTGATATTTGACTTGATACCACAAAATTTCCTGAAGCGTCAGGTATTCCAGTAAAAGAATATCTTGCATCGTTGTCACCTGCAGTTCCTCGAGGATCAGCCTTTGAAATTATTGGTGTCCCGTCTGCATTGGCAACCGAGATCTGTACTACCTGACTTACAAAATTTTTTATTTCTGCTACTTTGCCCAAGATTACTAGATTGTCACCAATGTTATAGGATCCTTTGTCAGTTGAGATTGAAAGTGGTTTTGATTCTACTTCCAAGAAATCGTTTGGATTTGCCACTACGTTAAAGGAACTTTGGGCAGAACCGATTGAACCTAGTATCTTTACTTTGTAATCACCAAATCGTTTTTCATCGTTTGGAATTTTGAATTCATATTTGAAGGTGCTGTCTCCTTCTAGTCTAACAAGATCCTTAACAACGAATGTATCAGTAATGTCTTTGCTTTTATAGGATTGTACAATTTCTAGATCAAGAGAAGAAACCCAGACTTTGTTGCTTCGTCCACTGATTATTACAACATCTCCTAGTCCGTAGGCCTTCTTGTCTGTGGACAAAGAAATTATGACATCTTCTTTAATTTCAGGTACTAGTTGGTATGAAGCCAGAGCTGTTTCTTTGTCATATGTTGCAGCTATATTGTATTCCCCAAAGACTGGCTTGATTGAATTAATGAAAAATGTAGTTGAGAATTTTCCCTTGGTGTCTGGGTACAATGTTCCATCGTAGATTAGCTTTTGTTTAGGGTCAAAAATTTTGAATTTCATTCCTGCAAAAGGAATAATTTTTGATGTATTAGCGCTAAGAATCGCTGTTTCACCAGGTAGGTAGATTGACTTGTTCACACCAATTGAGATTGTTGGTGACAATTCAATTTCTTGAGAAGCAGAGGTTTTTTTGGAAATGACAAATGATGTTTGGGAAGTCTCGCCTGAATAGTCTGCAATAACTTTGTAATTACCATCCAGTATGTTTAGTACTTTATCAGTTTTCATTTCTGTTTTAAATAAATTCATCCTATCGGGAAACAATGAAATGGATTTTTTGAAATTTCCTGGTCCTGTTATTTTAAGATGGATTTGTTGTGTGGTATATTTTTGACCTGGCAGAGTAACTTTTTTTGAAATCTCGCCACTAATTTTTACTACATCGCCAGAAATGTAATTTGATTTGTCAGTTGTAACTTTGATTGATAAAAATTCACTTGATGTGGTAAAACTAGTCTTGCCATTTGATGAACCTGCGTTTGATGTTCTGAATATCCAATCAGTGGACAGATTTGTATCCAGTCCATCAGCAGTCCTCTGCCAAGATTTGAGTCCATTTTCAATATCTCTTAATGTCGGAGTAGAGTCAATTGTTGTTGCATTTTTATTTTTTAGTTGAATCACTGATGACGTATCAGGAAACCATAGGGGACCATACGCAAAAGTAGCAAAACCTCCACTTTTTAATTTCGTTCCTTCAGCTATTTTGTATGTAGTCTTTATACCAGTGGTAGCGCCAATTTTCCATCCTCCCAAATCAACTGTCGAGTTTGTAGGATTGTAAAGTTCTATCCATTCGGAAATTAGTTTTGAATCATCGCCTGGAGGATTAATGTCGACTTCATTTATTACGACATGATCAGCAATGTTGCTTGATTGACCAATTACTGGTGATACTTGTACAAGTAATAATATGATTGCTAGAATTCCCAACATTATATGTGACTTCAATTCTCTTACCTTTGCTATCAATTCATCCTAAATAATGTAATTTTAGGTGTTGATTGTGGAAAAGTTGAGCTAGTTGTGAATGTACAATATGCCCCTGCATGCATGAACAAAGTGTGATTTTATGAATAATAAATAGTGCGTATGATTCGTTCTAGATTCATTATCACGTTAAATGATAATCAATTAGTTTTATCGCAATTTGGACACTTGTTGTTGGTTATTCTTTGACCACATACGGCACAGGCCCCTTCCCCAATAGATTTTTGAATTTGTTTTTTTCTGCGTCCTACAAATACCCTAACTCCAAAATAAATGATGATTGCAATAGTTACTGCATAGATTGGTGCTATGAATGGAATCATGCCTATCATTAAAAACAAAATTCCAAGAATTAAGAATATTTCTCGTTTTTCAAACGGCAATTATTTTTTCATCTGAAAAGTTTTAATAAAAATCTATGCCAGAACTCAGAGTCACTGAATTTGCATTCATCTTATATCATGTCTCTAACTCCTCTTCATCGCCTGGCACTAGTAGAACCATCAAAGTGAGATAAGAACTAACTGAGTAAACGTGGTTCTCTTACAAATCTAGTCATAATTTGTGCTCTTTTTACTTGCTTTCTATTGGTCTTTATCTTTTAGTAGATTTTTTATAAGACAATCTTAAATGGGAAAGCGAAAATTCGTAATAGATTTAGGAAAGGAGAAAATCGAGGTAGAGGGACATCAGCACAAAAATGTAGCAATAAAATTCCTAATGAAGAAGCGTCGTTCACTACTTATGACAAGAGATAAAGAAAAAGTAGAAAAATTATACGCTGAAGTTCCACAAATCATCTCTATCATTGGAGGTCATTTGACCAAAGCGTATAAAGTAAATTGGGAGAGAGAAGGTACTACAGAATTTCAAGGTTCAAGGTTTGTGTTTACTCTGACTGATCTTCCTAACCAAGAGATAACAGCATAGATTTAATTTTAAATGGTGGGATCGGCCGGATTTGAACCGACGACCTCAGGTACCCAAAACCCGAATCATGCCAAGCTAGACCACGATCCCGAGATGAGAGCAGTTTGGAGATCCCCAATTTAAGCTTCACATGTGATGATTTTAAATAAGATACAAAATCTAGTCTAGCCTGTGCAAATTCAGGATTACCTAAATGCCGGAAAAATTGCTTCTGAGGTACGGGAAAATGCCAGAAAAAAATACCATGTTGGATCTACGCTGTTTGAAATCTGTGAGTCAATAGAGAGCGAAATTGCTAAAAAAGGTGGAAAATGCGCCTTCCCTGTGAATACGAGTCTAAATGAAATAGCCGCTCATTATACTGCAGAACCAAATGATCAAAAAACTGTACAGGAAACTGATTTACTAAAAATTGATCTTGGGGTTCAGGTGAATGGTTACATTGCAGACACTGCAGTGACAGTCTGCTATGAACCAAGTTTTGATTATTTAATACAAGCTGCAGAAGCAGCACTAAAGGATGCAATCTCGATGATAAGAGTGGGTGTGAAATCTAGCGATGTCGGAAAAACCATAGAGCAGACGATAAAACAGATGGGTGGAGTACCAATAGCAAATCTTAGTGGCCATTCCCTAGAGCAATATACCATTCATGCTGGCAAGTCCATTCCAAATGTTTGGTCCATAGGATCCTTTTCATTTTTACCAACAGAAGCTTATGCTTGCGAGCCTTTTGTCACAACACGTGAGGGTTTAGGATTTGTACGGGAAGGGAAAACGAGAAATATCTTCTCACTTGTTTCAAGAAAGAAAACAAAGGATCCTGAGTGTGATAAACTTGTAGATTACATCTGGGAAAAATTCAACATGCTCCCTTTTGCATTACGATGGTTTTTACCACAGTGGAAAGAAAAAACCGCCCGAAGTCTTCTTGAAAAACTCGTAAAACACAAAGTTGTTCGTTCATATCCTGTATTAATAGAAGCAAATGGCCAAAGAGTTGCACAAGCAGAGCACACCTTCATACCTCAGGAAAGTGGAGTAACAATAACTACTCTTTAAAAACTTCGCCAAAGACTTTAACAACTAGCATCTGTCCGTTACACGAAGAACATTTATCAGTGCTTTTGAAAATGTAATCTCCTTCTTTGAATTTTCTTTTTGATATTGCTTTACAAGAACCGCATTCTTCAACTGAATATGGTTCAACAATTTCTTTTTTCTTTGAAAATATCATTGTGAAACCCCCAGAGTGTTCCCAACACCGATGACAAGCGCAGATTGTCCTGTTTTCGTATTTTCTTTGATGATTTCATGAATTTGGGAGGTAACCTTTTCTGCAGAATCTGCAATTTCCTTTTTCATAAGTGTGATGGCTTCTTTTATTGATTGTTTTACTACTATTGCATAGATTGGAATTTTGTGTTTAGTTGCAATTTCTTCCATTTGGAATCGGTCTGTTCCAATTCCTCCAATTGCCGCACCAAAACCTTGTGCTACTGAACCAGATTCTTCTCCTTCTAATTTCAGTGCTGCATCAACCATAATTATGATATCAGGTTTATTTTCAGAAAGAATTTTTTCAAGCGCATCGCCTGGTCTGCCTACAGTGGCTGCAGGTCCTTCTGCTTTCATAAGATACAACTTTCTTCCTTCTAGTTCATTTTCGCTCCATACAGTTTCAAATGCCGCGGTCTTTTTTTCCGCACCAAGCATCATCTTTCCTACCACCATAGGACCGATTCCATCACCAATAGGCTGACCTTGCTTAAAGGCAGATACCGCGGTCTTTAATGCCTCTGCTTCTTCCATAATAAATGGCATCATCATTTGTAATGGCAAGATTAACGGGAAATTGTTTTGTTTTTTTGCAGTAAGGAAAAGATGCCTAACTATTTTGTAAAGTAGGTGTAATGTGGTAGCAACCTCCAGTATATTTTCGATTTTACTTGCTTCAAGGCCACTTAGATCAGGAGAAAGCGCCTTTACTTGTAGTCTAATGTAATCCTCGCGTGAACGTGTGATATGCCTTACTTTTTGAACAATGCCGTTAGGATCCATGTCAACAGGCATTATTGTAAAATGCTCAAAAAATCGCTCGATTTTTTGAACAGGATCAACTGTTGGTTTTAGAGTAGTTTTTATGTATTCTACTAACTCTTTTTTTGTTTCTTCTTTGTACGTCTTTAGTTTTTCAAGTGATTTGGAAATTTCTGAAGATGTAATTTGAAGTTGAATTCTCTGACCATAGAACATGAAAATTATTATTGGAACAATCCAAACAAGCCACATCAGTGGGTTTGACTGATCATTAGCATCAAAGAGTTTATCGATGTTTATCCCTAAAAAGTCCAATAATTCTAAATCTTGACTTTACCAAATTAAATCTTTGTCACACATGAATTTTGGTGCGTTGAAATCATTTTAAACTTTAATCTAAGATAAGTTAAGAACTCTTATGAATTCAAAAAATGTTGCAGAGATTTCCAGACTAGTAAGTTGCCAGGTTTTATCTGATAGTCATGATTTGAATCTCTATTCTGTTGATGCCAGTTCGTATATGATAAAACCATCAGTTGTGGTAATTCCTAACAATGAGCAAGAGATTATTTCGATCTTAAATTATGCGTCAAGAAACAAAATTTCTGTTACTGCCAGAGGGGCAGGCACAGGCCTTGTTGGGAGTGCTTTAGGAAAAGGCATAATTCTTGATCTTAAAAATTTTGATAAAATAAGAATAGGTAAAAACTATGTTGAAGTCGGAGCTGGCGCCTACAAGGGAAATCTAGATAGCGAACTTGAGAAAAAAGGCAGGTTTTTTGCTCCAAATCCATCCATCGGCCCTTATTGTACGATAGGTGGAATGGTTGCCACAAATGCAAGCGGCAGTCATTCTCTAAAATACGGTAGCACTATTGACAACCTACTTGGAGTAAGAATCATAACAGCAAATGGTCGTGTTATTAACCTTCCATCAGATTCAAAGTTTAGCAGTACACTATTTAGAATAATTAAAACAGATTTACAAAAAAGGTTCCCAAGAGTTTCAAAAAATTCTTGTGGTTACAGACTGGATGCAATTAAAACAAAATCAGATCTGCATAAGATTATTGCAGCTTCAGAAGGAACATTAGGGATAATCACTTCGGTTAATCTAAAAACATTACCAATTCCAGTTAAACGTATTCTTGCAGTCTTGTCATACAAGAACATAAAACAAGCTGCGTTGGATTCTGGAAAAATAGTCAAGCTAAAACCATCAGCTCTAGAATTAGTTGACAAGAACATAACAAAACATATCAAATCTATAAAAAAATCAAGTTGTTTATTATTTGTTGAGTTTGATAATGATACTAGTAGATGCAAAAAAAATCTAGGTAAAATAATTTCAAATGTGCAAATTGTAAAAATACTAGAGAATGATTCGGAGATAAAAAAATGGTGGGCTTTTAGAAACTCTGCGTTATCATATAGTCTTAGAAGCATTACAACAAAAGAAACCATGCCTTCAATCATAGAAGATGCAACAGTTCCTGTTGAAAAGCTAGTCTTGCTTATTGATATAATTGAAAAAATCTCGAAAAAATACAATATGCGGTTTGTACTTTATGGCCACGCGGGAAATGGCAATCTACACATAAGACCAATATTAAAAGGCAAAAATAAGAAGAGAATGA
>JAHEYZ010000029.1 GCA_023251295.1 Nitrosotalea sp. | reverse complement strand
GGGCCGATCGTCTAGTTGGTTAGGATACCGCCCTGACACGGCGGTGGTCGAGAGTTCAAATCTCTCTCGGCCCACTTGTTTTTATTACACAAAAATGTGGAGAAAACATGATTGAATTCACTCAAAAAGAAATAGATTTTTTAGAAAAAAACGAAGCATGCAGAATAGCAACATCTCTTAATGATGTACCGCATGTTACTCCTGTAACATATTATTATGAAAATGGCTTTTTCTATATCGCAACTGATTACAACACAAAAAAATACTCTAATCTAAAGAAAAACAAGAATGTTGCAATTACTGTAGATATTTACCTAGCGGAAAAACACAAAGCAGTGATTATACAAGGAGCTGCTGAATTTATTGAAAGAGGTTCAGACTTTAAACGCTTGTATGACATTTTTTATAAAAAATTTTCATGGGTAAAAGAAATGCCTTGGAAGGAAGGCGAAGCACCTTTTGTTAAGATCATACCACGAAAAAAGACAAGTTGGGGTTTGAGCTAGCCAAGCATAGATTCAAATGGTTTTTCTACAATACTCCAAGCTGACTCGACGCTAATTACACCCTTGACTTTGTAACTTACTTGGTCACCATTTGTAATCATTGAATATTCATTAGCAATCTGGTCTGTGTACACTAAACTGAACTTGCTAGGAATCTCAACTGATTTGCCAGCATATACTCCAGCCCTGCCAGGCATTGCAATGTCTTCTGTACTATATTGGCCATTTCCAACATCTTTGCCATTTACAAATAATTCATAATTAATGTTAGAAATTGTAATTGTTTTTTCACTTGGGTTTGTTATAAGAAAAGTAAGCTCAAGAGTAGCGCGCTTTTCTATGCTGTTATTTTCTAGCAATCTCACATTAACAAGATCTAACTGTGCCTTCTCAAGTTGTGGATTATCTAGACTAGCAAAGTAAACTAAACCTAACATTCCTAAACCAAGCCCAACAAATGCTGCAGTTATAACTACTCTGCCTCTACTGACCAAATCAACAAATAACGGGTTTCATATAATTAAAAACCTTCTCAGATGCGAACAGATAATATTCATAGTATGTGATGATCGGGCTATGCCAATTGTTGACGCCTTAATTACATGGGTTCATCTCATATCTGCATCAATTTGGGTTGGAGGCTCTCTCTTCATCGGAGTTGTTCTTGCACCTCTCCTCAAAACCATGTCAGAATCAGTAGAAGAAAGACTTGAAATAATGATTCGAGTGGGAAGAAAATTCAACAGAATTGCTATTCCTTCATTAGGTATTTTGATTATAACAGGACTCTACAATTCACAGTACATACTGAGTAAACCAGAAACACTTTTCTCAACAAATTATGGGATCATTCTTACGATTAAAATAATGCTTGTTATAGCATTGATAGTGACATTTGCAATTCATGTTAGAATGATAAGATTTGATATAGAGAAAAAAATTGAAACAAAAGAAATGTCGCAAGAATCAATTCAAAAACTTCGCTCAAAAATTATATCTTTAGGAAGAATTATTGTCTTTATATCGATTGCAATATTGTTGATGGCAGCTATGCTAGACGCCGGCATTTGAATTGCCTACTATTCTTACTTCAAAACCGTTATCAATTCTACCTACACCATATTTACATTTCAACATCTCAGTTGTCACAAACAAGTTAGTCTCAAGATGTTTTGTAATCTGATTTACTCGAAAAACAGATTCACCGTTTGTAAGACAGAGAGGGATTACTAACATATCAGAAAGAAATTGATCAACACCTAGAGTTGACTCTAAAAACCCCGTAGCAACATGACGTCCCATTTCATCTCCTTTTCCATTAATAATATCTGAACCTATGATACAATTTTCATCAAAAGTGTATACTAGAAAAGAACATCCTTTATCATAAGCAGACTCCTGTTTTATCTGATAATCGCAATCAAAACCAGCATTAACAAGAATATTTTTTGCTTCATTTACTTGTTGTTCAATTAGATGTGATGAAATCCCCGAATAAGTGCAGATAATCTTAACTGAATTACTCGTTCTTTTAAGAAGAGATATTGGGTTAATTTTCTCACAAGGAAATATCTCCACGTTAACAATACCCCCACCACGTGGATAATATCCCCGTCTTGGAATATCCATATTGAAATTAATGCCTAGTCTAGCATAGGCTTCTCTTAATACAAATTTTGTATAATCACCTGTAGGACTCCATAACACATCTGTACCTCCAGTTATTGACATTTTCAATCTTTTTTTTGAAATGGATATTGATGGAATTAATGTTTGTAAAATCAGGGGAATACTTCCTGCAGTTCCTATGTCTTCTTTTAATTGCATGTCTTTAATCTCTGATGGAATAAATCTGATTGATGTTGAACCAATGGCAAGTCCCTCCACTTGGGCATTGCAAACCTTTGCAAGTATTTTTATTCCCATAAGATGTTGTGGTCTAAGACCTGAAACTCTTCTGTTCTGTCTTATGTTTACAATTTCTACTGGTTTATGAGTCAAACACGAAATTGTTATTGCACTACGAACAACTTGTCCTCCACCCTCACCATAAGATCCATCTATTTTTATTAATTCCATAACTTTCTAGATTTTGTAGCAATTTACTAAATGATAATCTTTTAAAGAATTAAACAAACTCTGAAACATGAACGGCCTTTACATTGGACGCTTCCAACCTTTTCATCTTGGTCATCTAGAAGCCATTAAATTTGCATTAACTCAAGTAGAAAATCTTTGGATAGGAATCGGAAGTTCAAATAAAAGTAACGAAAAAAGAAACCCATTTACTGCAGATGAAAGAAAAGAAATGATCATTTCATCACTAGATGATGCCACCAAAAAACGAATCCAGATCTATTATATCCCAGATATCAATGATCATGAGAAATGGACATATCACATTGATTCCATAGTGCCAAAATATGATATTGTTTTTTCAAATGATGATTTTACACAAACACTTTACCAAAAACGTAAGATCAATGTTATATCAGTACCCCTTAGGGAAAGAGAAGACCTCTCTGGAACTAGCATTCGTGAGAGGATTGCAATGGGAAAAAGCTGGGAAGAATTGGTACCTGACGGAACAAAAAAAATATTATTAAAAATAGATTCAGAACGGAGGGTCTCAAAAATTCTGTAATTATAAATAACGGCTGCAAAGCGTAAAGATTGGAGAATTTATTTTGGAATATCTGGTTATGTTACCCGGACCAACAAACGTCCCGGAAAGGGTTACACGTGCGATGTTTACTCACATGATTAATCATAGAAGTAAAGATTTTGTTAAACTGTATACAGATGTTGTAGAAAAGAGCCAGAAAGTCTTTGATACAAAAGGTGATGTTATTGCACTTAGTGCTTCAGGAACAGGTGCAGTAGAAGCATCAGTTGTAAATCTCATAAAAAAAGGAGATAAAGTAATAATCCCTGTAAACGGAGAATTTAGCAGTAGACTTGCTACTATGCTGGAATGGCAAGGAGCAAATGTCATCAGACTAACAACCCCTTTTGGTGAAAATGCAAGTTTTGATCAAGTTAAGGAAGCCTTTGATAACAATAAAGATGTCAAGGCATTTTACGTTGTCTGGAATGAAACATCAACTGGAACTATGGTAAAATACCTTGATAAAATATCTAATCTCACCTCGAGAAACGATTCGTATTATGTTGTAGATGGCGTATCAATAATTGGCGGCGAAGAACTTCACATGGACAAGTGGGGTATTGACGTATGTGTTACTGGGGCTCAAAAAGCACTAGCTGCGCCACCAGGAATTTCACCAATAGCAATTAGCCCTAAAGCAAGAAAATTCATGATTGCAAATCCGCCCCCAACTTTCTACTTTAATTTGGCAAGATACTTCAAGTATTATGATGATACTAAAGAAACTCCATTTACTCCTGCTTTGCCACTACTTTACGCATACAGAGAAGCACTTGATATCATACTTGAAGAAGGAATGGAGGCAAGAGTAAAAAGACACAGGATTTGTTCAGACGCATTATATTCTGGTCTAAGTGCAATGGGTCTTACTCCATTTGCAAAAGAAGATGCGCGGTCTACTGTAGTAATTGCACTAAACTATCTAAATGGATTAGAAGATAAAATATTTCGATCAACACTTTCAGAAAAATTCCGTGTCCTTGTGGCAGGAGGTTTTGGTGATCTGAAAGGAAAAGTGTTTAGAGTTGGATGTATGGGAGAAGTTCATAAATATCATGTAATGAGAACCATCTCTGCAATATCTTCTACACTAGACATGATGGGATACAAGACAAATCCAGAAGCACTCAAAGTAGCTGAAGAAAAACTGAAAGCACTTTAAACCCATGTTAACTTAATATAAGGAACTTTGAGAATCGATCACGATGACTTTCCAAAAAGGTACATTACTTTTAATAGATTACACCGCCAAGGTAAAGGATACAAACGAAGTTTTTGAAACCACTAAAGAAGACGATGCCAAATCAAACTCAATTCATGATGCTAATGTGAAATATCAACCACGACTTGTTTCAGTAGGAGAATCATGGGTTCTTAAGGGATTGGACGATGCATTGCTTAACACTAATGCTGGCGAAAAACTCAACGTAGAGGTTTCCCCAGAAAAGGGATTTGGTACGAGAGATCCAGGTAAAGTCCGCATGATTCCTCTGAGAAAACTTGGTGAAGATGCAGAAAAAATCTCAGTTGGGGACGCAATAGAAGTAGATGAAAGAACTGGAATTGTAAGATTTATTGGTTCAGGTAGAGTTCAAGTTGATTTCAACCATAGATTTGCAGGAAAAACTATTCTTTATGACGTAAATGTAATAAAATCATTAGATAGTGATAACGATAAAATCATGGGATTGCTTAAAAGACGATTACCAGTTGACGATTCTAAACTACAATTCAAGGTAAATGGAACTGATCTTGATATTACCATGCCTGAAGAAACATTTCTTGCGGAGGGACTACAAGTAATTAAGCGAGCTATAGTTAATGACATCTTCAAGTTTATTCCCAATTTAGAAAAAGTCAACTTTATCGAAGGTTACAAAAAAACCAAAACCGAAAAACCACAAGCAAGTGCTCCAACTCCAATAGAAAAACCCGCAGAACCAAAAGCTGCTTAATCTATAAAACACCAGTACTTTTTGCAAGCTGGATGGCTTTCTCTTTTGTCATCTTAATCTTGTTTAGAATCGTATATCTCTCTGGTCTAAGAGACGGGGCTATCATTAGAGCTTTTGCAAGAATTTCTGGTTTAAGGCCAATTTGTTTTGCAGTTGTTGGTGCTCCGACATTTTTTAACATGGTAACAATTTTTTTCCAGTCTTGACCTTGCAGTTTAGAAATCAAAATAGAACCTATGCCACATTTTTCTCCATGTAGTCCGACGCCAGGTGCTAAATAATCTAAAGCATGAGAGAAAAGATGTTCTGCCCCAGAACATGGCCTGCTACTTCCTGCAATACAAGCAGCAACTCCTGAACTAATCAAAGCTTCTACTATCATTCTAACATCTGGTTTTTTTCTAAAATTCTTCGAGTTTTCAATTACTATTTTTGCACTCATAGAAGCAAGATTTGCTGCGTATGTTCCAAAATACTCTCCAACGTCATCTCTTGCTAATTCCCAATCTTTTACAGCAGTAACTTTTGCCATCAAATCTCCACAACCACTAGCAAGAAGTTTTCTTGGTGCTTTCTTTAAGATCTCAACATCAACAAAGACTCCCAAAGGTGCGGTTGCAATTATAGAATGTGGTTTGTCTCCCCTTAAAGAAACAAAAGGACTTGCTATTCCGTCATGTGATGCAGAAGTCGGAATACTTACAAATGATTTTTTCAAATTATATGCAACCATTTTTGCAATATCTACAGATCTTCCCCCACCAATTCCAATTATAAGATCACTTTTGTCTTTCCTTATGTCTCGTTGAATTTTTTTTGTAGAGCTAACATCATTACTTGTACCTATATGCCAAACATTTTTTATCTTATTATTTGTAAGAGATTTTACAACTTTTTCATATGTTATTTTTCTCACATGATCTCCTGAAACAAGTGAAACTTTTTTGGGATTAGCTAAATCAGCTATGAATTTTCCAATACCACCAATATTTTTTTCACCAATCACTATTTGCCTAGGAAGCTCCATTACATGTGAAGACATGGGTTTTTGATGAAATCTCATTATTTATCAATCTCCCCTTTGGAAACACAAAGTTATTTAAAAGGGTGGTAACCTACCCAAAACATCCTAGTTAAGGAGAATGTTATTTGTCAGACTATGTTGAACAACACACACTACATGGAACAACTACTGTAGGAATTAGTTGTACCGACGGTGTAGTATTGTGTGCAGACATGAGAGCAAGTGCAGGCTATTTCATAGCGAACAACAACACTATGAAAATTCAAAAAATAGACAACCATGCAGGAATGACTATCGCAGGTGGCGTTGCTGACGCACAAAACGTCACTGACATGTTACGATATCATTCCAATATTCATAGGATAGAGAAAGGAGAATATCTCCCGATCAAATCCATAGCAAGACTCGCATCATTGATTTTCTTCCAAAACAGGTACTATCCATTTATTGCAGACATACTTGTGGGTGGTTATGACAAACAAGGACCAGGCTTGTATAATGTAGACATGTTTGGTTCATTAGACAAGAAAACATTCGTTACAACTGGGAGCGGTTCTCCTGTTGCATACGGTCTTTTAGAAAGTGAATATCGCGATGGATTAACTGTAGAACAGGGTAAGATAATCGCTTTACGAGCTGTAAAAGCAGCAATAACAAGAAACATTGGAACAGGCGATGGCATCAATGTTGCAATAATAGATCAGAAAGGATACACACTGTTAACAAAAGAACAGAAGAAAGCCATCATTACACTTTAGTGAATATTTTGCAAAGAAAACAACAACAACGGGAAGTATCTTCTGCCACAAATATAATGGCGACTATACTGCAAGGTATTCCAAAGGAAGCTGATGTAACCAAGATAGATTATGAGGGCCCACGAATTGCAATTTATACAAAAAAACCTCGTTACTTGATGGAACACAACGAAGTAATTTCCAACATGGTAAATCTGATCAAAAAGAGAATCGTTGTAAGAACTGAGGAATCTATAAGAAAGTCAGAAGAAGAAGCAAGGCAAATACTAACACAATCCTTGCCAAAAGAGGCGGAACTGGGTGGTACATTTTTTGATACTGCAATAGGGGAAATGACAATTGAGGTAAAACGACCGTGGCTTTTGTTCAATAATGCCGCATTTAACATAGCAGAACTTGTTGAGAAAACAGGTTGGCGATTTCGAATAAGAAAAGCGACAACAATTCAATCACAAACAATACAAACCATAAATTATAATCTAAAAATTTCTTCAACAGAAAGAAGCAAGCATCTAAAACAAGTTGGTGAAAAAATTTTCAGACCAAAACTTTCAGAGACCTCCGAAGTTTCTTTGATGACTCTTGGTGGATTTAGTCAAGTAGGAAGATCTTCTATGCTTTTGACAACACGTGAAAGTAAAATTTTGATTGACTCTGGTGTGAACCCCGGTGCAAGAACTCCATTAGAAGCATATCCAAGACTTGATTGGGCAAACATTACACTTGATGAGCTCGATGGAGTAGTGATAAGTCATGCACACCTTGATCATACTGGATTTTTGCCAGCGCTCTTCAAATATGGTTACAAGGGACCTGTTTATTGCACAGAGCCTACTTTACCCATGATGAATCTGATTCAGCTTGATGCAATCAAAGTTGCTGCAGCACAGGGAAAAATCCCACTTTATTCTGAACGCGATGTTAAACAGGTAATGAAACAAACAATAACTCTTCCATATGGAACTGTTACCGATATTTCTCCAGACATAAAACTAGTATTTTCTAATGCTGGTCACATTTTAGGTTCTGCCACATGCCACTTTCATATAGGAAATGGTGATCATAACTTTGTCTATAGTGGAGATCTAAAATTTGGAAAAACAATGCTCCTTGAAAGTGCATCTTGGAATTATCCAAGAGTGGAAACCCTTCTAATTGAGAGTACTTATGGTGCCAAAGAAGACATCATGCCTACACGAGAAGAGGTAGAGGGCTCCTTTATGAAGTCTGTAAATGAGACTCTGAGAAATGGTGGCAAAGTACTGATCCCTATACCTGCTGTTGGCCGTGCCCAGGAACTCTTGATGGTAATAGATCTGTACATGAAAGCAGGACAAATTGTAGAATGCCCAGTATTTATGGAAGGGATGATTGCTGAAGCCACATCAATCCATGAAGCATTTCCAGAATATCTTGCACGTGAATTACGGCAAAAGATCTTAGAAACGGACGACAATCCATTTGATTCTGAATACTTTACAAACATTGAGCATGCTGATGGAAGAGAAGAGGCACTAAGAGAAGGACCATGCATAATTATTGCAACTTCTGGTATGCTAGAAGGCGGACCAGTCCTGGAATATTTTAAAAACATTGCACCAATTCAAAAAAACAAAATACTTTTTGTTTCATACCAAGTAAATGGAACACTTGGAAGAAGAGTTCTTGATGGATCAAGACAAGTGTCAATACTGGGTAAAGACGGAAGAATAGAGATCATCAACATAAATTGTGCAACAGAAAAACTTGACGGATTCAGTGGTCACAGCGATTACAACCAACTAATGTCGTTTGTACACAAACTACGACCAAAACTTCGTAGAGTTCTTGTAAATCACGGAGAGAGACGAAAATGTGAAAATCTATCTATGAACATTCATAGAATGTTCAGAATAATGACAACTTGTCCACAAGTTCAGGAAGCAATAAAATTATTTTAGATCGTACTCTGCTCTCCAGATCTTCACACCTGGTGGAGTAACAATGATTCTTTCTTCACCTAGTCTTGCAATGTCTGCTCCAGTGGTTTTTGCAATTGCATAAATCTCTTCTACTGCCTTTCTTAGCTCATCAACATTTTTTTGTGCAAGCGGTGTAACCCTCAACACCAGAATCATACTTTTTTTGATGTCTTCTTTGATGGCATGAACATCACTGGTATCTCTTAACGTAATTGCCTTTAGATAGGTTGGTGCCTTTTGGGTTTGCATCTTATAGATATTGCAAAGCACTCCCTCAAAAAGTCTTACTAGTCAAGACCATTTCACAGACTGGGTTGCATGTCTAAATTCTATATTGCAGGTATGCCGATTCCAAAGCTGGAATTGCAGAAACTTCTGATTTTGCATCATTTTTTTGTATTGTTAGAACACTTGGGGTGTCCTTGGGGGCATCACCATATCGTAATGTTATTGCAGCTCCAAACTCTATATGGTCTTGAGCATTTTTTCCACGAATCAAAGAAATAGGACCAACATGATCTTTTGCTTCAAGCAAAATGTCTGAATCTAACGCTAATGCTTTGATGATTTCATTTTCATCTTTGTTTCTACCAACAACAAGTTTTGCATCTTTATCAAATCTGAAATGTCTTCCAATTTTTAAAAGATCAATATCATTTGTTGTTGGAGTCTCTATGTATTTGAAAAGATCTTTTACTCTAATAGCAAATGCTGGATCTGTAAGTAAACAACCGCCTCCTGCGTTTGGTGGATTTTCAATTCCAAATTCCTGTGCCATCTTTAACTGATCCTTCCTAGATCTTCCACGAATCTTTCCGAGATCTTCTCTTTTAATCAAACCTTTTAGTTCTGGTTCTGTTGGTGGCAGCAAAGCTGCAGAAAGTGGTCTTACGATTTTTCCTTCAAGGCCAGATTCTTTTTCTATTGTTTTTAATGCTGGTGCATGTTGGCTCATCGGTCTTTGACCTAAAACTTCACCTGAAATAATAAATTCTGCACCAATTTCTTCCATGTGTTTTTTTCCAGCTTCAAACATCATTGATCTACAATCAATACAAGGATTCATTCCCGATCCAAATCCATGCTTTGGATGCTTTAGCATCTCAATGTAATCATCACCAAGATATACGGTCTTTAGTTTTACACCAAGAGTATCTGCAGTTTCTCGTATTTCAAATCCACAACCTCTACCACAATCAAAATCACAAAATGGTGTTTTGATCGCTACTGCCTCTACCTCAAAGCCTTGATTTTGCATCATTTTTACGGCTAGACGACTATCCAAACCGCCTGAGAGAAGTGCTACGACCTTCTTTTTTTCTTCCACTCAAAAAATGACCGTTTTTCCATATCTAAACCTTCCAGCAAACATAAATGGCAAATTAGTAGATTTTTTGTGATGCAAAAACGAAAGCAAAACCTTCTAAAATTTTGTAATAAAACCGGTTGTGATACACTTGTTGCCTTTGAACCTGAAAACCTCTTTTACATGACTGGATTTTGGGGTGAAGCAATTGGTGTATTAGATAAATCAGGCGCTACAATAATTGCACCGGAGCTAGAAGTTGGGCGTGCAAAAGAAGAATCTGTTGACTGTAAAGTGATAAAATCAGAGAGAGGAAAAGGTGCACTTTCTACGTTACTTTCGAAATTAAAGGGAGCCAAAGTTTGCACAGACGGTACCAATTATGACGTAATTCAATCAATGAAAAAATCTCTTGGTGTAGTAAAATCATCTACAGAACCGTTTTACCGTGCACGCGAGGTCAAAGATTTACAAGAAATCAGTATCTTAAAGAAAGCATCTTCTATCTTGGATGAAATGTATGAGCTTTGTGTAGATGAGATCAAAATTGGTCAATCAGAGCTTGAACTGCAAACTATCTTGATGTCATATGCAATGGAACGAGGAATGTTTGCAACTGGCTACAAGTCAACTCTTAACCCATTGATAATTGCTGGTGGACCAAATGGCTCACTACCACATGCTCAAGTCACAAAAAGAAAATTTGCAGATGGCGACATGATTGTAGTTGATTTAACTTTGAGATACCAAGGATATGTTTCTGATGCAACAAGAACTTTTGGTCTTGGTTCTGTTTCTTCTGAAGCAAAAAAAGTGTATGAAATAGTAAAACAATCACAAGAGATGGGATTGAGAGCCGTGAGAGCAAAAGCTTCTTGTAAATCAGTTGATGATGCTTGCAGAAAAATAATACAAAAGAAAGGATATGGCAAGTACTTTATTCACTCCACCGGTCATGGAATAGGACTTGAGGTTCATGAACTGCCATGTATCAGCTATTTGAGTAAGACAAGACTTGAAAAAAGCATGGCAATAACTGTGGAACCAGGAATTTATCTTCCAAACAAGTTTGGTGTAAGAATTGAAGATTCTCTAATTGTAAAAGACAGAGCTGATGTTATGCACAAGTTTACAAAAGATTTGATTATAATATAATTTGAAAGACTAGCAAACGAGTTTACCGACAAAGAGTAAAAAGGGAAAGCCCCCCGCTCACGCACAGATTTGGTGTACTAACTAGCGTTATGATGTCGGTGTGAGTTGTTGGAATAAAAAAAGTGGATTTAGTTTGCTAGTACTAAATGCATGGGCCATCGTAAGATCCTGGATTGTTGGCAATATACTTGGCTACTTGATTGGTTGGAATAGAGTTTGTTTTGAATTTGTCCTCGTGGATGTCATAGAGACAGACTAGGGATTTGCCAGATGATACTGCCATTGCTGGTGTCATCACGCCTATTCCAATAATTACTGCAAACATTACGAATGCAGCAATTGTTAGTGTTTTATTCATTAGGAAAGTATATTTTTGTGTGTACTTATGATGATCGTCCCAATTTTGGAAAAAACTGTTGTAAATTATTTTTATAAAATTTCTTGTGCCTAAATCATCAAAT
>JAHEYZ010000028.1 GCA_023251295.1 Nitrosotalea sp. | reverse complement strand
ACTTGACAGTAATAATCAACAGTCACAGGAGAATCAAATTTGTGTTCAAATGTTTTTCCTACTGCTAACATTCCAGAATCAAATGCACCTGATGGGCCAGAGTTTGAATCGCCACTGGTTACTGTGTGTGCTGCAGTATCATCATTTGACCAAACCACTGTAGTCCCAACTGATACGGAAATTTCTTTTGGATCAAAATATAACTGTCCATCGCTTTGTGTCATTGCACCTGCTGGAATACTCACTTTGGCAGTTACTGGTGCAGTGGGTTCCTTTATTATCAAAGTCGCTGTCATAAACGGATGCACTGTGCAAAAGTATGCGTATTCTCCTGCTGCAATATCTTTAGTATCCAGTTGGTATTTTGCGCCGCCAGAAATTACACTAGAATCAAATGTTTCCCCAACGTCAGCTTGACTGGTTACTGTATGCATTACAGTATCATTATTTGTCCATTCAATTACATCTCCTTTTGAAACAGTCAGCACATCTGGATTATAATCAGGATTATCGGGAGTAGAAGCACCTGCAAGTATCTCGACTGGTATTGCTTTTACAACTGGTAATTGTTCTACTGGTTTTTCTGTTTCCTCTACAGGAGGTTGTAATGAAAAATGTGCACCCGGTCCCACAAATCCAAGTGTAACAAAGGATGCAATTCCCACACCTGCTGCCAAGATGAAAATCACAGAAATTGGTTTTGCATATTGCGGCACTTTCATCGCAGCATAAGAAATGACTACTGTTGGAATTATGATAACAAGTAATATTCCTGCAAAGGTTGGTAAAGTTGAAACCGAAGTTAGTGTAAACGCTGCGGCTCCAAATGAACCAGCAATTCCAAAAATCACCAAAGTAGTAGCCTTGGCTCGATTACTAGTAGAAACTCCACCATTTAAGATACCAGAAGCCAGAAAGATCAATCCTACAAACATTGTGAGCCCAGTTAGAGCATGCATTCCATCTATGAACGTCTTGGCAATGCCAGCATACGATATCACAACGCCCGCTAGTCCTATTGCGGTAAGACCCATTCCAGGCATCATAAGATCCCAGTCGCTCATTTGTGGTAGATGCACGAAGTCAGATAAATAATCCTTTTGAACCTGAGATGATAAACTTCGAAGAAATTAAATCCCTAACAAAACTGCTAACAGAGAGTTGGGATTAAAAGAGATCTTAGAAATATCAAAGCCACGGATCGTGGTTCTTCTTGTAATTACTGCAGTTACCTCCATGTATGCCGCAAGTAAACTAATTGGTCCAGAATTAAACAACTGGGGATTGTTGCATATTATAATATCAGGATCACTTGCTTCTGCTGGTTCTAGTGCACTAAACCACTACTACGACAAAGATATAGATCCTCTGATGAAGCGTACTAGTACAAGACCTATTCCATCTGGTCGAATGTCTGCAAAAAGCGTACTTGTATATGGAATAGTAGTTAGTGCAGCTTCAGTGATTTATGCTGGAATTACATTAAATCTTGTTTCTACATTTTTCATAGCCTTAGGAATTTTCTTTTATGTCATTGTGTATACTGTGTGGCTAAAGCGAATCAATTCATCAAACATTGTAATTGGAGGGTTTGCAGGTAGCGCTGCATCCATGGCTGGATGGTCAGCTGCAACTGGATCTATGGATTTACTTGGTGCACTGGTAGGAATTTTGGTTTTTGTCTGGACTCCATCTCACTTTTGGTGTCTTGCTATGAAAATAAAAGATGACTATGCGGAAGCAAAGGTTCCAATGCTTCCAGTTTTAGTGGGGATGCAAAAAACATCAAATTACATTTTGATAAACACTGCAATCTTGTTGCCATATTCTCTAATGCTTTATGCATTTGGATTGGGTCTAGTGTATCTTATAATTGCCGCCATCTCAGGCAGTTTATTATTTGTGTATCATTACAAGCTTACAAAGAACCCAACATCAGAATTTGCTTGGAAAGCATACAAAGTTACTGCCCCATATCTTACGATAA
This sequence comes from Nitrosotalea sp., assembly GCA_023251295.1. Lineage (GTDB taxonomy): Archaea > Thermoproteota > Nitrososphaeria > Nitrososphaerales > Nitrosopumilaceae > UBA8516. The sequence goes on along the minus strand of JAHEYZ010000028.1, from coordinate 10,275 downwards.
TATTTGTAGCAATAGCTCTTGATGCCGCTTTTCATTTTAGAATCTGATTAAACTTCTTGATCTTGTTCTTGTTCTATGCCTGGAAATCCAGCTTCATAGTCTCGTTCTAGTTTTTCACGATTCTGTGCTTCTACCTCATCTTCTTCTTCTTGTTTTTCTACAAGTTCAATTCGGCGTTCGTCTTTTGTAAGCCAACTTACTTTTATTAGTCCGTAAATTTCCAAGTCAAGGAGAGTTTTATTGAATTCATCTTCAGGTAGAACAATCCCTTCTTTTACAAGAATTTTTGAGAGTTCCGAATCGGTAAGAGACCCAGATTCTTTTACCTTATCAAATACTAGATTTTTCAATGGTAGATTCATGTTTAGCCGTAAAATGTTTTATCGATTTGCTTTGGTATGGCGTATGATATATTCTCTTTTATTGTGCCATACCATTCGTCAACAATTTTGGTGATTGAAGGTTTAACAAGTTTTAGCGCAGCGGCAAAGTCTGCACTTCCTATTTTGGCCGATTCGTTTTGCATGGCATGGACTGCCGATTCTCTGCAAATTGCAACTAGATCAGCACCACTGTAACTTTTGGTTGCCACAGCAATTTCTTTCAAATCCACGTCATTAGAAAGAGGCATTTGTCGTGTTAGAATCTTTATGATTTCCAGTCTTCCTCTTTCATCTGGAGGTTGAATATACAGGATTAGGTCTAGTCTTCCTGGTCTGAGTAAAGAAGTTTCTATCAAATCCGGTCTATTTGAAATTCCAATTACAATTACTCGTGAAGCTCCTCCGTCTTCCATTTCTGTTAAGAGTTGGCTTAGAAGTCTCTCGCCAACTCCACTATCTTCACCTGATTTTGTTCTTGCAAATGAATCTAGCTCATCAAATATCACAATACAGGGTGAAGACGCCTTGGCTTTTCTGAAGATTTCTCTTACTGCTTTTTCTGATTCACCAACCCATTTGGATAAGACCTCAGGACCTCTGACAAAGATCATGTTTGCCCCGCTTTCGGTTGCAAGTGCTCTGGCAAGAAGTGTCTTTCCACAGCCTGGTGGACCATACAACAATGCACCTTTCGGAGGTTTGATCCCCATTTTTTGGAATTTTCCTGGTTCCTTTATCGCTGTTATCAAGTTGTCTCGCAGTGTTCTTTTTGCATCATCTAGCCCGCCAACGTCCTTCCACCAAACCTTTGGACTTTCAACATAAAATTCACGCATTGCAGTTGGAACTATCTCATGCATTGCATCATAGAAATCCTGTAAACTAACTTTCATTGAATTCAAAATTTCAGATGAAATTTTTTCTGTTTCTACATCAATTTCTGGGAAATAATTTCTAAGAGCTTTCATGGCTGCTTCCCTACACAGTGATTTAATGTCTGCACCTGTGTATCCATGAAGTTCTGCAGCAAGTATCTTAAGATCCACATCATCCTCAAGAGGCATTCCTCTTGTGTGGATGTGTAAAATTTCCAGTCTTCCATCTGCGTTTGGTACAGAAATTTCTATTTCTCTATCAAATCTCCCTGGTCTTCGCAGAGCAGGATCTACGCTTTCAGGTCTATTTGTTGCACCTAAAACAATGACCTGTCCTCTTTCAGTTAGTCCATCCATCAAAGCTAACAGTTGAGCAACTACTCTTTTTTCAACATCTCCGTAGGCTTCTTCTCTTTTTGGAGCTATTGCATCAATTTCATCAATGAATATCACACTTGGTGAATTTTCTTTTGCTTCTTTGAAAATGTCACGGAGTCTTGCTTCTGTTTCTCCGTAATACTTGTTCATAATTTCTGGTCCGTTTATAGAATAAAAGTTTGCTTCAGATTCACTTGCAAGAACTTTGGCAATCAAAGTTTTTCCACAACCAGGTGGACCATAAAGCAAAATTCCACTGTGGGGTTCTATTCCAAATCTGGTAAAAACTTCGGGATGTCTTAGTGGAAGCTCTACAATCTCTCGCATTCTTTTTGTTTGTGCTTTTAGTCCACCAATTTCTTCATATGTTACGCGAATTTTTTTCTCAACGGAGGTTTCAGTTAAAATTGTTAGTGTCGTTGCACGTTCAATCTTTACAACACTCTTTGGCGAGATTTTATGAATTTTAAAGTCCATCGAGTTTCCAAGAATCATCACAGATATTTCATCTCCCTCAGACAAGGGTAGTCCTTTGAGTCTGTTCTTTACAAAATCAGTAAACTCCTTGTCTACCGTAACATTGCCGTTTACTGGAATCAACGCGACACTTTTTGCAGGTTTTGCCACAATCTTTCGCACGGAAACTAGGTCATTTACTGAAACACCGACATTCTTTCTTGTTTGCCCGTCAATTCGTATCATGTCTGGCTCTTTATCATCGTCATCAGTTGGCCAAACTATCGCACAGCTAGATCTTTTTCCTTGAATTTCCACCATGTCGCCAGGTTCTACATGAAGAAATTCCATGGCTTCAGGTTCTATTCTGGCTCGCCTCTTTCCTACATCTCGTTGTTTTGCTTCACCCACACGCATTTGCAACGGTTCATCTTTTCGTACCATGAAAACACCTACCTTACATCAACAGATGCTCTGCTCATTCCTAAAACCTCAAACTCTCCTACCCCTTCAATGGATCTGACGGCATTTTCAAGCGAGTCCATCTGTCCTTCCTTATCGTCTAGGGAAAACTCTGCGTTAATAAAGTAGAGACCAAATGCAAGTGGCTCTTTTGTGTATTTTGAAAGCTTGATCTCGTCTTTTAGTATAGAACCGATCTTTTTTGCTACGTTGTCTAGATCTATTTCTGTACCTGTAGGAAGAATTTTTGCTCTTAGTAAGAGTCGTGCCATTTTTTATGGTCCACTAAATTTACAAGAATTGCATTCGTAAGATCGCGCAGCTTCTCTGCAGCTCTGGCATCTCCACAACAATACAGAACCACAGTTTGGGCAATTGAATTTTACACATTTATCATTAGGCATGATGGTTCGGTGGCAAGAGCTACATACCGGTAATGAAATGGATGATGACATGTTCTGACCTGATTAAAAACCGAATTTATATCTTGCTTATCAATTGTACTTCATCTCATGTTAACATCCGTCTAAATTCATTACCTAAAATTGCCTGCACTGTCTTAACAGATCCTTTCACCCCAAGAAGTTTAGCAAGAGAAAAAGTGTGAAAATCAAATTTCCCTTCTTTTGAGATCTCATCTAAGATCTGCGGTGTAACGGATTCAAACATTTTTTCTATTGCTTTGTTATCAAATCTTTCAAAGAGTTTTCGTGCAAGAAGCATATTTTGAAATTCGTCACCAAATTTTTCAGACCATGTCTTTTGGTATTCTAATAAATCAGGTTGAATTCTAGATTCCAAATACTTTGATATTGTTCTTCCTGCAAATATTCCACCAAGACCGCATGAATATATTCCACCTGCCGTTGTAGGTTTTGACTGGCCAGCGGCATCTCCTATTGTAACTATGTTTTTAGAAACAAAGTTTTCAATTGGCCCTTTTATCCAGATAGGTGCAAAGATTTTTCGCACGATAGAATACTTCCCCTTTTGTGAAAGAAAGTTTTCAAGTGCCACTGCTGCATTTATTGCCTTCCCTGCAACACCAATTTTGGCTATATCCGTTCGCGTAGGAATTATCCAAGCAAAAAATCCAGGATATTTCTCTTGATCAAAATAGACTTCGATTTGGTCTTTTCTAATCCAGTCTGCATATACTTCATACTGTGCAGATTGTAGTATTCCTTCTCTATCTTTGTTAATTAGTGATGAGACTCCACGTGCGTCAACTATGATTTTGCATTTCATGATTCCATCCGAAGTCTTTACTTCATCACCATTGATCTCTTTTAGTGATGTTCTAACACGGATTTCTGCACCCGCATTTTTTGCTTGGTGTGCTATTTGTTTGTCAAAATCTCGTCTATCCAATACTACTACTTTTTGTGCCTTGGCATCTATTGTGAAATTCTTTCCAGTTGGCGAGATTATAGATGCAGAATTTATCTTGTTTTCAAGTGTTCCTCGTGTTGGAATCACCCCAAGCTCCTCAATCCCTGAAACACTAACAACACCACCACAATGTTCAGGAGTACCAATCTCATGATCTTCTTCTATTACTAAAACGCTGTGACCTGAATTTGCAATCTCTCTTGCACATAAAAGTCCAGAAACACTACCACCTGCAATTATGACTTCGTAGTCCACAACTTTTCATTTTACATACAATTATTTATTTCAATTCAAAAGTTTAACATACTCTAATTACTTGTAAAGCAGTAATGGGTTCAATCAAGCAAGTAATTGTAGTAAGAAAAGATCTTGATATGGGTACAGGAAAAATTGCTGCTCAAGTAGGACATGCTTGTGTTTTGGGGGCAGAGCATGTCCGCAAGTCACATCCAGAGTGGTACAAAGATTGGGTCACGTTGGGTCAGGAGAAGGTGGTTGTAAAAGTTACAAGTCTTGAACAACTAGATCAAGTAAAAAAACATGCAATATCTTTAGACCTTCCTTGGTCAGAGGTGACAGATGCAGGACATACACAGATTGCCCCTGGAACAGTTACTTGCATTTCTATCGGACCGGCACCCGAAGTAACGATAGACAAAGTTACAAAAGATCTAAAGCTTTTGTAGAATAAGATATAAACACGGAAAACTTGTTTGCCCTTTGTGAAGAAAAAGGCAAAACAACTCTTAATGGCTGCTTTTTTTGGTGTAATACTTGTATCTTCTACAGCTGCTATTGCACTAAACAACTATAGCAATAAAAAAACAGATGATACTCCTGTAACTTCCGTCACAGGGACAGCAGCAGATAACTATTCCATTGATAAACGGGCATCATTTTGCGGTACCAATTCTACAAAATCCAACAGATACATTACTGAATTCACTGTACCAACTTATTGCGCGCAGCCTTTGGCAATAACTACTGACCCCTCAGGAAACGTCTGGTTTACAGAATATAACACTGGTATTCTAGCAAAGTTCGATCCTTTTTCTAGAATCTTTGTAGAGCATAAAAACGACATTTGGCCCAAAGGCGACCAATCTATGATGTGGGGAATTGCTTCTACGTCAAATGGTACCATTTGGTTTACAGATGAGGCTCATGATGTTCTATGGAAATTCGATAAGAATAACTTTACCAGTTTTAGATATCCAATTTCTGAAAAAGGACAAACTTTTCCTCAGAGGATTGTAATTGATGGTCAGAATCTTCTTGTAAATGATTTTACGGGAAACAAGATTACATTTTTTGATTCTAGTCAGTCAAGTAAGGAAATACAGTATTCCAAAGTGGAATCGCAAACTAATGATACCCTTACTGCCTCCTTAACCGTTGATTCTGACAAAAATATTTGGTATACTGTTTGGAAATTTCAGCAAGGAGGAAGTCTAGTACGATATGATCCAAAAATCTCAAACGGTACTTCATATAAACTTCCATATGGAATGTTAGCACCTAATGGAATTTCTTCTGGCCCAGAAAAAAAGATCTGGATTACTGATGCTGGAACTAGTTTCTTTTTCAGTTTTGATCCACAGTCAGAACAGTTCACCAAATTCATCACATCGGAACCACGTCAAAGCACATATGGAAATTCTTCTGGATTGATCAAAACTCCTATTTCAAGACCATACTGGAATCAATTTGATAAAACAGGAAGATTGTGGTTTAATGAACAGACAGGAAACAGCATGTCAGTTTTTGATCCTAAAAAAGAAACCCTGGTAGAATATCTAGTACCCTCACAAAATCCCAATTGGTCTGATTGCAGTGGTCTCAATGATTGCGGAGTTGCCCAAGTATTAGACTTTACCATAAACAATGACAAGATTTGGTTCACAGAATGGGTTGAAAATAACATCGCCGTCCTTGATTCTAGTATTCCACTTCCCATTGAAATAGGTGTTGATAAAAAAGATATAACGTTGAGCCGTGCAGAAAATTCTACAGTTTTATTCACAGTTACTCCAAATGAACACATTGCTGAACCAATTAAATTAACAACCGCAAACACTGCAACACTAAATGATATCAGAGTAACAAGTGATAGTCAAATCACTCTTGACGATGAATCTCAGACCATTCCTTTTACAGTTTCTGTAGACAAATTTGCATTATCTGGAACTTACAAGATTCTCATTGGAGCAAGGTATCAAGAAGTCACGGTTGCACAATATGTAACAGTTACAGTAAAGTAAGAAGTGGTTCCTAAATTAGACTCAGAAATTGGGATTTTTGTATATTGTACCAAGTTTAACGGAGCCAGTGGAAAAATAAAATCATCACCTGATGATTTTCTTGTCTCCGAAATTTTAGATGAAAAAGCCTTATCAAAACTTTCCAAGACAGACGGATATGCAGTATACAAATTAAAAAAACACGGGATCGATACTAATCATGCTCTTTCTGAAATTTTTAAAATACACGGATTAAGACTAAAAGCACTTGGACTAAAGGACGCAAATGCAACTACTGAACAATTTGTTTGCTCATTGAGCCCATCAAAGAATACAGTGAATTTTTCTACAAATAGATACAGCCTTGAATTCCTTGGCTGTGTTCCTAAACCACTCACAAAAAAAGACATGATTGGGAATCATTTTAAAATAAAAATAGAGGGCACCTCTTTTTCAGAAATTTCAAAATTTAATGAATATGAAAAAGTGCTGAACTTTTTTGGTTATCAGAGGTTTGGAAGTAAAAGACCAGTATCACATCTAATAGGAAAGGCCATCTTGCAAAACGATTTTGAGCGTGCGGTTAGCCTTCTTCTTTCCTTTAGCTCAGAACATGATTTGCCTGAAAATACAAAGATTAGAAAAATGCTTGAAGACAAATCAAACTACGCCAAGGTACTACCTGAGGTTCCGCCACAGATGGACATTGAACGAATGGTGTTATCTGAGATGGTTGAACATGAGGATCCTTTAAGAGCACTAAGAAGTGTACCGCTTACTATCAGAAGGTTTTTTGTACAAGCATTTCAGTCCTATGTCTTTAATTGTACAACAAGTGAGGCCTTTGAGCATGGCGAAGAGTTGTTTTTGCCAAAATCTGGAGATGTGTGTTATGACAAAAAAAGCATACTAGGAAGATTTGAAAATGATCCCAGTCAAAGACTTGCCATACCATTTGTAGGGTATTCGTATTCTAAAAAGAACAGATTTGATTATTACATTTCAAAAGTTCTGGAATCCCAGCAAGTTAATGCAAAGGACTTTTTTTCAAAGGCAATGCAGGAGGTAAGTGACGAAGGAGGATTCAGACAAGCTGCTATAAAATGTGAAAGTTTTTCCATATCAGAGCCCACGGTCAGTTTTACACTATCTAGGGGTTCATACGCTACAATTCTTTTAAGAGAGATTATGAAACCACAAGATCCCATTAAGGCAGGATTTTAAAGCCTTTGTTATGTATGTCATGACAAACGTTCTTGAAACCCTAGAATAATGTAATAAGATTTAAGATCGTATAGTATTAGTAAAATATGGAAAAAGCATATGTCTTGATCGGGTGTGAACTTGGTTCAGAAACCCAACTTGTAAAAAAACTTTTAGACATAGACAAAGTCAAAGATGCTCACGTAACATATGGAGATTATGATATAGTAGTAGAAGTAGAAACTGAAACGGAAAGACAGATGGACAATCTCATTACAAAGAAAATTCGTAGCTTGGACAAAATTAGAACTACGACTACTTTGGGCGTAGTAAGTTAATTTTAGATATTACAATACCTACCCCCAAAATTATTATTCCAAATATTGTAATCCATTGACCGTTTGTTATCCATTCTGGGTTGGAATACATGAAAGATGATTTTGGTCCGACTACGGATTGGCCTTGAAGGTAGAACACTATTCCAGATAAGATAACCACAATTCCTAATCCTGTTATGAGTTTCCCAATCTTCAGGCATTATCAAACATGAGAGGCCCATAAAAGGTAAAGAGAATTGATAAAATAAGCAAATCATTTTTCAGTTGTCTCTTTAATGTCTTTTTCAAAAATCAACACTAGATTGGATGAGTGGGGAACTGACCTATACGAACTTAGGCATAACAGAAGCTGGATAGATCTTTGTATATTTGCAGGAGCTGCAGGATTTGCAATAATTCTTTATCTAACACTTGGTCCAGACATCGAGAGAACCACAAGAGAATCCCCCGTAATAATGAATATCATGTTTGGTCCAGCCTTTGCAATAGGCTTACTGTATGGTATGAAACTGACAGATGGTGTAATGAGGCCATCAGAAACAAGGAGTCCAATCAAGCGAGCAATTGTAAAAATATGTCTATTTTTATTTGTAATGGGAGCTATTTTCAGCTCTGTTACCTTTGCTTTGCACGGGGGAATAGACGCACCAAAAAAATCTATTTTGGAAGATGGCTTAATTCCATGGGCAAGTGAGTTCATTCAAGCAAACGGCGGTCTTACATTTCTGATTGTTTCTAGTATCACAATAATGGCAGCTGCTACCAAACGTCTTGCGGGAATAGAAGGAATTTTTAACAAAGTTTTCACTTTTGTAGGAACTTTTGTCTTTTTCTCTATGATATCCCTTAGTCTATCGCATGTAGACCCAACTCATTCTCAAGTTTACCTATATGCATTCTACCAGGCCGGAATAATTGCAGGCATATTTTACCAAATGAATAAGCTCACATCACGTGCTAACTTGTGGGAAGATTTTGCAAACGGTTACTAGAATTTTAATTTTCTAGACATAAACATAACAGAAAATGCTGTGCCTATAACAAGTAAAGTAACACCTGAAAACTCTGGGAGATAAGTAGTGCCAATTACTTCCATAGCATTATGACCCGTACCATTAAATTCCAGAACAATAAATGATATCTTATCATTTTTTCGAATTTGTGGAAATATTTCTTGGTCGTTTACAAACAAGGTAAGATCACCATCAATCAAATTTATTGGAATTTGTATTTCTGCAAAGTTGTTTTCAAGACTACTAGTTATATCAAAAGTCAGTTTTTTGTCTTCGCTGGTTAATTTCACATCATTTATTTCAAAATTTGCCACAGTTTCTACTTCAAAATCATATCCGTTGGTTTGAATCGTAAAGTCTTTTTTCAGGCCAGTTTTTTCAGAAATGGCTCCAAATGCTGGAGGTAAGAAAATGCAAGTCAAAAACAACATTACTAGAAATCCTAATATTTTCAATTCTTAATTTTTAAGACCGGGAATCTTGCCACGCATCTCTCTGTCTTTGAAGATTCTTGGATGAGAAGGATCTGCCAAAATTACTTCATACCACAGATACATTCCATCTTGATATAGATAGTACGAACCAAGAAGCTTCATGTTTGGGTGTCTTTCAAGAACTCGACGTTCTGCTACCTCTCGCATACTAACATCAGGTTTTATTCTATTCACACCAAGATGCTTTGGTCTTCTTCCAGCTACGGGCCTTTTCTTACGCATGTTGCCTTTTCCCACACGCATTCTAATTACAACTATTCCTTCTTTTGCCTTGTAACCTACCCTTCTTGCTTTTTGAATTCTGCTTGGTCGTTCTATTCTTGTAAGGGCATTTTGTTTTCTCCATTCAATAGCTTTTGCTCTTAGTTCTGGAGAGTTTTCCTGCCACATTTTGAGCCAAATTTGATCTTGATGGCTAATCATATTCGGCTCTAACAAAATCCCCTTAATATCTGTACCATCTTTTTCATAAAGAAGGAACCATTTTGTTAAAGGGATAAAGGCATATTACGAAATTATTATAACATAGGGTAATTTGTCCAGTAAAAATTTTGTGATTATTTTTCTCACCATTATTTTTCTAAGTGAAATTAACGCTGCATCAGCGATTTCACTTTCAATCCAGACAGATAAACAAGAATATCAGTATAGTGATTTTCTTTCATTTGTAATCCAAGTATCAGACGTAACTGGAAACCCATTGACTATTCATATCAGAGACGAATCTGGAAAAAATAGTTCTCCAGTCATTCTTCAGATAGTCAATAATACCACCACAATTACGGCAAGAGAGTCTTTTGATCCTACTGTATACAAACAAGGAGTGTATCATTTAGATGCAGAATATTCCGGAGTTAAAGCTAGTACATCATTTAAGATAGTTAGTACAGAGAGAATTGTAATTCCTTCGTGGGTTAAGAATTTAGGAAAATGGTGGTCACAAGAACTTGTCACAGACAAAGATTTTGCCAGAGGCCTAGAGTTTCTCATAAAAGAAAAAATCATAATAATTCCTGAATCAGATAAGCAAAATTCAAGCAG
>JAHEYZ010000027.1 GCA_023251295.1 Nitrosotalea sp. | reverse complement strand
TACTTGAAGAAGCAAAGAACCGATTCAACGAATTTTTGAAGAAGCGAAACTCTCTTGATCCCGATCTTCGTAGTGTGGTATACTCACTTGTTGCATGGGCTGGAGATGGTAAAACCTATGAAATTCTTCTAAATCAGTTCCGAAAAGCAACCATGCAAGAAGAAAAGCTTAGGTTCCTTGGTGCATTATCGTCATTTCAAGATGAGCGTCTGCTGGGTAGAACTCTAAAACTTGTTTTAACCAAGGAAGTGCGTTCCCAAAACCTTCATCTTCCCATAATGCGTATGGCCTCAAATCCATACGGCAGAAAGCTTGTATGGCCATGGGTAAAAAAGAACTGGAAACAGATTGTGAAAAAATTCGGGGTTGGAAGTCCGCTTATAAACCGAGTTCTTGGTACTATATCCGTAATGTATGACTACAAAAAGGAACAAGAAATAAGGCGTTTCTTTAAAATGAATCCTACTCCTGGAACAGAAATGAAACTTGCACAAACACTTGAAAGATTAAGAATATACTCCAATCTCTTGGAACGAACGCGAAAAGAATTCCTAAATTAGATCGCATAAAATTGATTTATACTAATAAGACTTACTGACCATTTCTACGTAATCGGTATATACTAAATTTAGATTCTCAACAATTAATGACAATCAAAAACAGGAATACAATTGGCATAACTACAACGACTGCGCTTGTTGTGTTTGTGTTATTTGCAAACAATTCAGCTTTTGGTGCAAGCTCAGTCGACAATCTACCAGAAATAAAAGCTACGGATGAAATAAAGAAGAATCCACTTCTAATGAAAATTTTAAAAAATATTGAAATCTCTAAAAAGAAAATTGCAGAGATGCAAAAAAAACAATTAGTAATTACAGAACACAAAAAACTACTTGATGCACAAAGAAAAATTGCACAAGAAAAATTCGCAAGTGATCTTGCGCGTATGAATAAAGAAATGGAAAATTTCACTCCAAGAGCAGCATTTACAAAATTCTTATCTGGAGTAAACGGAACTCATCATAGCATATTTTGGAGCCAATTCAATTACCAAGAACAAAAAGTCAACCTCGCCCGTGCCGCCATGAATGAAGTTTTAAAGAATGGTGGTACATTTGAGGATGCTAGAAACGCATTTTCTAAGGTTGGCTCTATGACTAGAACAGAGATTATAGGCTATCTCAAAGATCAAAACATACAGCACGGATTTGCAAACCCTGATGTACAAAAAGCCTTTGATAAGTACGGTAAACTTCCTAGAAATAGAGATTAACCTAAAAACCCCAAAATTTATTTTAATCAAATGACACCTTTCATCGAAGATGAGGATAAAGAAAGGCTGATTTTATTAGAAATTGTATCAAAAAAAGGACTTAGGGTTTTAACTTTGGAACAGTTAATTCACCTTCAAGCATTGGTGGAAAAGAAGAACTACGGTCATAATAAAAAAGTGTTAAAGTCAAAAATGAAACTACTTGAAAAAATCTCTTATGAAATCTATAATAAAGAAAAAGGTGGATTCTGAATCTAAAATTAAGTTGGTAAATAATAATACTATTTAATCACAACGCTGTTTTATTTTTTGTGAAGGTAATTGATGTTATAAATCCACAAAGAATCAATAAAGCGCCAGACAAGACGATTGTTTTATTGTCTGATGGTAATTTTATTGAACAAGGTTTTATTATAAGAAAAATTCAATTGTGTCTTTATCTCCAGAAATACGATGAGAAACTTGGTCCTTATTCCCTATTGACGGTTTCAGTCGAGACTGATAAGGGAGAAATTGAGATGACCTATGACGAAGGATATCGAGGGAAAAATGCATTGGAAGAAGCTGCAGGGTTTCTAACTTCAAACCTTGGCTTATCAAGCTTGATTTTACGATCTATTATTCAACTTAAAACAGAATTAGAAAAAGTAAAAACCTAGTAATTAATTTTTAATTAAACTACAAGAAAACTTTGAGGATATATTTCGAAAACATATTTTGGTTATTCACTTTTATGGCAGCTACAGCGTTTCGACCAGTGCATTGAACATCCTACTAAGCGATGATCCTTACAACCACAAATGAGGCATTTTTTCATAAATTTATTCTAACATTACTTCTAATAATTTTCTTCTTTGAAGTTGTCGACTAATCGTAACTGTGGAAGCATTAATGAGAGGTAGAGTTGTTCCCCTTATATCTCCCTAATATTGTAAAACATTACCGAATTTTTTATTTATCACTTAAAAAGACTGTGCATAATAGATTCGAAATCATCATATCTGTAAAGAACATATTTTAAACTCATGGTAAATAGCAAAGTGATGCCTGAAGAACCAAATGGAAAGAATTCAGATTCAGATCTATCCGTAAAAGCAGAAGAATATCTCGAAATAATAAGTACAGAAGATGAGAGAATTAAAATCATAGGAGAAGAACTTGCTAATGATACTGGAAGGGCGATCTTTGGTAAGGTGTCTCAAGGTATTGCAAGCCCGAATGATATGGCAAAAGCACTTAACATTTCTTTGCCCTTAATTAATTGGCATATCAATCGACTGCTAAGTGTTGGACTGGTCAAAGTCGAAAAAATTGAATTAAGTTCAAAAAATAAGGAAATGAAGTTTTATGGTCCTGTCAAAACTGCCTTGGTGATAATTCCAGCCGAAGAAAATACGATTAATGGAACTGTTTCAAAACCTCGAAGAGAATCAGTTTTGTTAAAACTGCGTCAATATATGGCAAGTTTTATTGCTCTAGCTATTAGTGCACCAATAATTTATGCGACACAAAAACTTGCAAATAATAGTATGATCTCAGATGTGGCACCAGAAGCAGACACAGGACCAGAAATGATGATGAAAACTACTGAATCCGTCCCATCATCGGAACTTGCACAACCAGCAGCCGCTCCTCTTAATCAAGGTGGAGCAATTCCAGAACCGTCAATTTTTGCAAGTGAACCAACAATGTTAATGATTGCTTTTCTTGGTGGTGCAGCCATATTTCTAGGGGTATATTTTATTACGCGTTTTTATCTTAAAAGAAAAAAACAAAAGTCGAATCAGATTTTATAATTCTGTTGATTTCCAAAAGAGATTTTTCAAACATTCTGTTAGAAAAGAAAAATACTAAATAATTATGTTTAATTTTATAATTTTTTAATAAATAATTAGATTAAATTCAAATTTAATCAAAGCCTATAAACACTGTAAACAACCTTGATGTAATGACAGCAAATACAAGCAAAATGATGTTAGTGGCAATTGCAGCAATTGCAATAATTGCAGGCTCAGTTGTTGCTACCATGCAGACATCAGAAAATCAAGCCTTTGCTCAGCAAGTTATACCGCCTTCAAGAGAAAAAACAATCTCAGTAACTGGCATGGCATCAACTTCAGTTGATCCTGATCTCTTAAACATACAGTTTGGAGTAGAAACACAGGCAAAGACTGCAAGTGAAGCAATTGATTCAAACAACGAATTAATGAACCAGGTTGTTGATGCAATCAAAAAACAATCCATAACAGAAGATGAGATGCGTACATCAAGCTTTAGCATCTATCCTGTTTATGACAGCATCACTGATCCAAAAACAGGAATATACATTAGATCAGAGCTAACAGGATATAGAGTATCTAACATACTATCTGTAAAAACTGAAAAGCTAACCATCGGTGGTGATGTTATTGACGCAGCAGTGCAGGCAGGAGCAAATAGAGTAGATAGTGTCTTCTTTTCACTCTCTCCTGAAAGACAACTTGCTATACAGGACGATCTTATTGGAAAAGCAGTAATGAATGCAAAGTCAAAGGCTGAATTAGCACTAGAACCTCTAGGACAGAAAATAATTGGAGTTAAACTGGTATCACTATCAGACTTTGGATATCCGCCTCCTCCAATTCCATACTATTCGCGTGCAGACGCAGGATTTGAGGCAAAAGCAGCCGCCCCGATTTTCCAGTCTGAGCAGGATGTAACAACAACTGCTAATGTGGTCTTTCTGATTGGAGAGTAATAACTCCATCCCACTCTTTTATTTTTACTAAACATATTATAAAATAAAATGATGAATGAATCAATGAGCAAACCAAGACAAAAAATTAAAATCCATTATATCACTAATCTATGCTTTCTTAGATATTTTTTATAGAACTTCATATTTACAAAATAGATTGGACGCAATGCTTGAAGAAGAAATGATAGACCTATTGACATTTTGTTTACAAAATGATCCTGAGGCCAAACAAAATCCTGAAAAGAAACAGCGAGTGCAAGAAATTGGAACAGAATTATATTCGGATGGTGGGGTGGACGCAATGGAAAACATGTATTTTGCAATAGAACAGAGGATTATAGAAGAAATAAATAAAGATCCAAAAACCTATCGTTCTTGGTGGAACAATATAACAGAAACTTGGAAATACTAATCTTAAATTCAACTTATTCCAAAGATACTATATGTCACTTACCTCAGAACTTCAAAAAATTATTGAAGAAAATATACATAGTATTGTTATGAGCATTCCAAAACTCAAGGAGGAATATCCTAAATTAAAACATGATTGGAAGTTTGAAAATGAATATGACTTTCTTTATGGAAGCATAATTGGTCAAATTTTAGGAAGCACAATGACTGCATTCAAACTCAAATACCAACGGCAAGCAACTACGGAAGAAATGACTACGATTGGTGAGATAATTGAATCATATTTTCCCTTGATTAGGGAAACGATTTCTCAATAGCATCTAATCTTGGTAAATAAAAGATGGACTATAATTTTTCTACCATTGGTTTCAAATGATCTGGCAAATCCTGAAGATCTCCAGTATGGCTAATATTGTTTTGTAAAACATCTAGACCAATTCTGCGAACCCTTTGTGTACCGATCAGAGTATCAAGTGTCCTATCGATATCTTTTTGTGAAAGAATGTTTTTGAGTTTCTCAATTAGGATAGTTTCTGTTTCATACTTGTTTATTGCATATTGAAGCAGGATCATCTTGTCACTTAAGGAAAGTTCTGACATGTCAACGTGATAACCCTATGAAATAAAAAATATTGCTAATCTACGAGTCAATGTATACATGAATATAGGAGATTTTTACTGTTTAATTTAAAGTGAAGGTAATTTAGATTTGGATCCACTAGTATATTGTGATGCCTGTTTCTTTAAAGGAATGCCCAACCTTTGTGAGACTTACAAAGGGACTTTCACTAAGATAGCATCTGTTCACTTTTCACAACAAAACAAAATAGATCGTATTCTTAACCGGTTAAGCACTAGACCAAAATTATTAAATCGGCGCTGGACTTGTATTTTGGATAAAATCCACCGAAAGGATTTTCTTGACTCACTCTGGGGTGTAGGGATTACGGTTCATACTTTGGAAGATCATGTAAAAGTCTTGGAAAAACTTTACAAACCTGAGGTACGAAAACTGGGTGAATTATCCGAAATTGAGATAGATCCCCACGAATCTTGGAAGAAATTTGATCCACAAAAGCGCATCTGGCAACCAGTTGATGTTTCAGGGAAAAAACCTGTAATCAAGGTTAAACTTGGCACAGTACTAAAATCAACTGATCTTGAAACTGAAAAATATTTTCGTTCTATTACTAGTGATGGAAAAATAACCTTAGTGCCAATGGAAAAACGCGCTGCATATAACATTATAGTTACACAGCTTGACACTACAAAGGCATTATGGCAAACCGACAAAAAAGGCCAGATTGGTTTTGTTAAGACAAGTTATCTGGAAAATCTACCAGAGGAAATTTTTAGTACTCTTCTTAGATTTCAATCAGATAGTAAGATAATAAACTATATGAGTTTTGATGCTGAAGATTACGAATTAATACGATCCCTTCTTGAATCTGTCAAAATCGAATTACCACGATCATCTGAAACAATTGATTTAGAGGATGAGAAAAAAACAGATACGTTTACAATATCATTTGATAAAATTGAGAAAGAACGACTTGAGGCCATTGCTGCGATGATAATAGAACTTGGGGGAAAAATAGAACAGGAGGATGAACATCTAAATGTCACGGGTAAGGTGGATTCAGTTAAAATAAGTTTTATCCAAAGCGAAAAAAGTAATCAAGAAAGCAAAACGATATTTGTTCCATTAAGCGCATTAGAAGATCCACACAGAATAACAGATCTTTTGACGATGCTGCGAAAACGACTTGGATTATTGTCTATGTCTATAGAAAATCTAGTTTGCAGGCATTGGCCGATACTTAAAGATTCTGACTTGCAATATACTGTACAATCACTTATAGAATATTGGAAAATCGACAAAAATCTGGCATTAAGCGTCATTCATGATAGGATGAAATTTGACAAAGTAAACGAATGGAATAATGAGATCAAAACAGGAAACATAAGATCAAACCTTGATACTATAACGCTAGGAAAGATCCTAAAATCACGGTGATTAGATAAATGTTCATGCGGAAATGATGATGCGAATTAAATAAGAAACAGCAATGGATTATTATTGATATGTGTATCATGATTATTAATTGAAAAAAGGTAATGTGTTTACAATGAAAACTGATGAAAAGCTGGGAGAAAAAACAAAAAATTACTTTGTAGGAAACGTCCTGTTTCAGGATGTATCAAAAGTGATCCGATCTACAGAAGAAAAAATCTATCATGTGACTTTTAAAAGAGGAGCAAGAACAAAAATTCATTATCATCAAGCAGGTCAAACACTAATAACTACTGGTGGCAAAGGCATGCTTGTTATTTTTTCTGCCAAAAAAACTGGGTCTACTGTAAAAATCGAAAAAACTGAAAGCATCAATCTGGTAAAAGGCGATACGGTGTACATACCTGCACAGAAATTTCACTGGCATGGAGCTATGAGTAAAAACAATTTTTCGCATATTGCCATAAATGCAAAATTGCCCGGATACAAAGAATCAAAAACAATTTGGTATGACTCTGATTTTAAAACATTTGCAAAAAAAATATAGTTATGTTTAAATGATCTGTAAAAATCATTTTGTATATATTGACTGATGCAAAATTTAGAGAAAACAAGTTACACGACGTTGTTCATTTTGGAGTTAGAGCAGTTGTTGGAACCATATTCATAGCTCACAGTCTAGGAAAATTTAATCCAGGTTTTGTCGGATTTTTAAACCAAATAGGCATTCCAGCCGAAATGCAGTTTTTTATTGCACTTGCCGAGTTTGTTCCTGGGATTCTTTTAATCATTGGAATATTGACAAGAATTTCTGCCTCGATATTATCTATAATCATGCTTGGAGCAATTTTTCATGTAAAACATGCCTCCAACTTGACTGGACAGGGAGGTTATGAATTAGAGCTGTTATTGCTGATAAGCGTTTTATCTATCATTGTTGTAGGACCAGGAAGAGTTTCACTATCAGATTTTGTCAAAAAAATCCCTAGATTCTTGCAATAACTCTCAAGGGAGATCTGTAGATTCTGCGGCACAATATTTGTGAACCCACCTTCCAGTCTGGTCTTTTGCAATTTCTTTGCCTGCCTTTATCTGATCCCCACATGACGTACATGAAGTGTTAAACTTTGCTTTCATAATGTTTGGTTGTACGAAATATCATAAAAGTACTGGTATTGGATCAATGCCAACCAAGAGTTAGCTTTTGATGCATCGGTTTCCGGTAAACCTTTACCTGTCCAAGATTTGTAATCCAAAAGACTCTTTTGTGCAAACCATGTCTTTAATTAAGATGCATGAATTTAGTTTAAAATATCTAAGATGTATTAATTGCAAATCGGAATTAGAGTTACAAGTATTTGAAAAATCTGATGAAATTGAAGAGGGAATTATTTTATGTAACAATTGTGGCGCAAAATACCCAATAATTTCTAAAGTACCAATTTTGTGGACTAATCTTTCATCATACCTTTCCAATAGAATTCAGTTAGGAGGTTATTTAATGAATAATGCAAAAAATTCTAAATTGAAGGCCATGATAAAAGATTCACTTGCAAAAATAAGCAAAAACCTTGAGGATTTGACTGATCTGGAAAAACGCTGGGTTGTTACTTATAAAAATAGTTTAAAATCAAAATTTTACTCACGCATAAAAAACTCACTTGAAAAAATTCCCAAATCTAAACTTGTATTAGAACATGGTTGTTCTATAGGATATGTTGCAAAATTTTTGGCAAAAAAACACGAAACCGTTATTGGAATAGATCAATCATTTTTTGCTATTTTGGAAGCCAAAAAAAATCATCCGAAAAACATGGATTACTTTGTGGCAAACTCACTTTTTCTTCCATTTGGGAATAGAAAATTTGATTTAGTAGTGGGACTAAACGTTTTAGAATTAATCGAACCATTAGATTTTCTTAAAATTGTCTTATCGCAACTGGGAGGATTCTTAGCAATTTCTGATCCTTATGACTTTGAGCGAGGAAAAAATTCTGTTAGAGTTAGATTAGATTCAAAATCATTAAGGGAGGAACTAAGAAAACACGGGCTTGTTTTTATTCAAAAAACAGAAAAACCATCTTTCATACCTTGGAAATTAAATGTTAATGATCGCCTAAGCTTAAATTATCGGGTTGATTTGATAGTTGCAAGAAACTCCCCGAGTGGTTCTTTTGGTTCGTAGTCTTTCACGATTCCTTCAATTGTTTCTATAATATTTTCATATGATTTGCCAAACAATTCCTTTAATACATCAGCTAGATATTCCGGATTATCATAACAGTCAATTAAAAAACACTGGTATTTTGAATAGAGATTACTAGATACTTGTTCTAACACCGGTTTTCCTATTCTTTCTAATGCTTTTGCTATTGCAATAATTGCTTGATTTTTTTCGTATGTTGGTATTATTACTTTATTTTTTACATCTGAATTTAATAATGTGGTTGCAACGAACTTTTTACGATTTTTAAACCATGTATCTGGTGGAATTGGAAATAGTCTGAGTGCATGTAATTGATATTCGCAGTTCTGATGGAAACTTTCTTCTGTAGTGTTTCTACATATTTTGCACATTCGTTGCATTGGCTCTCTACAAATGACACAGCATGAAAAATCTTGAACCAGCTCGCCACATTTTCTACACAATTCAGTCATTTGTCAATCTTTTGTTGTATTAGAAGACTGATAAGACAAACTTTCAAAAAATGTAAATATTCAGCTTGTTTGCAAAATTGGATTATTATTGCCGTAATGCAATATTCTGATTGATGAAAATAGGTGGTGGAAATCACGTACAAAAATAAGATTGAAGGCGGTAGTGGAGGCACTGTGATTTGACGAAAATACATGAAATGTCAATTTCATAGGTCTACTTGGGACTTACTATATCCGAATCAAACCGTATAACATATCAACTAACTGGTGACTTTTTCAACAAGTTCACTTAGCTATGGATACAATTAGTTAGCTACGATGTTAACTTGTACTAATATCCAAGAAATCTTGGTTAAAATTATGAGCAAAAGGACGATAGAATGTGAGAGCTGTGGCTGTAAAAATGCATATGTTATCTTAGATCCAAAATATCATGGATACCGAGGTATGTGCCCTGAATGTGGTTCCAACTGGCCAGAATCATAATTTTACAAAATCTTTAGATTTGTTGTTATCGATACTACCTTGTGCATTCAAAAGAAATAGCACATGATTTCTTGGAGTTCGCTAGTGAACAAAGATTAGAAATCCTCTTTCGCCTTTCTATAAATAAATCCAAAGTTTCTATTATTGCTAAGGAATTAAGTGCTACGATACCAGAAGTATTTAGAAATTTTGAAAGACTTGTAAAGGCAAATCTTATTGAAAAAGACATAGATGGAAGCTATCGTCTTACAACATACGGAAATACTGTATGTAACCAGATCTCATCTTTGGCTTTTGTAGCCGAAAACAAAAAATATTTTAAAAATCATGATTTTGGCGATCTGCCACAAAAGTATATTCAAAGAATTGGTGCATTAGAACAGAACCAATACATCAAAGGATTCATCAAAGTTATGGAGCTATGGAAAAATATTATTTCTAATGCAAATGAGTACATTTATGGGATCTTATTGGAGGAACCACTAGACCTCATTGAACCGATTGCAAACAAAGCAAAAAAAGGCGTAAAAATAAATTCCATATTTTCTGAATCTACAATTATTCCAAAAGGCAGAAAAAAATTGATTGACGAACTTGATTTTAAAACTTTGACAAAAAATGGTCTTGTTGAAAGAAAAATGAGGAAAGATGTTAAAATAGGCGTATTTTTGAATGAAAATGAAGCCTGTGTAATGTTTCCTGCTCTATATGGCGAACCTGATATTGGTGAGATGTTTTATAGTCAAAATAAAGCGTTTCATGAGTGGTGTCTTGATTATTTTAGATATTGCTGGTATGGATCAGAAACATTCAAAGAAAATAAACTCAAAGAATAGAAAGTACAAAGATTTTTTACAGTAACCTTTTGATGAATCCACAAACGAAGAAAAATGAAATCTATTAACTACACTTTACTTGGAGATGAAGTAATTGCAAAAGAATTTGGTAAAAAGGGGACTGCTACAGATATTACAATATATGACAAAAAAGAATCAGAGTCTGTAAAGACATGGACACTACCTACAGGATTCCCTGAAAAGATTCAACCTCTTTTTCAAGCAATAAACATGGGAGAATATGTTATATTTCATGTGACAAAGCTTGACAAATTTACAGGTGAACAAATAGTTGCCTTAGAAAGTTTGAAAAAAGATCAAGGATTGCTGAGTCATTCCTATGATGTTGATAGAAATAAACTTCTTACTATGATAAAAGGAACTATAGTGGAACAATACAAACTGGTTGAATTTACGGATCTAAAAAAAGAAACCGAATCATTGCAACCAATCTCAAAAGAGGGTAGTGTAAAAATTGTAATAGATCATTGTTTTGATGTCAAGGGTGTTGGAACCGTGATCTTGGGAAAAGTGATACAAGGTAAAGTAAAGACATATGATAATCTCAAACTCATGCCAAAAGGTTTGGACGTTGTAATTAAATCCATACAAATGCACGATGATACTGTAGATGAAGCATCTTCATCAGCGCGGGTGGGTCTTTCAGTAAAGGGAATAACTCCAGATGAAGTTCAAAGAGGAGATATGTTATGCATGCCTGATTCCATGATCACTTCACAAGAAATAACACTGGATTATCAAAAAAACGCATTTTTTAAAGGTGAATTAGCAGAAAATCAAATGTTTTTGGTAAATATAGGCTTACAAATAAGACCCGCTAAAATATTATCATTGAATCCTTTCAAGTTGTCGCTAGGAAAGAATATTGTATTTGAAAAAAATGAGATTTGTGTAATTCTTAAACCCGAGTCTCAAACAATTAGAATAGTTGGCAGTGGAAAGATAATCTAGATTAAAATGGAAGACTCTCTTTTTTCTTTTTTATGGTGAAGTGTTTGTGAGATTAGTTGTAGGGATTACCGGCAGTACCGGTATTATATATGGAGTAAAAATGCTTGAATCTCTTAAGCAATTAAAAATTAAAACTCATCTGATAATCTCAGAGTGGGCAAAAAAATGTCTAATCTTAGAAACAAAACACGATCTAAAATATGTAAAATCGCTAGTAGAAAGCTACTCTGACGATTCTAACATGGCTGCTAGCATCTCCAGTGGTACATATAGAACTGATGGTATGATTGTCATCCCGTGTAGCATGAAGACTTTGTCTGCTATTGCAAACGGTTATGATGAAACCCTAGTAGCAAGAGCTGCCGGTGTGACCATTAAAGAATCGAGAAAATTAGTCTTGGTTACAAGAGAGACACCATTTAGCAGTATCCACTTGGAGAATATGTTAAAACTTGCAAGAATTGGAGTCACAATTCTTCCACCGATTCCTGGTTTTTATAACAAGCCTAAAACAATAGATGACTTGGTAAATCACACTGTAGGAAAATGTCTTGACCAATTCAATATAGAACATAGTTTGTTTAAGAGATGGAAAACCACATAACTAAAAATAATAACACATCATTTTGATTATATGGCAAACCTAGACATTATCGCCTTTGCTACGTGGTCTGTAATCACCGCGATATTTCTTACAGTGATAGGCTTGGTTTATCGAAAATTTAAGATGAAAAAAGATGCACCACCTTCACATTGAGAAAAAAGGACTAAGGGGTCTTGCAATCGCAGAAAGTTTCAAAGAAAATGAAAAGACTTCGCATCTAGCTGGAGTAGTAATGCGGCGAGATTTTATTATAGATGGTTTCGTATTTGGTCGTAGTACAATAGAAGGAAATGATGCAACTGATGCTATACTACAAATGCATAAAAAATTAAATCGTGATGACATTAGTTTTGTAATGATTTCAGGTCTTATCATATCGATGTACAATATTATTGATATAAAAAAAATCTGGAATAAATTAAAAATCCCAATAATTGGAGTGACTTATGAGGATTCTACGGGGCTAGAAGATGCCATAAAATATCATTTCCCTGATTCTTATCAATTAAAAATTGAAGAATAT
>JAHEYZ010000026.1 GCA_023251295.1 Nitrosotalea sp. | reverse complement strand
GCAAAAAAATAGCAAAAATGCAAGATGAGATTCAAAACAGCCAAAAAGCAGTTCAAAGTTTTGAAGAAGATATTAGGAATAAAAAATCAAGTAAGGAGTATGTCGAATTTCTCAAAATCAAAAATGAACTCGAATCACTTGATCAAGAAAAAGATAAGATAAAACGTGAGGTAGATTTTCAGTTTTCAAAGATTTCTAGACCACTTGGCAAGTATAGTTATGTATCCTCACTTGAAAAGCCATTAAAATTAGTGATGGAAAAGATGATTGATAATCCTTATGATGTAATTACCAATGAGACAAAGGATTCAGTGATTGAAGTACTACAAACAATAGTCAAGTCAGTTGTTGCAGGCAACGTCTCTGTCAAGGATACTGATAAATCAATTGAACAAATTGAGGAAACGGTTACCAGATTGGATGAATTTTTAAAGTTGAAAAACGATTTATCAAATAAGAAACATGTTTTAGAGCAAAGTCTTCCTTTTAACAATAAAGACCTAGAAGAAAAAGAGAAGAATTTAGCCAAATCAAAGGAACAAATAATACAATATGAATTAGAAATAACCAATCTTGAAAATCAAATCGATGAAGCAGTAAAGCTCGTACCACAAATGAAAAAAAGCATAGAATCAAAATTAGGCGAAATTTTAGGAACAAAATTTACCATATCTTAATTTAAGATTAATTAGAGTAGGCGGTAACCTTTCCGTATGATTTTCAAGAACTCAAAGATCCAACGCACAATTACTGTTACAAAAGAAACGCGGGATGGAATATTGACATTTTGCAAGATGAACCATCCAAACGAAGGACTTTTGATCCTGCGTGGCAAATCAAACAAAGGAAATGTGAGGGTTAATGGTCTTGTAATACCTCCATTTTCACATCATGGACCAACATTTGCGGGGTTTCCCCATTCGTTTTTGCCTTTTGATCCTAGTTATGTAGGAACTGTTCATTCTCATCCATCTGGTTCTGCACAACCATCTGTCACTGATCTTCACAATTTCTTTGGTTTTGTGACAATGATTGTAAAATCACCATATGAGGATAATGACATTTTTGCTTATGACAGAGATGGCAATAGTCTTCCTATAGCAATAGAGTAGAAAAATTCTGACAAAAACTTATAAGGTTTTTGAATCATTGTGAGTTATTGGACAGACAATATAAGACATATCTAATTTTCCTTTTCGGTTCACTTGCCATAAGTATCGGATTACAGTATCTGCTAGGATTTCCGTGGGGGCTGATTACATCTCTAGCACTATTCATACTATTTCCCCTCATAATTAGAAGACGCGCTTTGCGAAGAATGGGAGGATTTGGAGAAGGTGGAGGGTTCTTTGGCCAAAGTCAAAGTGTAAAATATATCTGTCTCACTTGTAATAACAAATACAAAGGCGGTGCTTGTCCGCGTTGTGGCTCCAAGATGAAAAGAGCAGATTTCTAAATTACTAAATTCACATGACACTTGAAGAATTAAGAAAGAAAGCATTATTTCAAAATACTATAGACACTTGGATAATGGCGTGTAGTGAAAATAATACAGAATGGTTTTCTGCCCAAAACTACAAAAAATTCATAGATTATCTAACTAAAAATGGTCTTAGGATGCAAAAGTTTCCTCTATGCATAAAGGAATCTGGAGGAATGTATGAAAGGGGAAAAGACAAGACACAGTTTGCAGAAATGTTATCACAAGAAACTGATCCTAATGCGGCTGCATATACTTTGAAACTAAACGACGAAGTCATTAAATTAGTTCGTCAATTCAAACCCTAGCGCCTAAGTCTTGGGTTTGCTATTGTATCCATGGCGTTTCCAATAAATACAAAAGCAAGACCGGTAATTGCAATCATTATTCCTGGAGGTAGAATCCACCACCAAAGACCCCTTGCTGCAGCCCCAAAAGAGTTTGCATCATGAAGTATCTGGCCCCAAGTAGGATAGGTTGGATCGCCTAGTCCTAAAAATGACAATCCTGCCTCAGTTGTTATTGCTCCTGGTACAGCTATTGCAATACTTGCAAAGGTAAATGGTAACAGCTGTGGAATTATGTGTTTGAAAATTATTTTGATATCTTTTTGGCCCATAATTTTTGCCGCTTCAATATATTGTAAGGTTTTAATTTGAATCGCCATGCTTCTTGAAATCTTTGCTACCCCGACCCAGCCAAAAATTACCAAAAACCCAATTATCAAAAATATACTGTTTCCTAATGTCACTGCTAAAATGATTAGCAAAGGAAGTGTAGGAAGGGCGTAAATTACATCATTAAATCTCATCATAGACTCATCTGTGATTTTACCTTTGTAACCTGCAAAAACTCCATAAATCAAACCAATCACAACCGAGCCTATGGCTACTACAATTCCGATGAATAGAGCAAATGGTGTTCCCCAAAGCAATCCAACAGCAAGATCACGTCTTAGATCATCAGTTCCAATAATACCATACACTTTTCCGCCTAGTATCAACTTGGAACTTTGGATATCAACATCAGAGGCAACATTATAGAATTTTATTTGAAAAACATATTTGCCCTTTAGGATTTTGTTTTGACCAGTTTCAGAAAAGACGATGTCTTCTGCAGAAAGCAAATCAGTTGTAAACGTGAAGTTGTTTGCATTTTTTCTCAGATTTTTTTTCACAGAGTCGTCTGTTGAAAAAATTTGTTCAGAGTAAATAGATCCATCTGACTGCGGAAGTGATCTAGATATTAAATCAATCTTTAATCCATCAGGACGAATCACTGACATTTGTAATAATGGAGCCCCAGAATATTTTGCAGAATATTCATAAATAAAGTCACTTGGAAATCCATCATAATTAAAATCAACTGCAAAATTTTGCGAGATAACGGATACCTCTCCAGATGTTTGTGACAACATTTGTGGATTTTTAAGGATCTTGTGCTCTGGAATTTTTTCTGAGCTGATGTAGTTTATCCAAGCAGGTTCCGATGTTTTCGGATAAGTTATCCAATTTGAAGGGTTGTTCCATTCTTTAAAAGTTTCAGCAGGGATCGTTGTTACTGCAATTACTGACAAAGCAAAAAGTATCACAAGAATACCTATTCCTGCAAGCCCGATCTTGCTTTTTGCAAATTCCTGCCTGATTTCCTTTGCATTCATCCTGTCTTTACCCTTGGATCAAAGTAGGCATATAGGATATCAGCCAAGAATATGCTTGCAAGGAAAAAAGCAGTCAAAACGTATGTTGCTCCTATTATTACAGGAAGATCCAAAACATTGATTGCCTCATAGTAAAGTCGTCCCATACCAGGCCAATCAAAAACGGCTTCTGTAATTATTGCACCGCCAAGCGAACCTGAAAGACTCAATGCAAGAACAGTGACAATTGGAGGTGCTGCGTTTTTTAGCGCATGCCTGTAAAGTATTTTTTTTTCTGGAATGCCAATGGCTCTTTTTGCAGTTACAAAGTCCTCTTGTAAGACACCAATCATAAAGTTTCGCACAAGATAAGCCCATGAACCGAATCCGATCAATATTATCGTGATAACAGGAAGTGTCATGTGATACAACAATGCTCCAATATATCCTGGATCTGTGGAAGGGATCGGTGGTGTTGCTCTGGCAGGAAATATTTGATAGGCAAAGGCAAAGACAAAGATCATCAACATTCCTATCCACCAAACAGGAAAGCTACTACTTACTACAGCAAAAGTAGAAGTCAATCTATCAAGTTTTGAATTTAGTTTACTAGCAGAAAGAGCGCCAAGAAATATTCCAATCAAAGAAATGATAATAGTGGCGGTAGTAAAAAGTAAAATGGTTCTTGGAAGTTTTTCAATTATGATATCTTTGACATCAGATGAGCCAGAATCGCTTGTAAGAAATGTTGCATGACCAAAATCGAGAATTAAAATCTTTTGAACCGCTAGCCCAATTCTTTTAGGTTCATACCATGGCTTGTCTAATCCTAAAACTCTTTTTCTTTCATCGATCAGTTTTTGTGTTAAAACTTCACATTCATCTGCGCTCATATTCTTGCACGTGTTGTTATCAGTTACCATTTTTCTTATCTCAATCTCAACACTCTTGTTAAGAATGACATCCATGTTAGAGCCAATAAGTGCTATTGTAAGAAGAAGAGTGGCCATAAGGACGCCAAACATTGTAATTGCCCGAGTCAGAAGATATCGTTTGAAACTCATTTTTCCCTCATTTATTACCCACAGTTAATAACATAGCTATGAATGTCTCCTTTTTCTTAAAAAGATGAAAAATCCTATTATTATTGCAACTACTGTGGCTATCACGAATATAGGTATAAGATAATCCTGTTCGATCGGAAAAATGCTTGGCTCGGTATTCATTGTTTCAGGAGGTGCTGTGTAATTGCCCTTTATTCCCAAAAAGCTAGTACGCAGTATGTCAGGACGCAGGGCAGAATCTGATACTGAAAATATCTTCAAGTCGTTTGCACCTACACTAAAAAGCGCGGTTTGATCTTTTGATAATGCAATATCAATTTTGTTGTTTTCAGATTTTTTTGTACCTGATACAATAACTTTGTTGTCAGCGTTTATAAAATAATAGTAAATTGTAGACTCGTCATTAACAAATACCGGAATTGTTAACTCTTTTCCTATTGATACAACGTCTGGAACATCAATACGGTTTATTTTAGAAAGTTTGACGTTTGCAAATTCTTTCCAATGTCCTGCCTCAAATGGATATGTTGGATCGTCAAAGGCTCTAATGATTATGGTTCTTGCTTCTGGTGAATAGCTCTCAAGATAAAATGGACCGTTGCTAATAATTGCATGATTTTTTTCTGCTATCCATGATATTGATGAATCATATCTAGAATTATAGTAGGAAGGATCAGATTCAAAAGTTGCAAGTGCGGACGGAACAAAGTTTGATTGTTTGAATTCTTCAAGTTCTGATTTTATCATGTTGGCATCATTTGGAACAAGTAATGAAAGCCATTCTAAGTCATTACCAATGGCATTTGATCTTGAAAATGCAGCCTTGCCGTCTGTTACAGATTTTTCCATTGCGGACATTATCTCCCATGGCATACTTGCCCACACTGCTGCAGAGTCAGCAATCTCTGCCTCATCAAAATGCCAATAATTTTGATAGACTTCAATGGTGTCGCTGTCAATTACTCTTACTCCCACTAGTGTTTGTGCACCTTGCTCTGCTTTTGATGAATATTCAGAATCACAGGTCTTGTCTTCCTCTGTATCACAAGTCCACTCATACAAAAAATAAATCGAATATAGGACATCATTCATGTCCATTTGCCTACCGTTGTGCCAGTTGCCAAAATTTAGATCAAATGTGACCTTGCTTGTGGCTTGATTTCCCTTTCCTATCTTAACCCAACTTTGTTGAGTTGCATTCCATTTTATTGCATCCTCAGGAACATCAAGTTTCTTTGTAGGTCCTGGAGCCTCAACTTTCCATTGTGTCCTAATTGGAATAGTAATACCAGTGTACGGATGTTTAAATGTCACAGGATCAGAAACAGCGTCCCAGATTTCCCTGCTGTAAAGATCACTCATTCCACCTATTGGATTCCATGCCCCTTGGTAGATCTGTTTTACTCCAATTTTTAACAAATCAGAATTACCATGCACATTGATTGGTGTGAATCTACTTGGTACACCAGCACCAAAATCATTTACTATTCCAGTTATTTTGTCACTGGCAACATACTGATCAATTTTACTGGCAAGAAATACTCTGACTGATTCTTGGATTCCCATTTTTGTTGCTTCTTTCAAAAGATTAGCTCGTTCTTGTGCAGAAGTAAAGTTGCCGTTAAATACATTCATAGATGACGAATCTATTGTGTCGTTTTTGTAATTCCAATAAGAGGGTTCACAAAATCCCGGCATGTTACAATACCATGGTGAATACATCTGAGCTGTTATTAGAGAGTCATATTTTACAAATGCCGATCTTCCAGCATATCCTTCAGTGTAAATATTCCATTTTTGTTCAGCGGGATCGCTTCCATAAACTATAGAAAATGCTTTATTAAGATCTCCAAAGTCTTTTTTCACACTAAATCCAATTTTTTCTAGCTGTGATGAAAGAATTTCTCCAATTGATTTACGCACTGGATCATCACTTCTGATGAAAATAACAACTTCTACTGGTTTTGATCCATAATACCACTTGTTATCAATTTTTTCAGCTCCGGAACCTATCAAAGCCTTAGAAATCATTTCTTCTGCAAGTATTGGATTATATCTAAAGTTAAAAGATTCAAGGTCTTCTAAGACTAGAAGATAGTCAGGATCAAAGGGAGTATATGCAGATATCATCGTGGTGCCATACCCACCAAGAAATTCGTTTACAATCAATTCTCGGTCAATTAGATAATTAAGTGCAAATCTTACATCACGTAAGGAGAATGGATTGAATTTTTCAGATGTTGCAGGATTTACAAGAATGCTATAAGAACCGCCTGTTGATTGAAAGACTTGGAGTCCCTCTCTTGATTTGGTGTCTTCAACTCTGTCGGAAGAGATCCTATAATAGTAAATGTCCAAGTTTCCATTTTTCACTTCTTCTAGTGCAGTGTTTTCGTCAACGTATTGGATAAACTGCACTTTATCAACAAAAGTTCCCTTATCTGCAAAAGCAGAGATAGATCCAAAAACAAAGGCAGGAACGATTACCAATATAATTAGTTTCATAGTTTGACTGATTGAAACTGTTTTTAATCTTCTTTGGTATGTGTTATACAAAATCGCTCACATGAGATTCAATTATTACAGTACAAAGATGTTAAATACTTGAAGAAACTTATTTTGCCAAATCTTTAACATTTTTTACCACTTATTATTAAAATGTATATAATAGAAGGAGAAAATCAGCTCTATTGAATCTCCAGACTATACTTAGAGGAATTGATGGAATAATTCCCGGAGGCATGTCAGTCAAGGATTTTTCCGTGATTACAAGGACTGATGAAGAGACTGCCAAGACTATGCTTGATAGTTTCTTACAAAATGGCATAGGAAGGTATGAGGATCGCCAGGTCTTCTTTGATGAAAATGATAGATTAAAGTCATGTCTTTTAGCGATACGAATGGGTGCACCTATTGATGAAATCTCAAGATCACTGAGTTGGAAAGATTTTGAATCACTTGCTGCAGAAATTTTAGATGGTAGCGAATTTGAAACAACCCGTAATCTAATATTAACAAAACCCAGAATGCAGATAGATGTAGTAGGTGTAAAATCTGATGTTGCAATTCTAATAGACTGTAAGCATTGGAAAAGAGCTAGTCAATCGTCTTTAGAAAAAGCAGTGAAAAAGCAAATAGAAAGAACAGAGCGTTTTATAAAATCCCAAAATGTAGTGGCAGCAATTCCTGCAATTGTCACTTTATATCAAGAAGAGATGAGATTCATTAACAAAGTCCCAATCATCCCAATTTTTCAGCTTCGTTCCTTTTGTGAAGAGTTTTATGGTAACTTGGATGATCTTAATACATTAGAACATAGTTGAGAAAAAGAAGACTGTGGTTCCTATCAAAAAAGCTTGTGTAATTCTCATTGTACGATCAAGCGATTTTGAATAATCTTCAAGAAGTGTGGTTCCCATTATCTTAACATCCGTTTGATGTTGTAGAGCTTCAAACGAAGCCTCAGAAATGTTTTGTTCTGCTTTTTTAGCCAGATCTAGAAACCAAGAAGATGCGTCGTTAGGTGTGGACAGACTACCAAATGTAAAGTAGCCATGTTTGTTTCTTGCTTCTTTTGTTTTATAATGAGTGTCAGATGTACACATTTCAATCAAGTTGTATCCATTTTTTGAAAGAGAATTTACAATTTCTTCACGAAAACCATTTTGCATGTTATTAGAATCTGACCATCCAAGAAAGAATTTCTCATCTCCTATTTTCATGCATAAGATGCCAATTCCACCAGGTCCAAGATCATCTGCTAGGATTTTTTGATTTTCCATGTTTGCAAATCCTATTTCTAGCGGTAACGATTCTTTTGTTATCAATGTATCAAGGTTTGATTTTGCGGCTTTGAATAGATCATCAGCATCGCTTGATGATATCTCTTCTCCCATTGCGTTGTGACTATCAACTACTAAGAGTTTGTCAAAGCCGCGATTTTTTGCATATTGTTCCAATTCATTTTTTACATATAGTGGTACATCTTCCATCCCATGTGGAGATAGTGACAAGATAAGAACAGCTGTCTTATCTAACAACAACCCAACTGTTCTAGCATTGTTTACCTGAACGGTAACGGGTTTTGTGCATTGGTCTCCCTTATCAAAGACAGAACTTGTTGCAAAGCTGGCCAAGTATGCATCAACTTGTGATTTTGATGGCAAGTTAAGGGAATGGTCAGAAATGCCATGCATGACCATTGCAGATGAGTTCAAGTTTTTGTATATCTGAAATGGAATGTTACTTCCACCGATTGGATGAAATGGTCCTGGATGAACGTCTGGTAAAACGAGTCTAAACTCATTGTCTCTTGTCTTGAATCTAATTTGAAATGTTGAAACTTTGGATGGTTGAGAACGTTCTTCTATTAGACGTTCCATCTCAGAAGGATTATTTCGTGTCCATGCTGCAACATATGCTTGTAATACCTTATGTGTACTTGGAACTTTGGGACCGCCAGCTCTGTCTGTTATTATTGTCCAAATTGTACCTATTGTTAAAAAGATAATTCCATATCCAATTGCTTGCAAATCAGTAAGCATTGGAACCCAAAGCTGGTATGGAATAATTGCAAGAAACATTGCTATGGGTTGCATCAAGCAAATGGCCCAAGCTAGTTTTACCTTTGCTCCAATAACTGAAGTAAAGATTCCTATTCTAAAACTTGCAAACAAAAACATTCCTTCAGTAAGATATATTGGTAAAAGTTCTGGTTTAGAAAACACTGGTACAGAAATTAAACCACCTAGTGCTGTTACAAGCCATAAAAGACTTCCAAATCCTGATACGTGTCTAACTTTAGATTTTTCTGTATGTAAAAGACGGGCATCAATAATTTGCGTAGCAAGCAGTACGCCAATTGCTACAAACAAATGTATGAAAAACTTGTCATAGTTTTCAAAATATGCTAGTTCCGCCAATAGTACCAGTATTGATACAACAACAACAGAAACAAAAAGGGAAAGATATGGAGAAGATGGAGTAAGTAAAGTTAGAGAGTATCTCCTATGAATATTGGAGACATTGTCAGCGTTTTCAGTCATGGTAGGAAGAACAATTTTAGGATCCAGGAGATCACAATCAACCCAGTTGGGATAGAGACTATTATTTCAGGTCGTATACGATATCCCTTCGTTTCATCCTCAAAGAACCTCAAAAGACCGGCGCTTGATGCGGGTAGAGGTGCGGATTTCTTGCTACTCATGGTTATCTTTGAGGGCAAGATTTTTACATAAATACTTTTTGCGTTATTTTTTGAGTTTCTCTATTAATGACATCAGATCAGTGATGGATTTGATTATTTGTTGTTGTTTTTGGTGATCTTTTTCATGTTCCAGTTCTTCGTAAAGGCCCGCTAGTTTTTGTTCAAATTTTGCAAAGGCTGTATTTTCGGTTTTTTCCTGAACTGGAACGTTTTCCTCTTTTGCTTCCCTACCACAATTTACACAAAGTGCATTTCCATTTTTCATTACACGAACCCCTTTACAGTAGGGGCATGGCTCGCTAATTAGGGTAGCACCTTTTAGGAGCATCTCTACAGCTTTTTTGGCAAGATCTTTTGACATAAATCTTGTTTGCAAGTCCAAGTAAAAAAGTTAGATACGGACAAGGCTTAATAGTGGGAAAGCGAGTTTTTATCTTGAATGGTTGTTATCTGCAATACATGCGGACTTCCTAATGATTTATGCGCCTGTGGTGAACTTGAAAAAGATGCTACCCAGATTGTTGTTCGTTTAGAGGAAAGACGGTTTAAAAAGAAAGGAACGATGATTGAAGGAGTAAATCCAAAAATGAATGATCTTGGCAAGGTAGTAAGAGAGTTAAAAGCAAAGTATGCATGTGGTGGCACAGTAAAAGATGGGTACATACTACTACAAGGAGATCATAGAGATTCAATCAAGGGAACTTTGGTGAAGTTGGGATTTCCTGAGTCTAGCATTGAAGTTCATTAGTTGATTTGCAAAGCGATAAACTCTTCAAGGCTCTTTGTACCCCATATTCTGCAATAACATCAGTGATATTTGGATTGATGATATTTTCCTTTCCTATTGGAGCATATGTAGTCTTTAACTCAGACATTGGTAAGGAAATAATTTTTGATTTTCCTATGGACGGCATTGATGTTTTTATTGCAGGTATTGGTCTAAAGGTTCCAATTCAATTTGAACTGGGGGATGGTTTCATTGTAGCATGGTGCATTTATCTGGTTTTGTTTGCAGTTTCTATTTTGGGTCATAAAACCAATTTCTCTCATGCCCTTTCTTCTCTAATAGGTGAAGGTTGGCACAATATAAAAAATAATTATCTTCTTGGCATGCTAACTTGGTTTTCAATCTTAATTGTGGTCTCGGTAACTATAGATTCCATCCAACAGAGTTTTAGAGTTTTTGTAGAACCACCCGAAATTCAAAACAAGTTAATTCAGTTTTTTCTGATAACAGTATCACCATTAACTGAAGAAATTGGGTTTAGGGTGTTTCTTGTTGGTTTACCTCTTTTTGCCATGTTTGCTACAAAGATATCAATTGGAAGTCTTTTCAAGTCACTGTGGCATCCATCTCAGAATTTAGAAATTACTAACTACAAAAAAGTATTAGGTCTTGTCATAGCAGTTGGAATATTTTTTGGAGTAGCACATATAATTTCGGGGTCTCCTTGGAGTACTGGCAAGTTTGCACAGGCTGCTATAAGTGGTGTAATAATAGGATGGGTGTATGTCAGACATGGTTTAGCTCCAGCGATTTTACTTCATTGGGCAACAAATTATTTTATTTATTCATATATTTATTTCATGGCTGACATGAATCAAACTTTAAACGAAACATCAAATCCATTTCTTAATACACTTGAAGTTTTATTTTTGATCTCAGGGTCATTAGCTATTATTATTTTCCTCTTAAATTATTTTAAATCAAAAAAAGAACGTACTACACTGGTATAACTACAAATCTTGAATTATTTGCGAAATCGAAGGTTTAACATATTTGGAAATGTATTGTAGATCAGATTTCTCGTCTACATCAAGCATTATTCTTCTTATTAAAACAAGTGCTGATGAAGCAGAAATTTCTTGTGCTGTACTAAGATGAATTTTGTAGCTGTCCTCATCATAATGCGTCTTCATCAAATTGACAGGAGTACGAAATAAAGCATTTGTACCATCAAACTTTCTTGAAGGCACTACAAGCGCACATTTTTGTGAATTTTTAAAATTAAACAGAGCCTGGATATCATCTGGTTCCATCAGTGGAATATCCTGAGGGAAAACAACGGTGGCGTTGAATCCATCATTTAGAAAATATCCATCTGCCAATGCAACCGCATTATTTACTCCCAATTCTTTTTCGTCCATGATTTCTATGCATCCAAATCTTTTTCCAATAGCAAACGCAGCCTCATCTTTAGTTACAAGTGCAATCTTTTCAATTAGATAAGATTTTGATATTGTGTTTAGGACTTCCTCTAGCATCAACTTGCAAAGAATCTCAGTTTTTTCAGGAGAAAGATTAAGTCGCTTTTTTGCCTTTGAAAAAGTTTTTACAGGAACTATCGCCGCGGTTCTAAATTTAGACATGCACTTGTTTTAGAATAAATGATGCAAGTGCATCTTCTTCAATTTTGTCTTTCATTTTAATTTTAGTTTCATACACATGCATGTCTAGGTTTTCGATCTTTCTTGTAAGTAATCGATCTGATGTATCTATTACCATATGTGCCGCAACTTCAGAATACATCTTGGCAAGTCCATATGCAGAGACTTCCATTCCTGCTGCTTCCATGTATTTTACGGCAGGACCACTAATTGCTTTGTTACCAACAAGAGGACTTACAACAACAACTTTCTTTTTTGATTTTGAAAGTTCTTTTTTTATTCCTTTGATAGATAAAATAGGCCCTATGCTAGTAAGAGGATTACCTGGAGCAATTATTACTAGACTAGAGTCGTGAATTGCATTAACTGCTGCAGGATTTGCACGTGCCTTGTCGGCACCAAGATATTTTATTCCTTCTACATTGTCTTGACCTCTATATTTTACCCAGTATTCTTGTAAGTGAAGTTCTCCTTTACTTGTCACGATTCTTGTCTCAACGCTGTTATCTGTTACAGGAATTATCTTAGTATCAATTGCAAATTTTTGACACATCCAAGCTGTAATATCGGTTAGATTTTTTCCATTTTTTAGCATGTTAGTCCTTAGAAGATGAGTTGCAACATCTCTGTCACCAATCTTAAACCAGGTTTCTTCTCCAAGTATTTCCATTTGACGTAAAAATCCAAAAGAGTCTTTTTTTATTCCCCAGCCTTTGTCGGTATCAAGTAAATCAGCAAGCCCATAAAGAATTGTGTCTATATCAGGACACACATACAAACCATAAAGCCAGTAATTATCACCAACATTTGATATCACATTGATGTCTCTTGTTTGCGAGGACATTCCGCGAACGAGTTTTACAGAACCTGTTCCACCAGCTAGTATTGTTATCATTTTCTAGTTCACCAAGATTTGTTTATGAAGATACATGCACAATAATAATTTTGCTAGATGGCATCAAATTATTAAATCAATCCGTTTTAAAAAAGAAAAAGATTTATTACTCTAAGAAAAAGCAGTTTTTCCGTGTCAAAAAGTCTAATTTTCTCAATTGGGCTAATTGGACTTTTAGTCATAGGCAGCATTTCTC
>JAHEYZ010000053.1 GCA_023251295.1 Nitrosotalea sp. | reverse complement strand
TTGTCTCAAACATAATTCCTATAGATGTTGATGTTTTTGAAGAAAATTTGCCTGACTTGGGAGGAATTAGAATAATGCTTCCTAATGGTACAATCTCAGACAGTAAATTTGTACAGCTTGATACACGGACACTAGAAAATGGAAATTATGACATTGATGTTTCAGCAAAAGATTTGGCAGGAAATCAAATATCTAAAAAAATTACAATAAACATAGACAATAGACCATTCTTTGAAACACCCAAAGTAACTGTGGATCAAAACATCGTTTTACTGCAAGGAATAATTATTGGAATAGTAATTGCAACAACTGCCATAATAATAACGACAAAAATCAGAATTTCAAAGAAAGCCTAGAACAAGGTTTATATGCAATTTTTCAAAAACGAAAGCTTGCATGCCGGAACAGGATTCTGACACCAAGAGTACTCTGTCCAGACGAGATTTTCTAAAACTATTAGGCGCTGCAGGAACGGGACTTGCATTTGCGCCATATGTGCCATGGGGAAATTTTATGCCAAATCCAGATACTTCTTCTTTGGAAAAGGCTAAAGTTATCTTGCCAGATAGTACCCATGCTAACGTTAACACTTATCCAAAAAATCATGCCGAAGTCATTACATACCCAAAAACAGGAGACAGTGTACTTGATGAAGAAGCTTTTAGAAAATGGCAATTTATCAGACTTCCGCCAGAACTTGGCGGTGAAGCTAATGATGTTAGTGCCTTTCGTGCTTATAGTATGGTGTGTCTGCATCTCTGGTGTTTATGGAAATATTGGCCAGAAGAAAAGAGAAAAAGAGGCGAATGTCCTTGCCATGGGAGCATGTACAATCCGGTCACAGGAACGGCCTTTGTAGGACCAGCCTCCCTTCAAGCTCCTCCATCAAATACTCTAGCTAGACTAACACTTGAAACCGACGCCGATGGATTCTTATGGATTTCTCCCGCAAAATGGAATGTCAATGAAAATGGTGTTGTAGGATATGGTCGTCTCATTAAGTCGTAGAAACGGTCTTGTAGACTTTTTTAACTGGATATGGGATGGACTAGATAGAACTGTCTTCATTGGTACAAAGTTTTCATTTCCAGCTAGATTTGTAAGTCCGTTTGGATTTCTTGGAATGCTAACATTTGTAGTTTTTATCATCTTGGGAATAAGTGGGGCACTTTTGATGTTCTATTATGAACCAATTTTGAATAGAGCGTGGGACAGTGTAGAAAAAATAAACAACGATGTCCCATTTGGTTTTCACATTAGAAACATACATTATCATGCATCAAACGCAATGGTACTCCTTGCAATTCTGCACATGTATTATCAATACTTTAGTGGAAGATACAAAATTAGAAACGAAATTTTATGGACCACCGGAGTCATACTTGGGACAGTAACCATTCTTGAGGCTTTTACAGGATATGATATTATATTTAGTGAACGTGCTGAACTTGCAATCAGTATTGCGGCGTCGCTTACCAACTCTATTCCAATTGCTGGGCCTACGATACGGGAGGCCATGTTCGGCAGCGGATTTCATGACTTTGTTTTAAGATTTTACGCTCAACATGTGTTTGTTCTTCCTATAGTAATGCTTGGACTGATGGCTGTACACATGCCAAGATTTTTGGTCTTTGATGTACCTATGGTTATGGCAATTTCTGGTGCCATCCTAATCACAGGGGGCGTCTTTCCAGTTGATATGGGTTTCAAATTTGAACCAACAGTACCACCCGGTATTACTGTACCAGAATGGTATCTTACAGGATTATACGCATTTCTTAGAACACAATATGACAAGTTTGTAACTGGTGTACTCTGGCCTGGATTGTTTATTCTCTCATTACTCATAATTCCCTTCATTGATAGATACAAAAAATTCTCGTGGAAAGACAGACCACTCATTACTGCTTTTGGAATTACCGGTATTGCACAAATCATGGTTACCACATACTGGGGATTCTACATATCACCAGATACTGCATTGCCACTAGTACAAAGACTCGTTATAGATCCAATTTTGTTCTATACTGTAATGATATTGCTTGTACCGCTTGGATTTGGATTTTCATACATGATGATAAAGATGTCAAAAGAAGCAGAGAGGAAAGCAAAGCTTGCTGCATCCAAGGGACCACAAAAAGTAGCACAAATAGATTTTTCTGGAAAGTGGATAAACTGGTTAATTATTGCGTTATTAGGATTTCAAGTCTATCTGAACATAGCAGCATATAACGCAGCCTTATCAGGAATGAAGAACTTTTCGCTTTTCCTTACAGGAGTGATTACTCTAGTATTTGCGGGAATGTTCCATATTTACAGATATGGTATGAATGAAGCAAAAAAAATTCCAACTCCTCCACCGTCAATAGAAAAAGAAATTCCAAAACCGATAGGAGTTGCACCTACACCTGCACCAAAAATTCCAGAAAAAGAAAAACCCTCTGAACCAAAACTGGCTTCAAAAGAAGGTACTCCCGAAATAAAAACAGTTTCTAGTATGTCTGAAGATTTAAAAGACAAAACACCTGATCTGAAAAAACTCTAATTTTTTCTACAAATTTTCAAATAGCTTTATAAGACAATAAAAAACCACCAAGAATCGTTGAGTAAACCAACATCAAGTCATGCATACGGAATAGGAATAATAGCAATGATTGTTGGATTAGCAGCAGGGATTTCATATTATCAATTATATTATATTCCAGAACTCAACGCAAAACCAAAAATTTCTGAGGAAATTCTTAATCCAGAAGAAGAAATTTTAATAAACATGATCAAAGGTGCTGCAAATAAAGATCAACAAGATAATTTTGTACCAAAACTAGTCAATCTCCAGCTTGGAATTGATAACAGAGTAGTATGGGAAAATATTGATGAAACCCCACACACAGTTACACTTGATGCAAACACACCATTTGAGGATAAATATAGTGGTAAATTTGGCTCTTTAGGTGTGGTAAAACCAGGTGAAAAATATGAATTCTTATTTACCCAGAAAGCAGAAGTAGGATATCACTGCGAACCTCATCCATGGATGACTGGTAAAATAATAGTAAAAGAAGCGAGATTTTAAACAACTAGTTTTGCAAACAACACATCGCTTTCAATTTCTTTATGTTCCTGAATTATAGATACACGAAACTTTATGTCATGAGGTTCCGATGGCTTGAATTCTATTACAGCTGTAAACTCTGCTTTATTTTCTGGCATGTTGTCTTTGCTTATGAATAACCTTGACAGATTTTGTGAGATGGGTCTTCCGTTGTACGATTTGTAAATAATGAGTTGATTAGAATTTAAGATTTGAGTATTGATAACAATTCCATCATATCTTCCTTGATATCTCACTTCAATTTTGCCTCTTATCTCATTATTAGGAAAAATATTTGAATTCTCTAACTTCAATTCAACATCTTTCATATCCTATGCGTCATATCTT
>JAHEYZ010000052.1 GCA_023251295.1 Nitrosotalea sp. | reverse complement strand
ACTTCTTTTGCAAGTGGGGTTTTTGAATATTTTTCGTAGATGAATCTTGCAGATTTTCTATCATAAACTGCTTCTCTGCCTACAATGCCAAATTTTTTAGCTACACACCAAGTTCTCCAGTTTATGTTATGTGTTCCTGTGAGGGAAGCACTAACAACTGGTGTTAGATCATATTCTTCGTTTAAGGTATCCAATACTTGCTTCTCCAGTATTCTACCGTTTGAAGACATGATTATTCTATATGCATCAGATCTTGAATCTACAAGATATCCTGTCTTTGCTGAGATCATAGTAGAGAGCAACATAGAAAGTGTAGAATTTATTTTAGTTCCAAAACATGAATGAATTACTACTGTGTTTCTAACTCTTAATGATTCTACCACGATGGTTTTTTCATTTGGAATTGGATCTAGTTTCAGATTCTTGATTATCTGGTTTGAAACTAGAAGAGAGCTGGTCTGTACTTTTGTTCTAAAAATACCAACCTTGTTTGCGGTTGTAGAATCTACAGGAATATTTTCACCCTCCCAATACGGTACGTTTATTCCAGCTAATTGTACCGGTTCAACGTTGATTTTTAGCGAGCTTTCGTCTATGTTTAATATCCTCCATTGCATTCCCCTTAAAACAAAAACATTACCAGGATCACCATAATTACCTACAAATCTTTGATCTAAACTTCCAATAATTTTTTTACTTGCTGTATCAAAGACTTTAAATTTTAAAATATCGGGAATTGTTGATAAGTTTTCAAAAAAATATCTGAATGCTCTGCCTTTTTTCCAAAAGATCATTTCCTCTTTGTCAAAAAACAGAATTGAATTGTTATGTAATATTTCAAGGACGCTAAAAAGATCCTCTATTGTTGTATTTCTGAAAGGGTATGCTTGTTTTATTATCTGAAACGCAAGATCTACCGGAACATTTCCAAGTTGCAATGTTAGCCC
This sequence comes from Nitrosotalea sp., assembly GCA_023251295.1. Taxonomy (GTDB): domain Archaea; phylum Thermoproteota; class Nitrososphaeria; order Nitrososphaerales; family Nitrosopumilaceae; genus UBA8516. The sequence continues at coordinate 2,518 of JAHEYZ010000052.1, read as the reverse complement.
AACCAAATGATGTGCAAGTACATCTAGTGCTCCTTCATGAATTATCTGATCTTCGATTGATTTTTCTCTAACTCTTTCGAGTATTGCATATGTTTCAAATTCATCATCTGGATTGTTGGTTATGATCAGACCCTTTGCAGATGAATCTCTATTGTGTTTACTTCTTCCTATTCTCTGTATTAGTTTTGACACCTGTCTTGGTGAACCATAGTGAATTACAAGTTCAACAGAACCAATATCAAGTCCAAGTTCAAGTGAGGAAGTACAAACTATAATTCCAGGCCTTCCTTGTCTTAGTGTCTCTTCTGTTTCTTCTCTAACTTCTTGTGAGAGAGAACCATGATGTAATTCTACTCTTAATGTAGTCTTCTCATGTAAAACTGATGCAAGATATTCTGACTCTCCACGTGTATTTGTAAAAAGCAAAACAGGAGAGTTTGGATGATTCTTTGTTACATATTCAATTATGTAATCAACTACATCAGATATTGTTCCATCTATGTATTTAACTTCTACATCATATTTTCGTATAGAATTATCTTGAATTATTCTGCATTTCCTTTTTGTTCCCGCTACAAATTTAGCAGATTCATCAATGTTACCTACCGTTGCAGATAGACCAACTCTAGTTATTTCTTGTTTTGAATTAAATTGTAATCTTTCCAAACTTAATGAAAGTTGTGAACCTCGTTCATTTCCTAATAATTCATGGACTTCGTCTATGATCATCCATTCAAGTTCTGAAAGTGCGTCAAGTATCTTTTTTTGTGTAAGTAGAATTAGGAGAGTTTCTGGTGTGGTTATGAGAATATCTGGAGGAGATTCTGTAATTTTTTTTCGTGCAGATTGTGTAGTGTCACCGTGACGAATCTGAATTGAGAGGTGTTCATTTTCAGCATATTTTATAATCCTTCTAAAGACATCACGATTTAACGCTCTTAGTGGTGTAATGTACAACGCTTTTATTTTTCCAGATTTCTTGGATTTGGCAAGGCGTGTAAATACAGGAATAACTGCTGTCTCAGTTTTACCTGAACCTGTAGGTGCAATCACTAGTGAATCTATCTTCTGGAAAATTGTAGGAATTGCTTTTTTTTGGATGTATGTGAGGTTTCTAAAACCAAGTGAATGAAACTTGGCCTCAAGTTCAGATTCAGGTAGAAGGTTCGGGATTCTGTCTTGTTCTAGTTCGTTCGTATACCATTACCCCAAAAAGGCCTATTCCAAAAAGTATTACAGTGATGATTGGTATCGAATCAAAAATATCTGCCATGATTTTGTTATAGTTTACAGTGATAAATAGCTTAAGGCGAATCTAACAGTCCTGCCGGTGTAATCATGTAATGAATTTCTTTCTTAGAACTAAAAGATGGAAAAATTTGTGCGAGATACTTATTGTTAACTTTAGTTAGATGAATTTTCTGATGTGTGTACATGCTTATTGATCTATCAAGATTTTCTCTTTCCATGTCATTTGATTTTCTGACTATATTTGTTACAATAATAGGGATTTTTTTCTGTATAGCAATAAATGCAAGATTATGCATGTATTTCATAAAAACAATATGTTTTTCTAACAAGTTTGATTCTTTAGAATATTCGAATGAAAACAGATCTGTAACATTATCAATTACAACAAGACCAATATTTTTAATTTCAGATATTTTTTCAAGATAACTAATCTGTTCTGAGGTGTTGGTTATTCTGCCCACTCTTACATGATCTAGCAGTTTTGGATCCATGTTTTTTGTTTTGATGAGTGTGAGCATTCTTTCTGGTCTGAACCCGCCTGTAGTATCTTGGAAAAGTATTTCTACATCGTTTCTAAGCGCATTAATGCATATTTGGAGTGCAAGTTGTGTTTTCCCCGTTGAACTTGCTCCATAAATATCTGTAATAATTCCATGCCTTATTCCACCATCAAGAAGTTCATCCAATTTTTGAATACCAGTTTGAATCATCAAGTCTTTAGATTACACCAGAAGTTAAAGAATATTAGATCAAAGTTGCGATCGGGAAGGCTTTTATTCCCGATCTCAGGCAGTGCTTCACAAGTGATTTATGTTTGTCGCAATCGCCACCAAAAAGACCACTAACCACGTTGCAAAAAGGCATCAATAAGAAAGTCACGGTAAGACTAAAAAATGAAGTAGAATACAAGGGAAAAATGAATAATGTTGATTCATACATGAATCTTATAATGACTGATGCTGAAGAAGTCAGCAATGGCAAAGTTATTGCAAATTATGGTAGAGTCATAGTAAGAGGAAACAATGTTCTTTTCATTAAACTTGAAAACGAACTGTAACTGAATAGGTTTTAAAAATGGAGAGAAAATATCTCTTTACATCTGAATCAGTAACAGAGGGACATCCAGACAAAATATGTGATCAGGTTTCTGATGCAATTTTAGACGAATTTCTAAAACAAGATCCAGATTCAAGAGTTGCTATAGAAACGATGACTACTACTGGAATAGTTGTAGTAGCTGGCGAAGTAACTTCAAAGGCAAAGTTTG
>JAHEYZ010000051.1 GCA_023251295.1 Nitrosotalea sp. | reverse complement strand
TTGTAGAATCTTTAGAGGATCAGAAAATGCTGATACGTAGAATAGGCGTAAAAGTGTCAGATCTTTCTGAAGTGTCAGGACAAGATAGCATTACTAGGTATTTCTGATTTTAAGTCCTACATGAGAAGCTAGCCTTTTGTGTTCCTGTGGAGTTATCCAATCTACAAAGAGGTAATCCATGATTTCATCGTCGTTCATTCCCAATCGTCTTGCTTCTTTTACAGCTACTTCGTATGCTTCTATTTCGGTTGGCCTATCAACGTATGAATATGATCTATTATAAAGATCAAGACCGGCTCTATGTTGTTTTACATGCACAAGCTCATGAACAATGTCAAGATACAAAACTTTTGTGTCTGAATTTTTTAAATGATCAAGTCCTATTACGATGGCAGCATCCTCATTTTTTACAAACATATAATGATCTTTTTCTTCCACTATCACATTTGTTTTCAAAAATATATCATCAAGTTCATTTTTTGTTTTAAACACCTCCATCAGAGTTGCTGAGTGTTTTAATCCATCAAAAATATCATCAAGGAAATATGTTCCCGGCATTACGTTTCTATTGATTTTTATCATGTTCTCTTTTAATTTCTATGCTCTTGATGCGCCGCGTTTCTATGTTTATCACCACAAGTAAGAAAATAAAGACCCAAGGTAGAAACATAATTACTCCTGCGACGGAATGAAATCCTTCCCACTCTGCTTGATTTGTTGATATCTTAAGTGCGTATACCGATAGTGAAAATATTCTAATCACGTTTACTCCGATTGTACCTATTATTCCCAAAACAAAATAAATTGTTTTTCTCTTTCTTGGAATATTCATTTTTAACAGAAAAGCCATCATGATAAGTGAAAAAATAATGATACTATCAACTCCTGCTGATGGCCAGAACACTTGTAATGCCATATGTCCATGATCCCCGTTAAGGAGCAGCAGATTGTCACGTGCTGTTGCCATACCCAAGTCAAAAGTTGTTACCAGCCATGCAACTGTCTTGACTAAATATGGGACTACATATTGCAAAGGTCCTAGCGTATCATAAGGAAAGAATGCGTCAAGCGATATAAACACAGCCGTACCTGCAATGAATATTGGTCCAGCAGGACAGATTCTTATCCATTTTTTACCGAATAAAATGCTCATGGACGAAATAAAGAAGATTGTCAATATGATAGAGTCCCACATCCAAGTCCAAGAATTTATCAGTTGAACATTGTAGTTTGGTGCAACTGAAATGATATAATCTCGTAGTCCGAACTCTAAGCTAATAAGATATACTATTGTTACAGCCGCAAGCGGTATTATAGAGAGTAATCTTTTTTTTGACACACCAATCTTTAGACCGACCAGCTCAGCAACAATAAATGTCAATGCAAAAAGAAATCCTCCTCTGCCCTGATTCCAGCTAAGAACAAAAGTATCTGGAAATGCTGCAAGTGCAAACAGGACCGGACTGGCAATTATCAAAATTACAAAAATAATGCTCCCGTCATGCATGAACTAACGAGGAATATCAGGTAAATAAAAACTCTAGGTGTTAGAAAAAGTCAGAAATTGATTTTTGTCTTCTTGCTTTTTGTAGAGTACTGTTTGCAAGCCATTCTTTTTTATCTATACTAAGACTCTTGCATGCAAAGTCAAGGCCTTCCTCAAAACTTGTCACTATTACTGGGTTTTGTTTCATTGTCATCCTAATTCCTTCCCTCACCTGCCACACACCAAGCGGTATGGCATATTCAGGCCTTATTTCACGCAACACCATAGCTCCTGCTTGAACTTTGTTTTTGAAAAGATATTCAGCCACCCCTAGTCTTGATGCAAAATGCGCACCCGCTGTGGCAGGATAATGATCTATTCCTCTGATATCTTCAAAATCAGAACCAAACCCGATTTTTCCTTGTAGATCATACCAAGCTTCTTGCATCTCAAACATCCATCTGCTTGGAAATATAACAACAGCAAAAAAGTTTCCAAGATGATTGTATGTAAAAACTTGCTGGCAATCAATAACATTAAATTCAATTATTTCTGAAACCAGAGATTTTGAAATAATATCGTCAGTTGCAGTTATGCTCCACCGGGTTGGAACAAGTTTTCTATTTTTTCCAAACATTCCAATACTAAAACATTTTTGGATTCTTGATATCTCAATGCCGTTATTGTATAACTGTAAAACAGAATCTTGAGCAAGCAAGTCCTTGTCGTAAAAGGCCTTTTGGATATTTTTGTCAGAGGATGAATTTGAAAATTTTACATTTTTTATTTCCCCAATAGGTCCAAAAGGAGGATTTTCACCATCAATTAACGTCGTATGATTTGCCATCTTAAGAAAATCAATATCAGAATCTATCGGTTTTGTTGACATAGCAACTTCCTGCAAGTTTTCAATGTATTTTCCCGGAGGATCTGAAATTTTGATTTGTTGTATTCCTCTCACAAGGCTTAGTCTATAATTTACAATTTCTTCTAGACTTTTTCCTAACCAACGTTCTGGCAAATCAAGTATCATGGTATCACCATGAATTGGAGGCAACATTGGCCCAACTGCAACCTTTGGATATCCATATGATCCCACAAAAACAGATGGAGGCGTTGAACCACTAATAAAATTTGAAGAAAAAAGATTCCCATATCTAGACAGATATTCATTCCAGTTAGATTCTATTGATTTTCTTATTTCAATTGCAGTTCTATTCAATAACATCTATGGCAATTGGCAAGTAATAATCTTGTATAATTGTCAACATTCACCTCAAGTTAATTTCTTTGTAATAAAAAATTGTGAAAACGAAGTGGGATTAACATTCAAATTAATTTAATAGGTCCATATGGTGGGAAGAAAATAACTATGGCAGATTCTGAAACTTTTGGAATAGAAAAAGGATACGGTACACAAGCTATAGAATTTATGAATGAAGAAGCGAAAAAAGAGAGATGGAAGTTTGAAGCTAGGTTGTATGATTATGAAATAGAAACAAAAAATTTTGGCCCATTTGAAATGTTTTCCTGGATGGGTGATGTCAAGGCGGCACGTGAACTAGTTATTAAAGCAAGTAAGCGTTTTAAAATCAAAGTAATTGAAGGCGCATACAAATCAAAACTCATATTGTTGAGACGGGAAAAGACAGAGTTTGCATTGGTTAGAAGAGGCGACAGAATAATTGGGCACCTTGAATTTTCTGCACCTATAATAAAAAATGCTAAATGGATATTAAAACTTGAAGAAAGAAGATAAATGACTAGCGGTTTGTTTTTGCTAACATCTGCGCAACCCTGAGAGGTTCTGGTACGGCTCCTTGCAAAGTCATGGTGTTTAGTAGGTTTTTTGCTTCTTTTATTGTACATCCTTCGATTCTCACAAATACGTCGTTTCTTGTATGAAGAGAGATTTTTGTTCTTTGACCAAGTCGTCGATATTCTTCAATTTTTAATTGATAAGAATCAGGGAAATGATATTTTATGGCATCTTCTAGCCCCGTAGAATCCTCATAAGTCACTCCAATTATTGGGATTTTTAATTTATTCCAGATTT
>JAHEYZ010000025.1 GCA_023251295.1 Nitrosotalea sp. | reverse complement strand
TTTTCCCATGAAATGTTTAGTGATACAGAGTTAATTGTCCTGTCTTGCACATCAAAATAATATTGTCTCCAATCCCCTGCGTTATACCTATTTGTCATATCAAAGCCACCACCGATGAATCCATTTCCAAACAGCACGTCCTTTTTCTGTGAACCATCTATTACAGTTGGTAGATCTTTTCCAGTAACACCCTTTATCACAGCATAAGAAACTGGTACATTTACCTCATGAGAATCATCTTGGAAAGTGATAAAGCCCTGATAAACTCCGGGTTGAGAATCTTGTGGAGCTATAATTGTTGCAATAAGTTCTGATGAGCTATTTGGTTGTACTTGGATGTGATCATAGTTTACCCAGATAGATTCCCAGTTTTCCTTTTTGTAAAAGCTTGTTGTAATGGTATAATCCATCGAGGTAGAATTTTTCTTTGTATCACCAATCCAGTACGAGTATTTGGTTGGTACTGGATAGATGCCAACTAGTGGAACATATTTGAATTTTGAATTTGGTTCTGTAACTCTTAATTCTTGAACTGTTCCCCATGAACCACCACGATTTATCATCGAGAGTTCGTCATATGCTACTTTGGTGTCGTTGTTTTTATCATTCCAGTCATATAGGTACACTGATGAGATCTTCAGGTCATTTGCATAGATCTTTTCAGTTTTATTCATAAAGGTGTCAAAGGGAAAATTCACATCTAAGATCATTAGTGATGTATCGTTTGGTAACGATTTCTTTTTTTCAAAAAATGTATTAAGATCTGCACCCCTTATGATATTTTCAAGAGAGATATAATTAGGTCTGAATATTCCAGATTTGTTTATGAGAGGATCTTGTAGTCTAACCTCGGTTGTACCATTGTATTGATATTTTTTAATAGGTTCTAGGGTTTGTGGCTTTATTGTTATGTCAAGAGTTCGATTTGTGGGATTCTCAATTGTAAAAGTTGCAAAAGATCTTTCACTGGGGTATAGCCTACCGGCAAACCAGGGAGTCATAGGTAATGAGACATTACTCAAATGAAAATTTTCTATACCAAAAGAAGATGAATTCATCATATTCATTGGCACGTCAAGAATTTTTTTTATATTAGTATATGATGCATTGTTGTAAACAATAAAGGTACCACTTTTTCCCTTGACATAGTTTACTGCATTTTCTACATTTACAATTCCAGTTCCTTGTGTAAATGGATCATTTTCTAAATCAGAGGCAGTTGACATTAAAATATTTTTTAGTTTGAATGGATCATATTTTTTGTCTTGTTGTGTCATACTTTCCATCAGCACTGCGGCAGAGCCTGAAACAAGAGGTCCTGCCATACTTGTTCCGCCAAACAGAGTAAACGGATCAGTTGCGTTTTTGATCTGTTTTGTAACACTTGAAGGTGTAAAGCTGTATGCCCCAATACTCATAAGGTCAGGTTTTGGATCTCCGATTATTCCAGGTCCTCTACTTGAAAAATCTGCTATTTCATTTGATGTCGTAGTTGAATTTCCAAATCTTGGCTGATTCTTAAAAGATCCATATCCAACATAGACATTGTTAGTTGTTGCCCCTACACTAAGGCCAAACGGAGCGGCATTTGGCAGTCCCATCGTCCCGTATCCATGACCTGCATTTCCAGCACTGCTTACAATGAGTACTCCTGGATAATTCTTGTCAATTGAACCTGGCACCGTAAGAGAACTTAGAATAAGTGACAAAACATCAAGCCCAGGTACTGATTGCAGGTTTGGAAAGTTAGAAACTCCCCAACTATTTGATATTATATCAACTCTAGGTTTTCCTTCAAATATCCAATTATTGTTTTCTTGATGAAAGCCTGAGGCCCATAGCCAAGCATATACCGCATCACCAAACCACAGTGCTTTTATGGGAACAATTTTTGCACCTGGTGCAACTCCTTTTAGGGAATATTTTGTTGAATTACCATAAATATTGTATTTTTCGATTCCTTTTGATGTTATTGAAGCAGCACTTGATGTACCATGACCTAGAAAGTCATACATCACACCAATGTAGTTTCCTTTTGGATCAATTGGAAACAATAACGTACCATTTGTTGCTCGGATTTGCGGATCGATCAAAGACGGTTTTTTTATTATTCCATAAATATCAAGTACTCTAGCACCCAAAGTTCCCGAACTATAATCAAATTTTCCATCTTTGTCATAGTCATATAAGAAAAATTCTTTTCCATTTCCCAATGTAATTGGATTTTCATCAGTAAAATCGAAATCATATTTTGGAGGTTTGTTATCTTTTGATTCAAACCGTGTAAAATCAATCCAAGATGTAGACATGTCAGGAATAACAGTATCATAAAGGCCGGCAACTTTAGAATCTAAAACAAGTACTGGAACAAGCTGTAACCTTGTAGAGGTACCTTGTAATGTTCCTTGATAAATTACACCAAGATGATAAATTCCACTTTTTGAAACAAGATAGTCTCTATTATTTTTACCAATTTTCATATCATTTGATATGGTTCCATTAAGGACAAGACCTCCTCCAGAAGGAAAGAGTGAGTTAAAGACTAAAACTGAAGTACCATTACCTTTTTTTGCAAGATTTAGAAATACTCCTTCTGAATTCACATATACCGAAGAAGTGATATTTTTTGGGATGGGTTTTGTATAGTTTGTTATCACCCCTTTAGTATTGATATTGCCAACAAAGGTGGAATTTGTCAAGACTAGGCCTTGGCCATCTGCGTCAATCATAACAGGATGATTGTCTTGGTCACGTGCAAGCGAATCCTGAACATCAGGGTTTGAAAAATCAGTTCCAGTATCTACTATGCCTATTGTTACTCCTTTACCGTCGTAACCATATTTTTTAAAGACCTCATCAGAACCTGTGATAGGACCAATTCTTGACGCCTCCAAAGTTGTTTTATTCTCTATTGATTGCGGGATAGAATCAAACTCTAATTGAAAATCTTCAATTATTTTATACCCTTTTGATTTAAGAGCAGATATGTTATTTTGATAGAAAGTACCAACTGAGAAAAATCCTTTATCAGAACTTATTCCATATACCAAATTCTCTGCAGATGTTTTTATATCAGAAATAGAACCAGAGCCAAAAACAATGTATCTTTTAATTTGATTTTCGGACACGGTGGGAGATATTTTGATAATTTCAGAATTTTCAAAATTCAACTGAGGTGTTGATTGTGCTAGATCAACATCGTAGAATCCGTAGGAAGTTCTGACAAAAACTGATACTAACAATATGAAAATTAAAAAAAATGCCAATTTTGGCATGGAAGAGGAATCTATTCTTTGTCTATTATAGCTATCTTCGTCTGGCAAGGATTGTTATTTGTAAGGCAATTATCACCGCAATTAATGCAACAATTGGTAGAAACAACGAATTGAATTGTCCAGATGCTGCTTCAATGTTCTTTACAGAACTAGACATCAGTTTTACACTATTATCTATATTTTTATTAGTTTCAACCAGAGTGAATTGACTTTTATCAAGTGTAGAACCAAATTCTTTAGTCTCATTTTTTAGTTTCTGTAGTTCTTCTGATGTAGAATGGAGAATAGAATTTAGCTGTAAAATTTGATTAGATATGCCTTCTATGTCCTGTTTTAAAACAACAGTTGCAGCGGAACCATTTGACACAGTTCCCTGATTGAATGAGACTATGTGAAAGACGTATGTTCCTTCCTGTGTTGGAGTGTAATCCGCATAATAGATTCCTTGATGAAGTGTTTTAAATGAAAGCGCTAAACTTACAACTTCACCTGATGGCAAGTGCACATGTGAAGTTCCTAAAAGTTTGTCAGGAGAACCAGCAATTAAAGCACCATCACTCGTAGTTTGTACGAATATTCTGATTGGAGCATTCACGGCTGCAGTCTGAGGAGCAAAGACAAGAGTGTTTACAGTCCTTTGTATTGGAACCTTAACAAGATCAGATGATGGAGCAAATTTTATATCTATTTTTTGTGAGAACCCTCTTTCTTGATTAGAAATTACTTCTAGGGTGTATGTTCCATAAGGAAATGTTGTAGATGGGACAGGCCAGGTAAGTAGTATGTGTATAAATTCACCATTTTTATCTGCAGAGATTTGATCAAATTTCGCAATGGTGTCATCAGGAGATGATAATTTCAAAATCAAATCGTCATTAGGTAGTGCCTTTCCATAAACAAGCAGTGGTTGGCCATCAGAATATACTTCCCTTGAAGTAAATGCTTGAAGAGACTCTGCGTGTGCTGTAGAAAAATTAATTAAAAATATTAATAAAAGTAATGCCATTACATTTTTTTTCAATTCATTCATGATGGTCTTCCCCTATAGATATTGGTTCTGGTAAAAATAATAGAGTTATATGTTAATCCTGAACAAATCTTTCTATATCCATCGAATTGATTGCAGCCAAGGAATAATTGTTTTGTTCTTTTTTTAATATTGTAAGAGAGGCATTTCGTATTATTAATTCGTATAGAGATTCTGGTTTCAGATGTAAGATTGTAGAAAGCATAGCTTTAATCGGATCCATGTGTGTTACAAGTAAAACATTTTGTCCTTTGTGTTCTTTTGAACAATAATTAACAATGTCTAAGACTCTTTTTTTAACATTCGAAAATGTCTCTACCCCATTCTCCTCAATTATTGGGTTATCTTGATAGAATTTTAGAAACACGTTACCATATTTTTCAAACATCTCTTCATAAAACATACCTGAAAACATTCCCATCTCAATCTCAGTTAGTCTAGAATCTGTCTTGAATTCTAGGTTAAGATATTTAGCGGCCAATTTAGCTGTACTTGTAGCTCTCTCAATTGGACTTGAATAGATGGTTGAGATTTGAAGAGGTTTTAAGAATTTTGCAATATTTTCCGCTTGCTGGAGACCTGTTTGTGTTAGTGGAAAACCTTCCTTACGGCCTGCTAGAACTCGTTCTACGTTATTTTTTGCTTGCGCATGGCGTAGAAAAATTATCAAGGACAAGAGTGTTTCAGATTTTAAAGAAGAGATAATAATAACATTACCAGCGTTTGATTTATGAAAATAGGAATCATCGGTGGAACTGGAGGAATGGGAAAAGGTTTTGCGTTAAGATGGTGTGTAAACCACGATGTATTGATCGGTTCACGCGACGCAATAAGAGCAGCTCAGACAGCTCTTGAATACTCAAAGAATGCTACTGAACTTTATGGTTCTGTAAATGGTAAGATAACTGGAAACGATAATGTTGCAATAGCCAAAGAAAGTGACGTTTTGGTTTTATCAATTCCATATGAAAACATAGATTCTACGTGTCCTGCAATACTTTCCAACACTAAAGACAGTTGTATTGTGATTTCTCCTATAGTGCCAATAACAAAAACCAATTCAGGGTTTGAATTCATTTCTTTCATTGAAAAAAAACCTTCTGCGTTTGAGATGGTACAAAAGCATATGAAAGATAAAACGAAGCTAGTTGCTGCATTTCATACAGTTTCAGAAAAAAAACTGGTAGATCCCAATCTTGTTTTAGATTTTGACATTTTCATCTGCGGTGATGATCAAAAAGCAATTGAAACAGTCAGCGGATTAGTTAAAGAAATAAAGAATCTCAGGCCTCTTATTCTTGGTCCTGGTTCACTTTCGTATTTGGCAGAGGTTGCGACACCAATACTTTTGAACATAATGATAAAAAACAAGATGAAGAATCCTGGATTAAAGATAGTTTAAAGTCTACAAAATTTAGCATAACAGCATGAAAATCATCAGTCGTCGTGGACGTAATTGGTTTACTGCCATGGGAGTTTTATTTATTGTAGTTGCATCTATTGCAATCATCAGAAATTTACTTATCTGGGGGCCAGAATTTGTATGGGATTTTTTTTTATCTAATGAAATAACAAATGAAAAAATTTCTGCAGGAATGATTATTTTTGGAGGTTTTCTGTTGTACGTAGGATTTAGGAAGATAGATGAAACAAGATAAATTTCTAAAATCACAGAAAATCTTACGACTTGCAACTATAGATAAAAAAGGAATGCCACATGTTGCTCCTGTGTGGTATTTATATAAAGATGGTATTTTTTATGTTGGAACTAATACTGATACTGAAAAAGCAAAGAATGTAAAGAAAAATCCCAAAGTTAGTTTTTGTGTAGATATAGGAATTCGTTCCCCAATATATGGAGTAATGGGAAGAGGCGTTGCTAGATTAATTTTAAATAAGAAAATTGTTTCAGATATATCCAAGAAAATTTTATTAAGATATTTTAAAAGTCTGAACAATAGTTCTGCTCAAGAACTTCTTGCTCAGACAGATTGCATCATAAAGATAATTCCAAGAAAAATCACGGTGTGGGAGTTTTAAGCCATAAATTCTTCAATTTTGTCAAGTGCGGGTTCTAATACATTAATTTCTGGTAAAAAGACCATCCTAAAATGTCCACTTCCATACTGTGTACCAAAGCCTGATCCGTGGACTGTCAAGATACTTTTTGATTTTAAGAGATCAATAACAAATTCTTTATCAGATGAATATTTTGTACTTTCAATCTTTGGGAATGCATAGAAAGCACCTTTTGGAATTGAGCAATGAAGCCCATTGATACCATTTAATCTTTTGATAACATAGTCTCTTCTTTTTTTCAGTTGTGAAACAAATTCTGAAATATAATTTTGTGGACCTCGGAGTGATTCCAAGGCAGCATACTGAACTGGTAAATTAGATGCAATTCTAACTCTGGCAAGCTTTGGTATGTTTTCACGAAGAATCTCAAGTTGTTTAGAATTGTTAAATGCGATATACCCAATTCGCCAACCAGACATTAGATGTACTTTTGAGAAACCATTTACTAAAATGATTGGAGAATCACTGCTAACTTTTCCTATTCCAACAAACTTTTCATCAAAAACTATTTGATCATATATTTCATCACAGATTATGTAGAGATCATGTTCAAGGGCAATGTTAACTAAATCTCTTAGTGATTTTTCATTAAAGACTGCACCCGTTGGGTTGTTTGGACTGATAAGACATATTGCAACAGTTTTTGATGTAATTTTTGATTTTATGTCATCAAAGTCGGGGGTGGAATTGTTAAGATCTACTAGAAATTCTACAGGGACACCTCCAAATAATCTAACATAAGAGGCATATGGTGGATAATATGGTCCTGGAATCAGAACTTCATCACCAACTTCCACTATTGAAGCCATCAACATTTCAAGCCCTTCGGAGACTCCGTTTGTTATTATTATGTCATCTTCTGATACAGAAAGACCTTTTGCTTTTTCTTTTTGGGCAATCGCATTCCTAAGTTCAGACAGTCCTTCGGATGCAGCGTAATAATTCTGACCTTTTTTTATCGCGTTAACAAATGCTTCTTTGACATTTTCTGGAGGTTGGAATCCATATTGTACTGGATCACCAATGTTAAGATATGTTATCTTTTGACCTTCCTTTTCTAGTTTTTTTGCAACTAGTGCAATATCACGTATAGCATATTCCACACCTGCAACTCTTTTTGATATTTTCAATTATCTAGACAGATATTTAGCCCCGATAAATTCTTACTTGATCGGACCCGTTGCATAGCCAGGATAGTGCGGGTGGCTTCGGACCACCAGGTCGAGGGTTCGAATCCCTCCGGGCCCTTTTTGCATAGTTTTTTCTTTTTTAGAGGAATAGTTTTGATTTTAAGAAAGTAAGTAGTAGAGTATGAAGATGTATTCTCCTTTTAAAATTGGACTGTCTCTGTTAATTATTGCTTCAATATGGATAGTAATTCTGTTTTCCGGTGGTGAAAAAATATCTCAAAGTACAGATTTAGAACCAAAAGAAAGTACTAGTTTAGAGTTAAATCTGAATAAAAATGGAGTTGGTTATTACCTACTTACAATTCCGAATTATTCGAAACATATTGTTTTTGTGCAGATATCAGATTCTAATGGAAATGTAATCGCAGATAAAAAAATAGCAACAAAGATGTCTGTGAATTATTTCAAATTTTCACATAGTGGACGGTATACTATGGAAATAACAAATATTTCTGAAAGTTCTATAAAAATTCAGGTAGATTTTGGAGATACAAAAGCATATGAGATCCTAATTCCCCTTTTTATCTCATTTTCTGGGGCTGGGTTTCTCATATTCTCAGGATATAAAAAATTGAGCAATCAGAGCACTGCACAGCCAGATGAGAACACACCGTAGACAGGCAGACACAATGCGACCGAGCCAAAAAGTAAAATTAAATTAAAACCAATCCATGTTGAAGAAAGAAGAATAGAGAGTATACCAAGTTGTAGAATTATCTTTGGTCTTTTCTTTGTACTTAACAACAAAAGAAATCCACCTAATGCATTCAAGAATATACCTGTTTCAAGGACAAGATGTGAAATAGTAACTAATCCATCCACTCCATAAACTTCGTGGGAAATTGAATCTGCATAACCTGCAGCAATTTGCAATAATGTACCAAAAATTAGAATTTTTAGTCCTTTTTTTATTGATGAATTTTGAGGATTGAAAAACAAAATGATTGAACCTAAGATTGCAGAGCATGTGATCAATCCAACACCAGTATACACCGCAACATGTTGGACTGTCCAAAATACCTCAGGTTCACGCAGAAGATGTGATGTTGCGTCCCAGATACCAGCTAAAAGCTCAACAATTGTTCCAGATACAGCAAGAATTACAATTGTATCAATTATAGATTTTCTATTTGAAATTAATGTAATTGAAAATACATTTGAGAGTTTCATTAGAATAAAATTAATTGTATGACATTATATAGAGTGTTGTCTTGAAAAGTTTAGCTTTGACTTTCTTGAGCACGTACATATGCAATAGCTTTTTTCATTTCAAGTGCACGCTCAAACAAAATCTTTCGTACTTGTATCAATTCAGATGCTGTCATACTTCGTTTTTGTGATTCAAAGAACAGTTCTGCAAATCCACCTGTCACATATCCGACAAATATTCCAAAGGCAACCTCAACATCATCCTTAGTAAGTGGTTTCAAGTCAAAGGCCATATTTCTCATCTGTTGGGGATTTACCATTAGATTGTCTATTAGCTGATGAAGTGTTTCCTTTAGCTCTATAGTAAGTACCATAATTTTTCTATGCATCATTTACAAAAGAACCTTACCAGATCAGATCATATGACAAAATTTCGATCTTTTTTGACTGTTGTGATAACTATTATACCTCATGAGAGAAGAGATTTTATGAGTCCTGGGATAGGCCTAATGAAACGAAGACTCCCCACTGAAAAGGAAGCGGTTCCCTTGGCTGTTTCTGGAATAATAAAAAAATACAATGTAGCAGTAGAACAAATTAAGACGCTTGAAATAAAATTTGATGATGAAAGCGGAGACTGGTATGTCGCCCTTGGATTTAATGAAAAAAGAGCTATCGTTAAAATGGATTCTGTACAAGGAACAATAACAGAAATAAAAGAAATTTAGTAAGAATTTCAGATTTTATCTCTTAAACTGTACATTAGATACTTCGGGTTCGTCAATGAGAACTAGCCCACCATCACGTAGTTGTTGAACAAGCTGTATTACTTCTTTTTCTACTTGTCCTCTTTGAAGTCCAGTCATTTGTGCGAACGAATCCACAAGATCTGTTATTTTTCGTTGACCATTACATAATTTCCAAAAGTCAATAATTGCTTGGTTTACCATAAATCCTTGTTCATGATCATTCATCAATATCAATGAACCATCCTCCTGTTTTACAACAGAACCTACTCCTTGTGGTAGTGCAGTTTCATAGTTTATTGGTGTGATTGTTTTTTGGTTACCAAAATTTATCATCTTCTTCCCTGCTTCCGACATTTTTTCTGGAGTCCATACCGGTTCCCAAACTATTTCAACATCAACGCCATTTACACCAGGAACTTTGTTAACATATCTTTTTACATCACTAACTAATGTATCATGTAAAGGACAACCACGGGTTGTCATTGTCATTTTGATATCTACTTTATTATCATTTCTTACATTAACCCCATAAATTAATCCCATATCTACAACATTTATTGGAATTTCTGGATCCATACAGTTTTTTAAAGATTCTAGAATTTGTTGTGAGGTCACTATACTCATGAAATGAGTTCATTCATGTATGAAATAAATACCTTACAGCCTAGACTGGAATAATTTTTTGATAGATTCTTCAAAAGGTTGTTTTGCAATTCCTGCTTCTGTTATGATTCCTGAGATTAACTCAGGTGGAGTCATGTCAAAGGCTGGATTTATGACGCTTATATCGTCGGGGGCAGTTTTTCTATCTCCTATTTGTGTTACCTCAGTGGATTTTCTTTGTTCAATGATTACCTCTTCTGGGTTACTTTTCAGATCAAAGGTAGAGAGAGGCGCTGCTACATAGAATGGTATCTTGTGTTGTTTTGCCATCATCGCTACCTGATAGGTTCCTATTTTATTGTAAACATGACCTGTTCGTAAGATCCTATCTGCGCCAACTATAACTTTGTTAACAAGTCCTTTTGCCATAACATATCCTACGGCTGTATCAGGAATTAGACTAACATCAATACCATCATGTTTTAACTCAAAGGCTGTGAGTCTTGAGCCTTGCATTACTGGCCTTGTTTCAGTTGCTATGACTCTAATCTTTTTTCCATTTTCTTTTGTGGCACGTATAACTCCTAGAGCTGTTCCATATCCTACCGTAGCCAGTGCGCCAGCATTACAATGAGTCATTATTGTATCGTTGTTTGAAAACAAAACAGAACCGTATTTTCCCATCTTCATGTTAGTTTCAATGTCTTCTTGTGCCATTTTTTTTGCAGTTTGAATTATTAATTTTTTCATTTCAGAAACATTATTTAATTTATTTGCAACTTTCATTATTTTATCAAGACCCCATGAAAGATTAACAGCAGTGGGTCTAGTTTCAAAGAGGATCTTTCTTGCCTTTTCTAGATCTTCTATTAGTTTTTCTTTCGATTTTGCTTTGCTTTGCAGAGCTGCTAAAGCCAGTCCAAATGCACCTGCAACTCCTATAGCAGGAGCACCACGTATCACGAGAGTCTTGATTGCGTGTGCAACGTCTCTGTAATCTTTGTATTTTACAAAGACAAGTTTGTTTGGTAACTTTGTTTGATCTATCATTACTACAACATTATTTTTCCATTCCACTGTCTTAAGATTAGAACGATTCTTGGTTCGTTGTTTCAATGCTTCTTACCACGTGTTTGTCGTTTTTTTAGAATTTTTGCATAATCTAGATTAATTTCTTTAATGAGATTGAGAGTGTCATCTTTAATTAATTCTAGATTTGGTATTACACAGCGTCCCCCAATAAACCCAGGAAACATCTTTGGTCGGTTTCCTAAATATTTGTGGATTTCATCTGCAAATGACCACATCTCATCGTAATTTACTTTGTTTTTTATAGCAATCATGTTACTAATCTGGGCATATGTTATCAACCAGCCATAATAGGAGGTGTCGCATACTATTTTGGCGAGCTCTAATGTAAGTGGGTTGGACATTTTCCTTGTCTTGACTCCACATTTGTTCATCATCTTAGAATATAGTGAGGATGCCCATTTAGCTTGATGAGCACTTGGTTCTATTGAATAAAATTTTGTATACCGTTTTAAATCAAAAAGCATTCTTTTGCGCACTCCTCTTGTAGCACTGAAAATAATTGGAATTGGAAGTTTAGATTGAATGACATGAGTAGTGCCAGGACTTATTGTACTGTGAATAACAATGCATTTTGGTTTGAATTTACGATAAAGAGATAGTACAATGGAGATGAAATTTTTTGTAAGAGGGATGCAGATGTGGAGTAGACAAGTGTCAATACTGGCATATTTGTCAAATTGTTTTTTATTCATTAATTGTTGATTTACATCATATCCAATTGCAGAAACTGTCTTTGAAATAAGCTTTAAAATTGGCATGCCTATTTCGCCTAATCCTGCCACAACATCTTTAGTTTTTTCCATACTGGTAAACGTAAAAACTGGTTTATGAATGACTAATTAGTTTTTGTATTATTGGTATGATATTATTTTTTGTCTCATTTAATTAATTGGTTCCGAGAATATAAAAATAAAGATCGCCATTTCTAGTAGAATAATTATGAAAAAGATTTTTTTGTTATAACCAAAAATTGATGAAAAATGAATCGAGATTATAAAAAAATTCCTAATTTCAGATTTTTTCATTCTACACTTGCTGTTAATCTTGCAGAACTCATTCACGTAGTGGTTAATTTTGATGAGAGTATATCCCTATAATTAGTTAGTAAAAACATATGAAAAATTGTTACGTTTCCTGCATGAAGAATTTTCTTGTATCATCCATTTTTAATATAAATGGTCATATTATTCAAATAGTTACTACCTCTAATTGTTAATAGTAAGGATGAATATGAAATCAAGATATAAAAAAACATTGCCTTTTAGGGTTTGGTTCTATTTTAGAATGGGCTGGTCAACTTATTTTGCTTTTATTTTTGCTGCAGTAAATACATTAGTTGTTACTTATTATTTGGCAATTGAAAGAATACCAGAATTAAAGTATATTTTTCCTTCATTTTTAATTTATGCAATAATAATGATTGTAGTAGGTATCCCGTTATTAGTTCTGTTTGGTTATGTACACTTCAAAAAAAGCCAAGCTTATAGTTCTGAAGCAGATATAGGCGTAGAAAGTAATCCATATTATTTCAAACTCCCTCCTGGACATCAACGTGATGTGTTAGTACCTCTACAATTGTTGCTTTCGCAGATGATCCTCAAGATTGCAACAAATGAAAAATTAACAGTAGAAGAAATTGATAAATTAAAAGATATTCAGGAAAAATTGGATATTCTGATAAAAGGAGGTTCTCTTGATAAGTAAAATTTATGCCATTTTTCTCATGATAAATCTAAGTATTTTTAAGACCGTAATAATCAATCAATATTCTTTCTATTTGACAAAACATTATGATGTTATTAATGAATAAAAAGTGAGGTCAGATAGTTTTCCAAAATATGAAAAACTATATGTGATAAAATTACCATGTTATTTTCAAGATGTTGATTTTATGAAAACCTATTTTATCATTGTAACATGTAGAAATTCAGAGAGTAACATAGAAGATGCACTTAATTCATTAAAGAATCAAACGTTAAAACCTGAATATGTTATAGTAATAGATGACGGATCAAAGGATAAAACACCTGAGATTTTGAAGAAAATACAAAATAACTGGAATATACTTTATGTTATTACAAATCCTGATCTGGGATATGACGTAAAAAAAATTGTAAATAATTGGAATAAAGCTATCAAATACGCAGAAGAACATAAATTTAAAAAAACAGATTATCATTTGATTGCTACTGATGATACAATTTATGAAGAACAGTATGCAGCGAAAATAATAAAAATGCTAGATTTAGATCCTAAAATTGCGATAGCTTCTGGCAATTATAACCAGAATATTTATGTTGCACCTCATGGAGCAGGAAGATTTGTAAGAAATTCATTTTTTGATACTTGCCATCATTTTTACCCAGAAAAAATGGGTTATGAATCACTTGTCTTGCATACGGCTAATCAACATGGTTATACATACAAAGTGTTTAACGATGCGAGATTTATACACACAAGAGAACTAGGAAAAGATCATCATTTCTATGAATTTGGTGCAAGTATGCGTACCTTAGGATATCATCCTTTATTTGTAATGGGTAGATTCTTTTTGTATTTTTTCAAGGGAAAGCCCATAGGTAGAAAGGGAGCAATTTACATGCTTTATCATTATCTAAAATATACTCCAAAAAACGAGGGTTATGACAGTATGTATGATAGCGAAACAAGAGAATTCATCAGAGACACCCAACTACGTAGAATAAAGAACATATTGAAAGGAAAAATCACCAATACTTAACATTGAATTTAAATAATTTTTAGTTGTTCCGTGTTCAAAAAA
>JAHEYZ010000002.1:31285-61415 GCA_023251295.1 Nitrosotalea sp. | reverse complement strand
ATTTACGCAGATGATTTACTATTACAAAAAATGATGACAGATAGAACTATTACTCAAGCAATTAATGTGTCAACTTTGCCAGGTGTTCAAAAACATGTAGTGGTTTTGCCTGACGGGCATGAAGGATATGGATTTCCTGTGGGAGGTGTTGCAGCAATGGATGCAGAAGACGGAATGATTAGTCCTGGCGGTGTAGGTTATGACATTAATTGTGGTGTAAGATTAATCCGAACAAATCTTAACGAGAAGGATGTTAGACCGCAATTAAAAAATCTTGTAAATGATCTTTTCAATTCCATTCCGTCTGGAGTCGGCTCCAAAGGAGCAGTAAAACTAAGTTTTTCACAACTTGATGAAGTTCTAGTAAAAGGAGTAAAATGGGCAGTTGATAACGGATACGGAACTAAAGACGATGCCGATGTATGTGAAGAAAATGGTCAAATAAAAAATGCGGATCCTGGTAAAGTCTCTGCAACTGCAAGAAAACGTGGTGCTCCACAACTTGGAAGTCTTGGTTCTGGGAATCACTTTCTTGAGGTGCAAAAAGTTTCAGAGATCCATGATGAGAAAGCTGCAAAATTGATGGGAATACACAATGTAGGGCAAGTCACCATCTTGATTCATTGTGGCTCAAGAGGTTTTGGTCACCAAATATGCAGTGATTATCTCAGAGTTTCAGAACAATCACTTGGAAAATATGGTATAACTTTGGCAGATAGAGAACTAGCATGTGTTCCAAATTCATCTGAGGAAGGTGAGTCATATAGAAAAGCCATGTTTGCGGCGCTAAACTTTGCATGGAGCAACAGGCAGATGATTACACATTGGACAAGAAAGACATTTGAACGAGTTTTTAAACAATCTGAATCTGATTTGGATATGAAACTTGTTTATGATGTAGCGCATAATATCGCAAAGGTAGAAAAACACAAAATTGATGGACAACTAAAATCTGTCGTGGTTCATAGAAAAGGTGCGACAAGAGCGTTTCCTGGTGGTAGAGATGAAATACCACAAAAATACAGAAACATAGGACAACCTGTTTTCATTCCAGGTTCAATGGGAACAGCTAGTTGGATTCTTTTAGGCCAGCCCAATTCACTTGATCTTAGTTTTGGTTCAACTGCTCATGGTGCAGGACGAACAATGTCTCGTTCTGCAGCTCGTAGAAACTATACTGAAGTACAAGTACAAAAAACCCTTGGAGATAAGGGAATTTTCATAAAAGCTCTTACAAGAGAAGGAGTTGTAGAAGAAACGCCTGAAGCATACAAAGACGTAGATGCAGTCGCAAATGTTTCTCATGAACTTGGGATAGCTACCAAAGTTGCAAAACTTGTTCCTATAGGTGTTATAAAAGGATGAGCGAAGAAGACAAAGAGCTTGATCTTTTAAAGGCAAAGCGTTTACTTGAGATGCAAAAAAACATTTCATTACAACAAAAACAAGAAGAACTGAAAACAACAAAACCAGATCAAAAAACTAGTAATCCAAGAGAAATTTTAATAAAACAGCTTGGTTATCGTGGTCTTGAAGTTCTACAAATTGCAGAATCTCAATTTCCCGAAGAAACTAAATTGGTTGTAGACAAGCTTGCTGATCTAATTCAATCTGGCGAAGTCACAGAAATAATCGATGGGGGAAAGCTACTTACGGTTTTCAGATCTATTGGAATCCGTGTACGGGTTGCTACTACTATTAACGTAGAACAAGATGGAAAGCTTGTTTCTTGGTCTGATAAACTAAAGGAAAGTAGTAAAATTACACAAGACACAGAAGATAAATCCATTTCGCAAAATAATCCTTAGTTAGTATGGTAATCATAGGTTGCATAAACAAAGAATCATTTTCAGCATTGTTTCTCAAAAATCTAACATATTGGATAATACAAGATCCAAAAGGAAAATCAATTAATGAAGTGCGTAAGATCCGCGACCAAATCGAAGCCAAAATAATAGAACTTGTCAAAAGTCACCAAAGGCAATCTTGATGCACAAATCAAATTTTGTTATTTTTTTGGCAGAGTTGACAGGTACCTTTGGTTTGCTAGTTGCTGCTACAGGCTCTATTGTGTATGATGAGATGGTGGGGCGCACATTGGGGATTGGTTTTATTTCAGCAATTCATTTTATCGGTTTGGGGGCAATGATATTTTTGTTTGGCCGGTATTCCATGGCCCACTTTAATCCCGCAGTTACTGTGGCATATTTCATTGCAAAATACATTACCGCAAAAAAAATTCCAATATATGTTGCAGCTCAAGCAATAGGCGCGTTTTTGGGTACTCTGTTTGTGAAATACGTCTTTGGAGATTTTGCAAACCTTGGAACAAACTCTCCAAATTATGAATATCCAGTTGGATTGGTCTTTGGAATAGAGATTCTTGCCACTGTATTTTTGATGGGAAGCATATTGATTGCAGTCAACATAAAGGGTCTGCAAACTATTTTCATTAGTACAATAATTGCCTTGACTGTAGCATTGGATGTGTTTTTCTTTAGTCAGGTTTCGGGGGCTTCAATGAATCCAATTCGTTCATTGGCTCCAGCGATATTTTCTGGAGTACTAGGTGATTTATGGTTATATTGGTCTGCTACTTTTATAGGCACTAGTTTGGTCGCACTAATTTATAGACAAAAATTTCGAAATCCAAATTTAGTGGATAAAAAATAGAATTTTATGAATTACTCTATAATATTTGAAATATCTACGACTAGATACGAAACCGATAAAGAACTGGTAGCCTCAGTCATGAATGATTTACAAACCTCTTGTGGAGTTTCAAACGGTTTTTTACTTAGTAATCCAATGGAAAAATTTGGATGGACTTTTTTCAAAATATTGTTTAAAAGTGAGTTACTTGCAGGTATGCAAGAAAAATTTGGTACTCAAATTATAGATGAAAAAGGCAAAGCATTTCAAGAAAAATTTAGCGATTTTATGATAAAATTTTTTGAATCTAAAAACTGCAAAATAAGAATGAAACTTGTAGAAGACTAGACTCTTCTTCCACGTTTGCCGCCTTTTTTACGAGTTGTATCATGCGGAATGGGTGTTACGTCATCGATTCGTCCAATCTTAAATCCGCCCCTTGCTAAAGCCCTGATTGCAGCCTGTGCACCAGGACCTGGTACTCTGGCTCCAACTCCTCCAACAGCTCTTACTCTTATGTGCATGCCTGTAAAGCCCTTGTCATGTGCAGCCTCGACAACCGCACCCGTGGATTTCATAGCAGCATAGGGAGACGATTCATATCTATCTGCATTTACATGCCTTCCTCCAGAACTGATTGCTACTGTCTCAGCACCAGAGATATCTGTTATGTGAACAATAGTATTGTTGTAACTACTGTAAATGTGTGCAATTCCCCATTTTTCTTTGGCTTCTTGTGCAGACAATATTGTCAAAGTTCCTTATGGGTTTAAAAAACATTAGGATTTGAGATGAAGCCAACCCTTGTCTTGGATGGTTGTAATTTTATTTTCTTGTTGAAAAATGACATTTTTTCCCTTAGTAACATATCCTATTTCAAATAATGGAACTTTTTGAATTCTCGCAATCTTTCTAATGGTTGGTAAATTCTTTGGTGAGACTGTTGCAACGATCTCATACTCTTCACCGCCATTAAAAACAAGATCAGTAAATTTTGTTCTATTTGCATTTGCAAATTTTTCAACATCATGATGACTTGGAAGTTTTGTTATTACAAACTTCTTTACGCTTTGTCTACTCATTTCGTTTAATGTAGAAGATAACCCATCGCTAGAATCCATCGAAGATGAAAGATATTTTGCGATAGATAAACCAAATTTCAACCTTGGAACTGACATGAAAAGTTGTTTTTTAGATTTCCTGATAAATTTAGGATCTGCTTTATAATGATTCAAAATGATCTTTAATCCTGACAAGGTATATCCAAATGGGCCAGATGTAATAATGACATCGTCAATCTTTGCCCCCCTTCTATTCACTATGTTCTGAGCAATCCCGAACATAGACACTTCAATAACGATCTCTTTTCCTTCGTTTGTGTCACCACCAATTATTTTCACACCGAATTCTTTAGATGCCTTCATAAATCCAGAAGCCAATTCCTTTATTTTGGATTTAGAAAACTTTCTTGGAATTGCAAGTGAAACTGTAGCATAAATAGGTCTTACTCCTTTTGCTGAAAAATCACTTACACAAGCTACGATGCTTTTTCTTGCCATTTCAGCTATTTTCATGCCTTTAGGAACATCAGTACTTTCAACTAACATATCAGATTTAGTAACAAAGTACATTTTTTGAATCCGAAATGTTTCTACATCTTCAGGTATGAACTTTGATTTTTTTCCAAATCTTTGTTGAAAAATTTTAATTATTTTTTTCTCGTCTAGCTTGGTCATAGCTTTGTTTAATCAACTCTGAAACTTGTTTTTGAATAGATCGTGCTTTCCCTAAACTGTTTGATTCTGCGGATATTCTAATAATATGTTCAGTGTTTGATTTTCTTACAAGTACCCAACTATCCTCATCTATGATTGATTTTAATCCATCAATGGTAATTAACTGACTATACCGGGCTTTCATCTTCTCAGACAAAATTTGCATAGTTTTTTCATGAAATAAATCCTTTACATCAACCTTAGTTCGTAATTGAATATACTCCTTCATGAACTTTAATACTTCAGAAAATGTCTTTGTTGTCAGCATTGATGCAACAAGTCCGCTAGTCAAAATACCATCACGACACATGTTAAACTCTGGTAAGATAAAGCCTGCACTGCTGCCTTCTCCTCCTGCTTGTGAATTTGTTTTTAACATCAAATCCACCACATTTGCTTCCCCCACCTTTGATCTATGAACTTGCCCTCCGCTATCTTTGATAAATTTTTCAATTGACACACTAGTATCTATACTAAGAACAAATCGCTTGTATCCTAGTTCAAGTGCCTTTGAAACACCTAATCCCAAAGTAATGTCTGATGCCTGTTTCTTACCATCTTTTACAACCACTACTCTATCTCCATCAAGGTCAAAAGCAAAGCCAATTTCACACTTTTTTGTAGCAAAAATTAACTCATTAAGCCTCTCTGACGTGGGATCAGGACCGTGAGAAGAAATTCCGGGTTTTTCGTTTATTGTAATTACCTTGCATCCTAAATTCTGCAGTAATTTAGGTGCTACATTAAAAGATGCTCCCCCACCTACATCGACAGCAATTTTAGGTCCCTCTTTTATTTTTCCAATCAATTTTACCGCTTCTGAAATGTAATTTGAATCAATTTGTAATTCTGAACCAATTTTTTCTTTTGAAAATTTTTGTTGTTTTTTTATTTTTTCAAGCTCCGATTCGTTTATTCCTCTGCCATCTAAGATGAATTTCAGTCCGTTCCATTGTAAAGGATTGTGAGATGACGTGATCATAACGCCAGCGCCGTATTTTCGTGATTCTCTAAAAATGACCGGTGTAGGAGCTATTCCTAAATTGTATACATTGATTCCTCTTTCCATCAGCACAGCAATTACAGTCTCGCTTAGAATCTTACTTGAAGGTCTGGTGTCTTGTGCAACAACACAATTTTTTGATTTTATTAATATAGAAAAATTTCTGCACAACTTCATTATGTCATCAAAGTTTAAATCTACACCAAAAACTCCTCTCACACCAGAGATGGATACTATCAACGAATCAAAAGCACAAAGGCTTTTTATAAACTCTGATGGAAAGCGAACCATTGCCTCGATAGCTCAGCCTGGTAGAGCGAACGCCTCGTAAGCGTTAGGCCGCGGGATCGAATCCCGCTCGAGGCTTAAATTTTAAAAATATCTATCAATCTAATTGTTACAAATGATCTAATGATCTAGAATGTTTGCGGGTATGAGGTCTTTCGCCGGAATACTTTCTTCTCATATGTCCAGAGGGCCTGCCATGTAACAGCTCAAGGAACCAAGCTTCGTGCTCAATTTCCTCTGCTAGAATGTCCTTTGCAATATCAAAAGTGGTAGGATCCTTCCCTAGAGTCAGATTGCACATTTTGTTCCAGTTTACAATAGCTCCTTGTTCAGCTTTTAGACATTTTTCTAGGATTGACTTTAGATCTGTTTTATTTCGTGGCAGTTGTAAGAACTCACAACCTGACATTTTGATGAAATCAGTGGCATCTATAGGAAGTGTTCCTCCAAGCTGATGGATTCTTTCAATACAAGATTCAAAGTGGCTAAGATCTTCAAGTCTGGCATCTTCAATAACTCCCTTGATGCCTTCACCTTCCATGCCAGTACAGTGAGCTCTAAGTAGGGTAAAATAATAATATGCTGTGAATTCAACTGACGCATTCTGTACTAGTAGCTTTGTGATTTCGTCCACTTTTGCCCCGTTTTGTTTTAAAACATTAATCCCAACTACATCTATTTTTTTTGCCATCTAAACGCTCTCTTTCTAAATCCCATCTCATGATATAATTTAAAGATATCTTTGATATTCTTAATTAAAATACAAAAAACCTATGGTGTAACATCTTCTTTAAAACCGTCCTGGCTTTCAAGATCTATTTCTAATTCTTTTCCCAAACCGCTCCACCATCTAGAAATTTCACTCATGGTTCTCTCTCAGTAAGATAAAATACGCCTTTATAGATCTGTCGATCCTCTTTTTCAAATTCTTTTTTTAATAAAAAGACGATTTTGTTTGATGTAAAATTACAGATTATAAAAAATTCATTCTAAAAATTATTTTTTTGTAAGTTTTTTCTTTTTTGCACGATAAACATTAATCGCAACAACTCCTATTGCACATGGCCAAAAAAGTATCCATAAGGGACCTTCTTTTCCTCCCCCAAACAATGCATAGATCATTCCTCCAATGAGGGCAAACCCAGTAAGCTCAAGTAATTTGGTATTCATTTCAGAAGATCCTTTTATATCAAAGGATATATTGTTTTGAAATTCTAATCTTGTGTGGAAAAGTATCTTATTGTCATCTTAGCCTTTTTGATAGCAGGTATGGGAATTGCACTTGTAGGAAATCGAATTACAATCTTTTACATTTTACTTGGTGGTGCCATTATTATGATATTTTATGACGCTAATCAGAAACGTAAAATTAGAAAATCTGAAAAATGACTAGAGGTCTAGACCAAAGGAATCTGCGAGGTTTTGGAAGTTTTTGTATGATTCCAAGTATTGTCTGCCTTTTGAAGTTATGACAAATACGTTCTTTCCATCAAATTCTATTCTATTAATAAGACCAGCTCCAGTAAGATTATTCAGGAATTTGCCTAGTCTTGAATGTGACAGATTTGCCTTTGTTAAGAGTGAGGTTACATTAATGCCGCTTACTCCACTTTGTTCGGTAACCGTAAGTAGGTCACTTACTATTTGCATACTTGTTCTATAGGCTACCATGTCTATGGACACTATTCTGAGGTAATATATGGGTATTACTCATATCAGATAAATATCGATCTACATGCCTTTGTTTGCAGTGCCTAATGAAGATGCGATCCAATGGATTGATAACTTCCTAGGAGTTGGATATCGATTTTTTGATTTAAGAATGAATGTGTTCCCTATATTTTCAGACAAAAAACAGGCCATCCAAATTTGGGAAGACCTGATAAAATGGTGGGTAGATCCATCTATAAAAATAAGGTTTGTAGAAGTAGGTGATGATTATTGGTTTGTAATGGGAGGAGATTCACCTTTTCCAGAATCTAACAAATCATTTTTCAAAGTTTTAAAAAAATCAGAACACTATGAACGTTTTAAAAAAGGTAACGAGGGGCAAGCCTATCTTAGGATGGGAATATTCAGAGAAAAAGACAAATCATCACCTGTAACACTTTTTAAAAAGAAAAAGATTGTAACTGACATTAAATTTTTGAAAGAAAATGAGGTAAAAGATGATCTACTTGCTTGGAATTGTTTACATCAAAATAAATCAAGAACAACATAGAATGAGTTTTATTTTCCAGTGTTAAAATAAAATAATGGACTTTAAATGTATCCAAGATTGTTCAAAGTGCTGTATCGAAAGAGAATATTATCCAACAACAAAATTTGGCAAAGTTGGAGTCCTGATTCTTCCTGATGAAAAAGAAGAGATTGAATCACTTGCAAAAAAATTACGTCTTGATATAATAATACTGCCACGCATTGGAGTATCATATGAAAAATCTGTCGGACCTACTAAGATACTTGCATATCAATTAATGGGAAGGGAATCTAATGGTAATACATGCCCATTTTTAGATACGGAAAGTGAGCAAAGATCACCTCATGGAGGCTATAAATGCAGAATATACGAGAATAGACCTCTTGCATGTAGAGCATATCCTGTTATTGAATCCTCACCAGTAACACTAGATCAAAAGTGTAAATTCTGTGAAACTTGTGCAAATACTGCGACAAATCTAAATCAAGAATTGGAATCTCTTACCAAAATTAAAATCAAAATGGAAACAAACGCATCTTTTATTTGGAGATATGCTACTGGGATTGGAGAGAAATCAGATACTGATAAAATTCACACAGGTTGGATTTTAGAAACTTAGGATCTAGCTCTTTCATGTGTTCCAGGATAAAACTCAGCGATTTTTTGAGAATAACATGTGCCACATAACACACCATTGACGTTCCAAGATTCCATTGGATAATACTTGTGTTCTACTATTGGGTTGTTGCATATAGAACATTTTTCATTGTCAGTTTCCAATTTGATTCAGTTCCAATATTTTCGTAATAAAAATCATGTTAAATAGTACTTCTTATAGGAATAATCTTGCGGTAGACTGGATGGCTAGATGCGGACCTCCTGCAAGAGACCTATCGGTCACCCATCTGCCGCTTTTTGTATAAAAAATTTAGAAAAGATCCTGAACTATTTTTTTAATAGAATTAATCTCATCTTCTTCTTGTTTTATCTTCTTTTCAATCACTCGGATCATAGAATCTTGCCAAACATTGTGTGAAAAGAAATTATGATATGTGTTTGCAGCGTCCATTTCATCATCAACAACGGTATCTTCCAAAAATTTTGTTACAATTGTATCTGTCAGCTTCAAAATTCTTTGGTTTAGTTTAACACTCTTAAAAATAGGTTCAAGCCTTGAGACATCTTCTTTAAAATCGCCTTTTGTTGATAGGATTTTTTCATGCAAGATCTTAAAGTATGTAGCAACAAAGAACAAAGTAGCATATCTTTTCGTCTTATGACCACCTTTCTTGCCATAATTCAGAATCTTTTTGGCATATTCTTTAACAAGATATGGATACAAAAGCACTCTACAATCGTCTTTTAGAGTTTCATTGAAAACCTCGTCATATTTACTTCCACGTGGCAGAAACTGGGCTGGTGAACTGTATGATTCTGTGGGCCTTTGTTCTATACCAGCTACAAGTGCTTGTATTGCATCCTTTGCAACAATTACTTTCTTGTGACTTTCTGGCAGATATTTGTTGTATATTACATCCCCCATAAACTCGCTTTGTTGTGACTTTGTCTTACTGTCAAACGAACCAGCTTGAATCTCATAAAAATATCCAAAATTTTCCATCTGGGATTTTATAGATTTGTGGAAATCCATCAAAGAAACAAGATCTTTTCCACGTACTGCATTCTGCGAATTTCTATATTTTGTAATGTTATTTTGATCACGCTCATCTGCGGCTTTGATTACAGTGACTGTGATACTTCCTTCAAGATTATGAGTTCGTTTTGCATGATCTAAAATAGAATTCGATGTTTGTGCACCATTCACGATTTGAGGTGCATGCAGCATCAGTGAATTATCCTCAAGTTCTTCAAAGTCACTTACAACAATGGTTATGCCATTGTTGTAATAGAAGAATTTGTCAGGAGATTCTTGAAGTGTTTCTCGTATACCTTTGTTTACTGTGGTTTTAAACTGCATCCATTGACGAATGTTTGATTCAAAGACATAGTCTCGATTTTTTGTAACAAAGTTTGTTAACTCTCTTAATTTAAGAATACCAAGTATTGTACTGTGATACTTTAGCTTACTTTCTAGTTTGATGATTGCTTTTTTCCCTGCTGCTGGTTTTTTTATTCTATCCCAGAGCTTCTGGACTATGGAATTAATATCGCATATCTCAAAAGAATCACTGTTTTGATAGTCAACTTTTTGATCTGTTACATATACGCATTCTACTTTTAGGTTCTTTTCACGTATCTGAGTAACAAGACGTGCAAGCTCAGGACGCATCTTTGTAATGTCTCTGTTTTGCAGGTTTCTGACATCTTCTTTGAATTTAACAATTGCCTCCATGGAATGAGATGTACCATACTTTGATTGAAACAACCGCACTGTACCTTCAGAAAAATCAACTGGAAGATATGCGTCTATTCCTAAATCATTTGCACCATCTACTATTGCATCAGTGGCATCATCTTCAGTTGCTTCAAAAACTCTTGTTAGAACCCATTGCAAAAAATTATTCCCTTTTTCTACTTCGCTCTGAGCATCCTCGGCATATTCCTTAATACTGTTACGTATGTTTTGTACAAACCCTTCAAGCGGTTGTCCGTTTGTAGTCTGAAATAAAATTGGACGAGCGCCTGGAATGTATTCTAATAGACCATTATTTCTGTCTGCCAAACTAATAATGATTAGAAATCCGGTATTTAGAAAGGCTGGTTATTATGATATAATCATGAATAAAGGTGAGGAAGGGATTCGAACCCCTATAGATTCGCTCTGCAGGCGAACGCATAGCCGCTCTGCCACCTCACCGCAGTCAAAAAAGCTCTTGATGAACAATTAAATCTTTTAGGTTAGAATTTTGCAAATGGTTTTGCAGCCAGTCTGACATCTTCTGCCTTGACTGTCTTTCTTCCTGCATGAACAGACATATCTACTGCACTTTTGGCTATCGTGGTTCCGATTTCTTCCAATATCCTTCTTAATTCATCTGCAGATTCATCGCTTACTCTTTCTGCACCTGATTTTTTTAAAATACGATACATTGCAGAAAGACCAAATTCTGAGGCTGTCATAAAGTAATTTTTCTTACCTGTGATAAAAGACTTGACGTGGAAAAAAACCCACGTGCAAATCGATTTATACAGACCATTTCAAGGAGAAAATGAAAAGAACATTATGAGTTGGCTTACAGATACACACATCCATCTTTCAGATGATGAGTATTCGCAAGACATACAGTTCATTATTAGAAGTATGGAAAAGATCAAGATACGGGCTTGCTGTGTATCGATGGATCTTCATTCTTCAGAAAAAACCCTTGATTTAAGTAAAAAAACTAAACTCGTATTCCCATTTGTTGGTATTCATCCAGAAAAAGCAAGTAATGATTTAGATCCTATTGTTGAATTGATAGAAAAAAATTCTAGTCAAATTACCGGAATAGGTGAAATCGGTCTTGATAAAACATATGTTTCAAATCAAGATGGTTTCAAAAGACAGGAAACGGTATTTCATAAAATGCTTTCAATTGCTGAAAAACTAAATAAACCTGTTTCAATTCACTCACGTTCTACACTGGAAGAAATTCTTTCAATTCTGCCTTCATATTCAATTTCGGGGGTGCTTTTACATTGGTTTGCCGGTAATAAAAAACAACTAAAGAAAACAATGGATCTTGGATGTTATGTTTCGTATGGACCTGCAATGATTTATGCAAAGGATAAACAAGTTTTGCTTTCAGAAACAAACAGCGATAAAATACTTGTAGAAACAGATGGTCCTGTACGATTTTCACGATGTTTTGCCATGAAAACTGCTCAAATCACTTTTCTTCCAAGTGTGGTATTTTGTGCTGCCAAAATCTTGAAAAAAACATACGATGTTCTTTCATATGAGATTGGACAAAATACTAACCGCTATCTAGGTGTATAGGTATAAAAAACCCCTTATCCAATCGAAGACGTGAACAGAATCAAACGAATTTCAACAGAAGTCATGGCTCTACATAAAAGTAGATTTGGAACTGATTTTGCACAAAACAAAACCGTCCTTGATGATATTGCAATAGTTAGATCAAAAGGTCTCAAAAATGAAATTGCAGGTTACATAACTACCTTTATCAAACGCGAAATTGAAGAACAAAAAGAAAAAGAGGCTCAGGCAATACAAGAGAATCAATCAGGCAATGTAACAGAGGAATTGCAAGAAGGCATACTTTCCTGAATTAATTCTTAAACTAAACAAAATTCAATATAGGCAAAAATCAATTTAATATAAAATGATTACAATCAAGCTCCTTGGTGGAGCAAAAAAAGCTCTTTCTACAGATAAATTAGAATTTGAAAAACATAACTCTACCATATCTGAACTTTTAGATTTTCTTCAAACAAAAATACCTAAAAACACCAATGGTTTAGATATCAAAAATATACTAGTTGCCATTAATGGAGTAGATTCTTCGACTCTTGACGGTTTTGAAACAAAGATCAAAGATGGAGATACCATAAGCATAATTCCTGTAATACATGGTGGAAGCCAAAGGATTCAGTTTAATGTTTTTAATAAGAACATAGAACTTCTAGGAATAACCAGGATTGAGAATCCAACAAGTCTTCTTGACTATTGGCGTAAAAAATACCCTGATCTTGTTATCCAGGGAATAAAACCATGTTTTATCCTTAGCTCAAATCATGCAAAAAAAATCATTACCATATCTTTGGCAGCACAAAAAGACAACATAATGATCTCAAATAAAATTGAAACAGATATTTTAATGCGATTTGCATGCACAAAACAAATTAGTGATGCCATAAAAAAGATAGGACTAGAACGACAAAAAGATTTTGTTCTAATTGTGATTGGAAGAAAACATTCCATCGATAGATTGTTCTATGAGATAAGAGATCATTTAAAATCAAAATTGATCTCAATAAAAAATTCTACCTTTTTACAATTGGAATTTAAAATTTCAAAAAAACAATTAGAATCTGTAATTTCAGACACACCACTAGAAGATCTACTCGCTGAAAAAGCAGCAATTCTATTCAGATAAACTGCGCTTTACCTTCTGTGTGCTTAAAACATCGTTCTCTTTTAGTATTGCAATCCCAGTTATTTTTCCAAGAATTTCTATTAGAATCATCCAATCAAATCTTTCAAGCGATACCTTATTCTGAATTTTGTCTGCAATCTCACTAATGATTTCACTAGTAGGAATTTCGGAATGTCTTTTTTCTACAGTGATTCTATAGGTTTCTTGTTGCAGAAATCCACTGACATGACTAAGAACAGATTTTACAATGTCTTCTTTTTTTGTTTTAACTGTATCATGTAATGGTATGACTCTAAGACAATATCTTATAGACCATGGTTCATCAAGGATCTTTTCTCGAATCTTTTTCACAACTATAAATGGATCAAGGGAGGTTGTAGCGGTAAGAATTCCAGATAAATCCGATATTTCTACTGTCGCATTAGTGTCTCCAAGGTCTTCCAGAATTTCTGACATTTCTTTAGCAGCTTCAGACTCAAAATGCCTACTGGATGTTATTATTAGATTCAAAGTGAGTTATTGATCTCCTCTTTTGTTATCTTTCCCTGTCTTAGTATTTCCAAAGCTCCGTCTTTTACTTCAACAATAGTTGAAGATGTAGAGTTGGAAATTACGCCACCGTCCAAGAGAACATCAAACTCAGAAAATTGCTCTTGGACCTTTTTTGAATCAGTGAAGGGTGGCTGGCCTGAAAAGTTGGCACTAGTACCAACAACAAGTTTACACTTTTTTAAAAGAGCCAGGATACATGAATTATTTGGTACGCGAACAGCTATCTTATCATTCAATTTCATTGCTTTTTTTATTTCATTGTCTTTTAACTTCAAAACTAATGTTACTTGACCTGGCCATAACCTATCAGCTATCTTACTTGAAATATCATCAAAAACAGCTATTTTTGAGACCTCATCTTTAGAATATGCTAGTATCGGCAATTGTTTTGATTCTTTCCTCTTTTTTATTTGAAAAATCATCTCGACTGCCTTGGCATTTCGTGGATCACAACCAAGGCCATAGACTGTATCTGTAGGAAATACTACTAAACCACCATTTTTTATTGTAGTTGCAGCTAGGTTGATCCCATTCTGATCGCAAGCAACTATCATAAATTTTCAGATATCTATTAGTAAATTATGTTTTGTTATTGAAAATAATATAAGATTGAATGTTGTATTAGGTTGTATGGATCTCGAAATTCAACAGTGCCAATGTCCCCCGGGTTCTGAGAAATATGTAAATGAAGATGGAATGGACATTTGTGTTTCCTGTGGCGGTTGGGTAGCGCCATCATAAGTGTTTGTTGAAAAGAATTGCAGAGCACTACAGTGGTACTGTGAAGATTATTGAAAAGATAAGGGCGTGTGTTTAGTTATTATTCACAAATAAATTTTAAAAAATTCTGAATCATGAATAAATCTTTAATAGTAAATTGGGGTTTCTTACATTCCTATGTCAGACGAGTTTGAGGACGGTTTTGAAGATGATTTTGATGATGAGGAAGAAGATGAAGAAGATGAAGAAACAGAAGATGACTAGTATTAAATTCTCAAACCAAAATTGTCTGCAAATTCTCTAAATCCTCGATAAGCCTGTAAAAATTCTCTTCCTCTGTCACTGATTTTATACTTGCAGGCTCTATCCGAAGATCTCTGTTCTAGCAGTCCCTGTTGAACAAGCATCTCTAATATTTTAGAAAGTCTCACATGGGAAACGTTTGCCTTGCGGATTAGGTAAGTAACACTTGCTCCTGATTCATCTGGAGCTTCATCTCTAGTAGTAGCTAGTATGTCTCCAATGATGCTCATGTGTGTTCTATAGACTGCCGCCAAATTTCATCCCCGTGAGTGGCACTTTAGAAACAGGAACAAATAACGCACCTAAACCGGCAATCTTGGTAGATATTGAGACATAGTAAAGAATTGATTGTGGAAACACAACGGAATACCATCCTAAAAATTCGCCTAAAGCAAGAAGACCAAGGCCTGAGGCTACAAAAACCGTACTGCTTTTCTTATTGGCCATATATGAAAGAATTGTCTCTATTGTCCCATATATCAATAGGATAAAAGAAATTGACCTTATAATATGCTCAATTGAATTTCCTGGGACGACAAAAAGTGGTATGGCTAATGTTCTAAAGTATCTTGATTTTGGGAAAAATGCCTTGATACTATGCGAAAAAGCAATGAAAAAATATCCTATTGTCTGGATGCCTATGCCCAAGGTTTGAACCCATGGTTCGATTTCACCAGATTTGATAACTAGCGATTCTGTCAAAAACCCTGCCCCCACTACACCAAAACCTATGCTTATTGACAAAAAGGCGATAGTCAGTCTGAAAAGAGTAGGACTGCCTGTATTCTTGTAACCAACATAAGATAAAATTCCTATGACTATTCCTACTAGAAAACCTACCAGGTTCAAAATGATCTCAAATACGAACTGCAATAATCTCAGTCTCTTTAGAAATTAATTAAATCTTACAGGTAACTTTTCTCTACCAATCGTCAAGAGTTCCAGCTTTAGTTCCCTCTGTACTGTTGGTATAATCTCCTAAAATGTCAGAATATGTATGGTCTTTGTATGCTATGATTTTCACATACTCTCCATATGTCATGTCAAGAGCGCAAGGTTCACACTTGACAAATGAAAAGTCATCAGCAAGAAGCGCTATCCCATCACATTTAGGGCATTTTATCTTCATGGTTCTCTTACTTGTTACACTGTAATATCCTTTCTTAAAAAAAGATTAAATGACTACGCTTGACTTGATTTGGCGTGGCAAGAAATTGTACAAAGTGCAGAAAAGAAATTCAAGATTCAGAGGTACTTGATCCTATTGCAGGAAATTACCCATGTTGTACTCCGTGCTGGGATGAGTGGAAAAACTATAGGATTATGGTTATGAATGAGATGAAACTTGACATGTCACTTGCAGACCATAGGAAAGTTCTCAAAAAATATGAGAAAGTTTTTGTGGGAATTATGACTCCTGAAGGAAATGTAATCAATTATGCTGACGAAAACCAGAGAAAGCCAGACAAGCCAGTTTAAATTTCAAATTCTCTTTTGGCCATATCTGGTATAATGAGGAATAATACTCTCTTACTATTTTCATCTAATGATGATAATATTTTCTTAACAGAATTGGAAATTACATTTTTCTGTTCTTGACTCAAAGAAAAATAAACTTCTAAAATTCCATCCAGATTAAACAAAATAAGTTTCTGTGGATTGGATACGATTGCTGTTAAATAGCTTGAAAACATAATGATTCTATTCTCTTCGGAAAGGCCGCTTAGGATTTCAAGCCAGGTCTTAAACAATCTTGAAAAATTGTCAAAGGGAATAGTCGGTCCAGCAGCTAGAGCATTATTGATTACTTCATTCTTATCTAATGGCGACATTGAAAAAAATTCCATTAGTCTTTTTTTCAAAATGGGTTTTCTTAGGAAGTCTGGAAGACTTGCAAGTGACACTATGATGTTTCCAGCATAATTTGGTTCTGACATAAACTTGGCACTTTCTTTCTTTGTTAAAATTGTATTGCCACAATTTGGCTTAAATATGTGCAGCTGCGAGTTCTTGTATGCCCTCGTTAGTTGTAGTTGGTGGATTTTTTGGTGATGAGGGGAAAGGAAAAATAATTTCATATCTTGCTATAAAAGACAATCCAACAATAGCTGTTCGTGGTGGGGCAGGTCCCAACGCGGGACATACCATAGAGTACGAAAATAAAAAGTACAAAGTTAGAATGCTTCCAAGTGCATTTTTGAATAAAAATATACGACTTTTAATCGGACCTGGAGTTGTAGTAAGTCCTGAGATTCTTTTAAAGGAAATTGAGGAATTTGGCGTCTCTGATAGAGCATTTGTTGATTCTTACTGTGGGATTATTGAGGAATCTCATAGAACAGCAGATTCTCAAGGTAGACTAAAAGAATCAATTGGCAGCACCGGTTCTGGAACAGGACCTGCAAATGCAGATAGAGCAATGAGGACATTAAAGCTTGCAAAAGACATTGATTCACTTACGCTTTATCTTGAAGACGTACCAAATTCCGTTAATTTTGCGCTTGAAAGAAACGAGAATGTTCTGGTTGAAGGAACGCAAGGAACCTTTCTTTCTTTATGGCATGGTACATATCCATATGTAACATCAAAGGATGTTACTGCATCGGGAATATGTTCTGATATTGGACTAGGCCCAAAAAATGTAACAGACGTTATGGTAGTTTTCAAATCTTACGTGACTCGAGTAGGTACAGGTCCGCTTAAAAATGAACTTTCACCAGAACAAATTAAAACAAAGGGATGGCAAGAAGTTGGAACTGTGACAGGGCGAACAAGAAGAGCTGCTGAGTTTGATTTTGAACTTGCGAAGCGAGCGATTATGTTAAACAGCGCAACCCAAATAGCTATTACAAAACTAGATATTCTTTATCCAGAATGTTCTAAAATGAATTCCTTTGCAGATCTGAGCTCTCCAGCAAAAAACTTTATCAAAACAATAGAGGATCAACTCAAAGTACCAATAACAATTATTGGCACAGGTCCTGATGTAAATGATATAATTGACAGACGATAAGATCAAAAACAAGGTTGCTACCTTTTAATGGGGTATTTTTCACAAGAAGAACATGACAAAACTGCCTTATTATGTGGAAGTATCAGATAGAATCGAATTCTCAAGATTAACATGTGCTCTGGAAAGGGTTCCACGTGTATCATTTTCATTTGTACATGAAGGCAATCCTGTATTGGCAGTACAGATGGATCTCATCAAGGAGAGACCAGTAATCTATTTTACGCACGAAGGAAAAAGTGGCCACTACATTTCATATGGGTTTAAGGCAGGAAAAGAAGATTCTGATATAATAAATACAATAACAAATCCTACCTACCTTTATTCGCCCATTGTTCGAGTAAAAACTCTTCCACCATCATTAAAACAAGAAACAAAAACCGAAGATCTAAATTATTACGAACCTCTTGAATTGGAAGATCTTGAAAGTTTAGTAAAACTAAGCTATGGATTTGAAGAATCACCATTTCCGCTTTTTGCTTTTCCAAATGGTGACAAATGGATGGTTGGAGTTTTTATGAATTTTAATGAATCAGATGAGTTGTCGTATTTCTGTCACGTTACTCTTGATAAAGAACCACAAAACCCTTTCTTGAAATATTCTAGCCAGAATGGTGTAGACCCATCATTTACTCCATCTGTAAATGAACATGGGTATTCTTACCTTAAAGTGATTAAGCTAAAAAATAGACATCCGATAGTTAAACTATGAATTTTAGAAATAGGATAAAAAATTCATCTTTTGGTAAAAGTAAGATAATTCTTGCAAATGATCTTGACTACAAATCTATAGAAAAACTTGAAAGCGTCACAATAAAAAATATTAACATTCTAAGCGAGTCTCTTTGTGCAATTAAACTTAATTTTCATCTAATCTTACCACTTGGGGTCAAGACTCTCAGAAAAATAAATAAAACTGCCCATGATGTCGGTCTACAGACTATTGCTGACATTAAGCTAAATGATATAGGAAACACGAACATAATTGCAGCAGAAAGACTGTGGGAATCAGGCTTTGATGCTATAATTGTTAATCCAATAATGGGTCCAGAAAATCTTAAAACTCTAGTCTCATTAGCTCACAAACGTGATAAAGGGATAATCTCTCTTGTTCACATGAGTCATACAGGAGCAAAATTAGGTTATGGTCTTTCAGTAACACAATTTGAAAGGAAAAAACAATCAAAACTTCATGATTTATTTCTTGAATGGTCTCTTTCATTAAAAACTGATGGTATTGTTGTAGGTGCCACAGTCCCAGAAATCATTGAGAAATGCCACAAGAAAACGAAAGGCAAATGTGAAATCTATTCTCCAGGTGTGGGCACACAGGGTGGTGATCCAAAAAAAGCTTTGGTATCTGGCTCAAATTATCTTATTGTTGGTAGAACTATTTTCAATTCAAAGGATCCAGTAATGGAAGCCAAAAAACTTCAAGAGTTAAGTATTGAATACTAGTTTTTTTATTTTATTCATAACATTTTTGGCATTCTTATAGGTTAGCTTCTTTAAAGTATCATCAAAACTAAGCCATACAAATCCTAGATGTTCATAAGAAATTTTTACATCAATTGTTTTTGTTTTTGCCAAGAAAAAAACTACTTCTTTATGAATTAAATCTTCATCACGTTGATAATGATATTCTATTTTTTCTTCAAATCCATCAATAAATTCTACGTCAATTATGCCTGTCTCTTCTCTAATTTCTCGTAAGGCTGTCTGCTTGAGAGTCTCCATATCCTCTATGTTGCCCTTTACAAAATCCCAATGTCCAGAAGGATAATTTAGGAGAAGAAAAATCTTCCCCGAATCTGTTTCACTAAATAGTACTGCACCGGCGGACCTTTCTTCAATCATTATTTATAAAAAACTATTCTACTAAGTATTCGTTTCTCTTACCTGCCAATTCTTCTCGACCTTTTCTGGAATATCCGAATAGCACGCATAAGATCTATTTTTCTAAATTCTGGCCAAAATATGTCCATAAATACAAGCTCACTATAGGCACTCTGCCAGATCAAGAATCCACTTAGTCTCTTCTCACCAGACGTTCTTAGTATCATATCTGGAGAGGATTGTGGTAAATGCGAAGTGTACAAAGATGATTCTATGATTTCTTTATTTATAGAATCTACATCAAGTGAACCATCTTTTACCCTTGAAGCTATTTTCTTGACTGCATCAACTAACTCATTTTGTCCCCCATAAGCTATAGCTACATTAAGAAAATGTGAGTCATAGTCTTTTGTTAAATCCTCTAATTTTTTCAAGATTTCTTTAAGTGATTGTGGAAGAAGTTCACTACGTCCAATTGCTTTTACTCGCATTCTGTTTCTGTGTATTCTGGGATCATTGTACAGCTTTTCCAATCTTTCTTTGATTAACTCATATAAATAATGAAGTTCGTCATCATCACGAGCTAAATTCTCAGCTGATAAAACGTAAAGTGTTATGATCTTTATTCCTAATTCTTCACACCAATCAAGTAAGTTTTCAACAGTGTCCGCTCCTTGAAAATGTCCATTTTCCTTTACAACTAGATTTCTTCTTGCCCATCTACGATTTCCGTCCAAAATTATCGCAATGTGGTTTGGTATGTTCTCATTTCTGATTTCCTTTTCAAGTTTGTTTGAATAAATACTATAAAGACCAGAAAGATTCAATATTTTTTCTTTTATTCCGATAATACTTCGCCACCCTTTTTCTTTCTATATCTGCGGAAAAGCACGGTGGCGGATACGAGTATTACGGCCAATCCGATCAAGAACGGGGGAAGAAGACTAAATGGGCTTTCATCCGTTGTCATAATGTTTGTAAATTGGAATACTATTGGATAAAGTGACACTAGAACAATTATACGAATAACATCTGTTACTGATCTTAAACTTCCCTTAAACCAACTAGTTAGCAATGTTCCTCCGAAAATACATCCTATGCCCATCCAAAGAAATGGCAGTGCCCCTGCGAAAAATAAACCTAGAATCACTTTATTTGTTAGTATACTTAGTATGTCTGGTTGTTCTTGAATAAGAATAGGATTTATTGCACTAATTCCATTTGGAATTGAAACTAACATTAAAAGAATACCAGCTACCAAAGTAAATATCCTAATGAAGCCAGCAGGTGTTGGTTTTGTCCAACTCGACCAGGTTCTGTCTACATCAAAAGCTCTGATAAGAAACGCACCGCCAAGTATACTTAATAATATTGCAGAAATTTCTTTTGTCACTCCAAATATGGATGCAATTCCACCAATGACAAGGAGAATGCCTGGTACCCCAAGGAAAAACTTGGAATATCTTGTATCAAATACAATTGCACGTAAATATCTTCCAAGCACAGCATAAGAATATTCTACGCTTCTGCTTACGCGCATTACAACTCTGCGAACAGAAACAATAGGTAAAACATTTTGAATTATTGGTATGACACTTTCGTCGTCTTCACCGTCAGAAACAATGACGGCCCCACTTGCCGCAAACTTTTCCATTACAGATCTTACTTGCAAAACTATTTTTTCATCAGCTTGAACTCCTTTGTTTTCTGTTCCTGCTACAACAATAACTTCTGCTTGATATCCTTTACTGACAAGATCTTCATATGTTTTTACGGCCGCAAAAATTGAATTAGAATCTGCATCTTCAGGGTCTTCTAACGCAAGTCTTTGTGCAGCTTCAATGCATGAATTTCTGCCAATAACAGGGGTTGAAACTCCAGCCTTTTTTCCAATATCATCATCTCTATCTACGCAAATTACAAGTAGCCTGCTTGTTTTAGTTTCAGTAATTCTTTCTAATCCATCTTCCTTGACTGACATTATTAGAATAATTAACTACATTCCCATTAATTAATATACTAAGTATTATAGTAAACCTATTTTTTGAAAAAATTTGACTTACAAATAATAATCGTAATCTTATGGTCTTGTCTCATCAGATTTTAATGCAAATACATCTGATTCCTTTTTAAGCGCATCCAATCTCTCAAGATTCTCCTTGATGTCGCTTGAATTACCTTCCTTGATCTTATTTGCCAAGATCATTGTTTCCAGAAGATAACTGTTGTAACTTTTGAGAGATTGGCCGTAGTTTAGATAACTCTCATGCCACTCTTTTGGAGCCTTGCTTTCTACAAGTTCTATTATTAGAGCATTAATTTGTGATGTAGAGGCTTTAGCTTTCATGATAAAGTTTTCTGGAAGAACTGTTCCAACACGCATTCCTTGAAAATCTGTTTCCATTTCATTAGCTATGGCTTTTTGTCTTGTTTGTATGCTCTCAAGATGTTCTTTGAAATCTACAACCACAAAGCTGGAATCCTCCTTTTGTGGAATTAGCCATGTAGCAAAGCTTACCCCTGTAATTGCCGCTAGTATTACTATAGTAATAACAATACCTCGTTTTCTTGCCAACCTACGTCCATTTCATCGAGACCATTAAAAGTATACTGAAAACCAATCAATTTTGTATTTACTAGTCGCAAATCATCTATTTTCTATTAGTTGGATCGTTTACGCATTAGAAATATCAAAAAATTATAATATTTTATAAAATTTATGTATTGAATTAGGGCACAATAAATTATAAAATTTAACACGTCTCCAGCGTGTAGTGAAATAATTTTTACATTTCCTTCCTAAATACAACTTCCTTCGTAAAAGTATGAAATGACACAAGCATACTGTGTAAAATGCAGGAAGAAAGTCGATATTTCAAATCCAAAAGAAGTTAAACTAAAGAATGGACGACCTGCAGTAAAGGGCACATGCCCAAAGTGTGGCACTAACGTTTTTCGAATAGGAAAGCCTTAGCTGACCATTATCTTCTTTTTTAATTAAATCCATATAGGGCAGACAGAAGAAAATCTTTTGTTGGTAAAGTCAGAATACGAGAAACTATTAAAGAAAATACAAGACAAGATTTCAGAAAATAAGAATTCAGGTTCTAGGTTTGAACTTCCATCTGTAGATATTATGTGGCAAGGAAATAGAACATTTTTTCGTAATTTTGCTGAATTTCCAAAGATCCTACGAAGAGACCCTGATAAGGTTCTTCAATATCTTTCAAAGGAATTTGCGGCTCCTGCGCAGTTGGCAGGTGATAAAGCCGTCTTTGTAGGCAAAAGAGATCCGCACGATTTCACGGCACTTTTGAACAGATACGTCAAAGAATACTTGGAATGTCCTGCTTGTAAAAGCCCAGATACTAGGGCAGAAAAGTCAAACAGATTCACCTTTCTTGTTTGTGAAGCATGTGGAGCAAAATCTTCACTAAAGGGCACTTATGCATAAATGTCATTTGCAGTCAAAACAATAACCTATCAACAAAACCTCATGTTAAATATTTGCGATTCCCATCTTGTAGGTCGGACCATTAAAAAGGAAGATTTTTCAATCAATATTAGTAAAAGTTATTTTGCTGATCGTTTTGTTGAAAAAACCGAGGCAGAGGAACTTTTGAAAAAATATTCAATATTAAACTTGGTTGGAAAAGAAATAATTTCACTTTCAATAAATCTTGGAATAGGATCATCAACAGGTGTTAAAGAAATAGAGGGCATCCCGTTTCTTTTGGTATTCAAATTCTAAAACAGCACAATTATATGTGTTCTTCAGAAATAATTTTTGTTTAACTTGGGCAAGCGAAAAGTTCTAAACGAAAGCGAACTAAAAGAAATGAAACTTCCAGAGGAAGGAGAACTACTTGGTAGAGTTATAAAACTTTTAGGCAGTGATCATATTTTGGTAAAATGTACTGATGAAAAAACTCGTATGGGAAGAATCCGTGGAAAACTAAAACGAAAAATTTGGATTCGAGATAATGATATAGTTACACTCGCTCCATGGGATTTCAAATCAGATGAACGAGGAGATATCACTTGGAGGTATACTTTGTCACAAGTTGACTGGTTAAAAAATAACGGACATCTTCCAAAAGACTTTTGATTTTTCCGCAAGCGATTTTACTTAGTAGATTTAATCTTAAATGTTGTCAGATGAACTTGGAAAAAA
Source organism: Nitrosotalea sp. (assembly GCA_023251295.1). Lineage (GTDB taxonomy): Archaea > Thermoproteota > Nitrososphaeria > Nitrososphaerales > Nitrosopumilaceae > UBA8516. The sequence goes on along the minus strand of JAHEYZ010000002.1, from coordinate 37,842 downwards.
ATTAGAAGAACGCATAGATCGTGATCTACTTGTAAAAGAAAGGCGAGGAAGATCAGAAAAAGGTGTATTTGATAAAAGTAAGGTAATGGATGACGTCCTAGACAAAACCACAATAATGTCTTTATCCAAGTTGATAAATTCTGGCATTATATCATATATTAATGGAGTAATTGGTTCTGGCAAAGAATCCAAGATTTACTGGGCTGTGGATCCTGATGGAAAGAATGTTGCTCTTAAGATATATTTAGTAACAGCCTCGACTTTCAAAAAAAGAGCCCCTTACCTTGTGGACGATCCAAGGTTTTCCCATATAAAAAAGGGCACAAGAAACCTGGTCGAGCTTTGGGCACAAAAGGAATTTCGGAACCTGACTCAATGTATTAAAAGTGGTATTCCATCAATCAAACCAATTCATGTTCTAAAAAATATCTTGGTAATCGAATTCGTAGGAAAGAACGGGGTTCCAGCAAAAACGCTCGTAGAAACAGAAATTGATGAAAATGACTATCAAGATGCAATTTCAATTATTACTCAGCTTTACAAGAAAGCTAAACTTGTACATGCTGATTTTTCAGAATATAATGTTTTTAAAACAGAGAACGGTTTGATTGTTTTTGATCTAGGATCGGCTGTTGACATAAGACATAAAAATGCAAGAGAATTTCTTGAAAGAGATATTAAGAATATATCTAGATTCTTTGTTAAAAGAGGCTTGACTGTGGAAAACCCATCCGATGTATTTGTGAGGATCACAAAATGAGTTTTGAAAAATCTGTACTAATACCGCTTGACAGAGTTGGTGTACTTATTGGTAAATCTGGCAAAGTTAAATCAAAAATTGAAAAAATATGTTCTGTAAAAATCACGATAAGCAGTGAAACAGGAGAAATAATGATAAGCGGTGTAGGAAACGTAGAAGAGATGTTACCCTTCAAGGCAGTGGAAGTTGTAATGGCTATAGGTCGGGGATTTTCTCCTGAAAAAGCAATGCGACTTTTGCAAGGTGAAAATGCATTACATGTTATAGACTTGCGAGAATTTGCAGGTAAATCATCATCTAATATTGAAAGGATAAAAGGAAGAATAATCGGAGAAGGTGGTAGAGTGAGGCAAAACATAGAAGAGCTTAGCGGTGCCAATATCTCAGTTTATGGTCGCACCGTGGCAATAATTGGTGAAGGAAACCAATTAAAACATGCTGTGGATGCAATTTCTGCACTTTCTTATGGAAGTATGCATGGTGCAGTCTACAATAGTCTGCAGGAAGCAAGACGAAGGGAAAAATTAGAGAGAATGCAATTATGGGAAAATAAAAATGTCTTCGATTAAAGAAACTTTTAGTCAGATCTCGCCAAGTGAGTTCTTTTATAGAAACAGAGACCTTGCGGGATTTAGCAATCCTACAAGATCACTTTACACATCAGTTCGTGAATTTGTTGAAAACGCTCTTGACGCATGTGATCAAAAAGGTATCTTGCCTGACGTTCATCTTTCAATAAAGGCAGTAGACCCAGAGCAACCAGATCCGAAAGCATACATCCTTTCAGTAAAAGATAATGGTCCTGGAATCGAACCAAAACATGTACCGCTTGCATTTGGAACTGTCCTTTATGGTTCAAAGTTTGGACTAAAACAAGCAAGAGGTATGTTTGGACTCGGTGCAACAATGGCAATACTTTATGGTCAAATTACAACAAACAAACCCGTCACAGTAAAAAGTTGTGCAGATGGAAAAACACAAGATGAATTTGTGATGTTGCTTGACATCCAGAAAAACAAACCAATCATACAAAAACACACAACAAAAGAAGCCTCAAAGACTGGACTTTCGGTTAGCATTATTTTAGAAGGAGATTATTCAAAAGCCGGAATAAAAATTCGTGATTATGTAGCACAAACATCATTGATCACTCCATATGCTTCTATAACATTTGAAGAACCAACTGGTGAAAAATTCCAATATCCAAGAATTGTAAAAGAAATGCCAACCCCACCAACAATCATCAAACCACATCCTCATGGAATTGATGTTGAGACAATTAGAAGAATGATGGTTGATACACATTACCAGATTCCAGTAGTTGACAACAAAATGATATCCAAAGTTAGGAGTGAACTGGGACTGCAAAAAAAGAACCCCAATTCTAAGGCAATTTTAGAAAAAGCACAAAAGAAATGGTCGGGACTTTCACGGCCAGTTAGAATTATTGTTGCGATGATATCTTTTCTTGACATGGATTTTGAAAAGCTAAGCAAGATACGTATTGACGACCTTGACGTTCCAAATAAAAAACTCACATACTGGGACTTTGGAGAATCTCAATCACACATAATAGAACTTGATCCCGAAACCCCATACTACAAGCAGCTCGCAAATACCGTAGCTGGAGATACATTACATAGTTTTCTAACAAAGAGGTTCCAAAGAGTGGGTCCTACAACTGCAGAAAAATTTGCAGAATTTGCCAAGTTCAAACCTGAAAAAAGAATCGGTAGTATGACAAATGAAGACCTTGTTAGATTAGCCGATTCACTCCAGAAGTTTGAAGAATTCCTGTCTCCTGATCCAAGTTGCCTCGCTCCACTAGGAGAAGAACCACTATCAAAAGGAATAATGAAATTCTTCAATCCAGAATTTGCTTCTGTTATACAACGCAGTGCATCTGCATATTCTGGGTTTCCATTTATTGTTGAGATGGGAATAGCATATGGGGGCGATATTCCACCAAAAGGACTCCAAGTCTATCGTTTTGCAAATAGAATTCCACTTCTTTATGATGAAGGAAGTGACGTTGTACTCAAAGTTGTAAATGAAGTAGATTGGAGTAGGTACAAGATTAAAGGTGATCCACCACTTGTCATAGTCTCACATATCTGCTCTACTAGAATACCATACAAGACTGTAGGAAAGGAAAACGTAGCAGATAGACCAGAAATAGAACGCGAGCTCAAAAACGCATTACAATTTTTGGCAAGAAAACTGGCAGTGCATATGTCACGACAAGGAATGGCAGATATGGCAAAAAAGAGGGCAAATCTATATTCGAAATACGTTCCGCTTATTGCTCAATTTGTTACAGAACTTTCTGGAAATAAAAAAGAGCCAAATTATAAACAACTAATAGTGAAGGGAAGTGAAATTGAAGAACAAGTCTAAACAAGCAAAAACAGTGGAGACAAAAAAGAAAGAACTGCTTTCAATTTTAAAAAATCAAGGACTGATTGTTTACAGTGATCTTAATAATGGAAAATTCCCACAGTTTTCAATTCCAAGTAGATCTGTAAGTAATATCGTTTATGACAAAAAACTTCGACAGTATATTCTAGGAAAAGCAGCAGCAGTAAGAAGTGCAAGAAACATGTCACAACTGCGTTCATTTACACAACTTGCGTGGTTGGCATTTTTTGTAAACCGACTTGTAAATGAAGGAAAAACCTCAACGCTTAGAGACATTTATTATTCATCACAAGCATTTGAAATAGATTTTGAGGACCAACCAGAATCTGATAATATTATAGTTGATCTTGAAGCAATACTTACACGTGCAAGAGAAGATTTTCATGTATTTCCTGAAGAAAGAAGCAGCGTTTTTGGTAATCTAACAATAGAATATACTGTACCAGGATATGAAGGAAAAAGAATGAACCTATCAGATCATCCTGATGGTTATCTCATAGGTCCAAGCCTTAGCAGTGCAGAACTTGTAGACACTGATGCTGAACTTGTCATTGCAATTGAGAAGGGTGGTCTTTTTACTAGATTTGTTGAAGAGAAGGTTCATAAAAAATTCAAGGCAATTATAGTTGATACTGCAGGCCAAGCTCCGCGTTCTACTAGGTATTTACTCAAAAGACTTAGTACCGAGTTGGGATTACCCGTAGTCATTCTTGCAGACGGAGATGTGTATGGCGAACATATAGCTATGGTGATAAAGTCTGGTTCTGCAAATGCTGCTCATCTACGTGAACTTACAGTTCCTGACGCAAAGTGGCTTGGTGTATGGGCTACAGACATAGAAAAATACAAACTTCCAACAATACCTATGACTGAATCTGATGTTAAAAGAATCTATGAATTACAAAGAGATCCTCGTTATCAAGAAGGCAATTGGAAGACGCAACTTGAAGTTTTCCTAAAACTAAAAAGGAAGGCAGAACTTGAAGCCTTCTCAAAATATGGTCTTACAAACATCACTGACAAGTATTTGCCAGAAAAACTTGAACTTGCAAAGAGCTTATAGCTTTTTTATCCGAAGAGTAAGGACGCCATTTTTATATTTGAAATCATGTATTCCCATGTCTGGCGTAACCTCGATGGGAATTTCTTTTGAAAATCTACCTGCTCCTCGTATGTATAAAATCCCGTCAATCAATCTGACACTTACCATGTCCTCTGGTCCTGGTACTTCAGCAACAAAAACTATCTCATTTTCTCCTTTAATAAGATCATAAACCCAATTCTTGGAATCACTTTCTTTTGGAGTAAATTGTGGTTGCACATTTTTTGTCATGTTCTTTAAAACTCTCATCCAATAGATCATTACAACTGCTGCGATCCCTATCAAAATAAAACTGACATACCCCTGAGTAGCTCGTAATGACATTATGTAAACCACGCCAAGGAATAACAACACAATCAGCGGTATGATAAAATCAAGTGATTTATCATTTGAATATCGTTTTTTGTAACTTGCCAAATTGACCGAATATCAAAATCAATGAACCAAATATAAAGGATCTTTGATTTTCTGTGATATCATATTTTTATAATCTCTCATGTATCAAGTCAACAATTGGATAAAGATGATCTATTAAAAAGGGCTTCAAAAAAAGAATTATTTGCAAAAGGAAGCATTATCGCTCTTATAATCAGTATTCCATCTCTTGCTGGGTTTTTTTTATCTTGGGCTATCTTAGGTAATTTGATAGAAGCTGCAGTTGTTGGACTAGTTATTCATTTCGTTGTTATGGGATTTGCAATAAAAATTGCAAAAAAAATCCTTGGCACAAAATACTGACAAATCTTCCTCATTCTTCACCTTTAATTATGACAATATTTTCTTTTGCCTTATGAGTATAAATCCAGAAAGTGTCGAGGAAAAACTCGTTTCAGAAGTAGGACTTGAACCACTTCAAGCCAGAGTTTTTGTATTAATAATAAAAAACGGAAAGATGACTGCAGAAGTGATTGCAAAAAATCTTGGTATATCGACCAAGGAAGCACTAGATACTGCAAACAAACTAATCGATCTTGGAGGATTCATAGATATCACAAAAACAGAATTTGAATCAACTCATCCTAGATTCGCTGTTGTAAATATGTACCGAAGAATATGTCAAAGAGAAAATATTCTGTTCAAAAAAAATCTTCTTGTGGATAATATATCTATCATTTTAGAAAAGCCCTATGATGATGCAAGAACTAAATAGAACCATATTTGGTGAAGATAATAATGGTAGATCAAAATTCATGTGATCATCAGATAGTCTACTATGGAGTAACTAACATAAATTATGAAAAAAGAACTATTGGTTCAGTAGATGTCTGGAGATGTGTAAAATGTAAAGTGCATTTTTGTGAGGAGAAACAGCTTGGAATAGACACTCTTGTAGATGAAGTTGGTATGCCAAAAATTAATTCGGACCAAAAATGGTCTGTTATTGTATGTAATTTAAAAAAACACAAAGAAAAGTGGAAGCTATACAAAATAAAAAAAGATGATGAAATCCAACATGAATGTGTGGATGAAAAAATTATCAAATTATTGATAAAGGACTTTAAAGTACAAGATGAAAAGCATTGGAATCTTCTTATAGAAAATTTTGTAAATAAAGTCGTGGAAATTTAGAATGTCTTATGGAACTACAGGTTAATATTAACAGCGTTCGTGGAAGTCAAATAGCAGCTAAGATCACTGGGACTTTTTTAATTGGTGGACACAGTTTTAGATTTAATGCAATAGCCTTTGGAAGAATTGGGGGTCATAATATTGGAGCAAAAGTCTCTAAATCTACACAGAAAAATCTTTTCAAAATGGGTTATAATGTAGATGAAGTGATGGACACGTTGCAACAAAAACTTGTACATGGAGACATTACAATCCCAGAAGGGATATCAAAAGAGTCTTTTGCAGACAACTAGAACTGGGCTTCTTTTAACGCCATTTCACAAGAACATCTTCTTTGTTGTGGAATTAGATCTGGGAGGAGAGAAAGGATTTTTTTTGTATTTTCTACATTTTTTGTCAACGTTTCAATAACCTCCTTTGCTGTTACTGGTTTTTCCGCCCAAACGTCATAATCAGTTACTGTAGAAATTGAAACATAACAAATCTGTGCTTCTCTTGAAAGCTGACATTCTGGAACTAGGGTCATTCCAATTATGTCTGCACCTATTACGTTCTTGAAAAATTTTGATTCGGCTCTTGTTGAAAACCTGGGTCCCTCTATACAGACATAAGTACAATCCTTATGTATTTTCAAATGCAAATTTTCCACGGCCTGTATAGTGGCACTTTGAAGCTCTGGACAAAAAGGATCAGCAACAGAAATATGAA
>JAHEYZ010000002.1:0-31185 GCA_023251295.1 Nitrosotalea sp. | reverse complement strand
CTGGGTCCCTCTATACAGACATAAGTACAATCCTTATGTATTTTCAAATGCAAATTTTCCACGGCCTGTATAGTGGCACTTTGAAGCTCTGGACAAAAAGGATCAGCAACAGAAATATGAACCACTTTTTCTTTTTCAAAAAAGGACGTCTTTCTTGATTTGGTAAAATCAATAAATTGTGAAGGTAACGCCAAGTCTCCCGGTTTGAATTTTTCTTGTAAGCTCCCAACAGCAGATGGAGCAATTATTCTCTTCACACCCATCTCTTTGAAGGCCCAAACATTTGCTCTAAAATTTATTAAATGAGGTGGAATTGTATGATTTTTTCCGTGTCTTGGCATAAAGGCAACTTTTTTTCCTTTGAACATTCCAACTGTAATAGAGTCAGATGTTTTTCCAAATGGAGTGTCTACAACAATTTCCTTAGACTCACTTAGCAATCCAGAATCGTAGATTCCCGTTCCGCCAAAGATACCTATCTCAGCTTGCTCCATCAATATTTCACCAGAGATTCGTATCTATAATTTTTAATTAATTCTGAACCTTTTAGATCAGACAATTCTACAATAAATGCAAAACCTGTAATTCTGCCACCGATTTTTTCAACTAAATTTGCTGCAGCTTTTGCTGTCCCACCAGTAGCTAACAGATCATCACAAATTAGTATTCTCTGGCCACTTTTTAGTGCATTACTTTGTATTTCTATTGTTGCACTGCCATATTCTATGTTATAAGACAATTTTTCTGTCTTGCCTGGCAATTTTCCTTGTTTTCGGATCATTATCATTCCTTTTTTGTATTTCAACGCTAAAGCACAAGCAAGAGGAAAACCTCTTGACTCGATTCCTGCAAGCAAATCTACATCATTTGGGTTGTACAGTCTTGCAAACTCTTCAACAATAAAAGAAATTATTTCAGGATCTTTTAAAAGAGGACTGATGTCTCTGAACAAAATGCCCCTTTTTGGAAAATCTGGAAACTCTGCAATTTTGTCTTTAAGATTCACATAAGCTAGGCAAAATGTGGATGTAAAAAGTATTTCTAATAGGTCATTATCTACTACCTAATGTTAAAACCTTTAACAATTTTGATTATTATCATCTTTTCAACATTTGGTTTGATTTATGCGTCCGAAGAACCTTCAGTAAAAGATCCGGATTTTATTGTAGAGAAATTTGTCTCAAATATTTGTTGTAGGCCTACTACTATGGCCTTTGTTGATAATGACATATTGGTGTTAGAACAAGAAAATGGAAAAGTACGTCTCGTTAGGGATGGAATATTAAAAGAAGAACCTATTCTTGACTTAAACGTAAGGGGAATTGCAGAACAAGGTCTGCTAGGGATTACAACAGTTGGAAACAAAGTCTATCTTTACTTTACAGAATCAACTCATGACGGTGGTGAAGCAATAGCAAACCGGATTTACAGATATGATTGGACTGGGGATAAACTGATAAATCAAGTATTGGTCAAAGAACTTCCAGGGAAACAATATTACCATAACGGTGGAGCGATGGTTACTGGTTTAGATGGTAGCGTCTACGCTGTTATTGGAGATCAAGGAACATACGGAGTTTTGCAAAACCATCGGATTGGCGGAATAAATGACACTAGCGTAATTTTGCGTATTGATCCTGCAGGACCATACTATGCAATGGGAATAAGAAATAGCTTTGGTCTTGCAATAGATCCCGTGACTGGAAATCTTTGGGATACAGAAAATGGGGATGATGATTTTGATGAAATCAATTTTGTACCCAACAACTTTAACAGCGGTTGGGATGTTATCATGGGATCTGCTACTGAAGCTGAACTTTCTAGATTGCCTGGATATGATGGATATGTGTACAGCGATCCTGAATTTAGCTGGCAGAAGGTAGTTGCTCCCACTGCAATCTCCTTTGTTGATTCCAAACCGCTTGAAAAGTACAAAAATAGTGTCTTTGTGGGTGACTGCATAAATGGGAATCTCTATAAATTTGAGCTAAACCAGGATAGGACAGGGTTTGTCTTCAACGATCCGAGACTAGCAGATAATGTAGTAAACACCGGTGAATCAATAGAAGAGATAACGTTTGGAACTGGCTTTGGTTGCATCACGGATATAGAAGTTGGACCTGACGGGTTAATGTATGTAGTATCACGCTCTCATGATTCAATCTACAGAATAATGCCAAAATCAATGATGACACAAACCGATACAGGAATTGATTATGCTCAACCAACAATTTTTCCCGTTGAGTATGCTTATGCCATCATTGCCTTAATTATTGCAAGCATAGTCATCTATTTGGCAAAAACTAGAAAAAGAAAGTAGATTTATCGTAAATTATTATTTTTCCATTCCCTTCCAGGATTGTGTTATCTGGGCAAATTCGTTTAGCGGAACTATCTTTAATGTATTAAATTTTGACAACCCCACATCTATTACCATTTTTTCTACATTATGGGCATCCTGAACATCTAAAATTATTACAAATTGATGTTCAAGAACAGATGCATAAAAACCACGTATTTCTTTTATTCGGTATTTTTTCTTTACATGATTCATCTTTTCAAGGATCTTCATTGCTACTAATCTATTTGCATGATTGTTAAGTGGACACGCTTCTGGACTGTGGATTGAAAAAACCCCAAACAATGCCATGTCATAACCTCTTTATTTCTATATTAAAACCAATTGTTACACCTTTAACATTGTGACAGACCTAGCTTCAGTTATATAATCTGGTTTGGAATTTCAACTTGCAGAGGTACCGAAGCCCGGCCAACCGAGAAGGACTCAAGATCTTGGCATGGGATATCCTTTCCCTTAGGGGTTCGAGGGTTCAAATCCCTCCCTCTGCATTTTTGTATAATTTTTTCTGTCGTTTTAATCTCTGTTTACGATTTGGTTCATCAAAACCCCGATGATTTTCTCCCATGACTATTTTGTTATACCTGTTTTTGTCTTTAAAGATTTTAAAATAATTTTTGCATTGACAAAATTTTTAATTTAAGCTTTAATCATCTGAACTTCTCGTACAGAATGCCGAGAAAGATCTTCGTGGAGCAGTGCGTGGGATTCTTCTGTAAAGATCAGATTACATCTATAACATTTCCACGCTTTTGAACTCACACTTATTAGTACGTGATTTTTGCTTATAAATATATTGCATGTTTTATCTATTTTCTTGGATAATACCGATCACAACAAAATAATTTTGGAATAATTAGGAAAATTGGTTATATTTTTCATATTTTATTACCATGCCTAAAACAACAGCTAGAATCAATTAAAGGAACTGGGAAATTTAGAAAAGTATGGAAGAAATTTTTGAAATATTTAGTAAGCTTTCCTATCTTGGAATTTTCTTCCTGCTGATAGCAATGAATGCCTCTCCGATTTTGATGCCACCAACATGGATTGTTCTGTCTTCATTTTATGCAATAGACCCTGCACTTAACATACCATCACTTTCAATAATAGGAGCTACAGGCGCCTTGATTGGAAGAATAATTCTCATGTATATCAGCAGATTCTTTCGAAGGTTCATTGGAACAGAAAGAAAATCAAGTCTTGATACACTCGCAGAATACATGAAGAAGAAAAAATATGGATATTTTTCTGCATCGTTTATTTTTGCTATTACTCCATTGCCAAGTAATCTGTTGTTTATGGCGTACGGAATAATGCGCGTAAAAAACATCTCACTTTTTGCAGGGTTCTGGGTAGGAAGAGCTGCCGCATACTACATTATGATATCTATCAGTACTGTGACACTAAAACCATTTTTAGAATTATTTGATGACAGCTTGGTAGGAATCTTAGTCACAGACGTTAGCAGTCTGGTCATGATTGTCATTTTTGCATGTATAAATTGGAATAAGTTGATAACAGCAAAGAAATTAGAATTTGTTAAACCAAAATTCTGGAGACTTTGAATTGAAATCAATTAAATTAAAAAATGAAGTGCAAAAAAGACTAGCAAAAAATGACCCTGCGCACAACTTTGAACACATAATGCGTGTTTACAAAAATGCAGAAAAAATAGGAAAAAAAGAAAAAGCCAATATGAAGTTGGTGCGTGCATCTGTGCTTTTACATGACATTGTATCTTATCAAAAATCAGACAAACGGTCAAAAAACGCATCTACCGAAAGCGCAATTCTAGCTGCAAAAATACTCAAAAAATATGGCTATCGTAGGCATGAAATAGACATAATCACTCAAGCCATACGCGAACACAGCTTCACAAAAGACATGATTCCAAGTACCATTGAAGGCAAGGTTCTTCAGGACGCAGACAGACTTGATGCATTAGGCGCAATAGGCATAGCAAGAACCTTTGCTGTAGGAGGAGCAGAAAAAAGGCCATTTTACAACAAGGATGATCCTTTTTGTCATAAAAGACACCCAGATGATAAAAAATGGACACTGGATCATTTTTACAAAAAACTATTACTATTAGAAAAAAAAATGAATACTATAACTGCCAAAAGCGAAGCTAAGTACAGGACAAATACTATGAAAAAATTTCTTAACGATATTAAAAAAGAAATCTAGCCATAATTCATAAATCGGTCAAATCGCTTTTCAACTTCAGAATTTTCTCCTTCAAGAATTTTTTCTATTTCTTCTCTGTATCTTTTTTTTGTAAACGACGTGATTTCTTGAAAATTATCTGACTTTGGAAAGGAATCCATCAGGTTTTCTAAAAATTTAATATGTTCTACCACTTTATTTCTATATTCATCTCTGGTTGGTTTTTTTATTTTGTTTAGACGAAACCATGTTGTTGCCCAACTTGCTCCAATAACATGTGGTATTAAATCAAGAGCCCGTTCTATTTCAAATCGATCGTCTTCTTTCATTTTTATCCATTAAGTGTTTTTGCCGCAATCTTTGAAAGATATGTTACTATCATGTCTGCACCAGCTCGCTTGATTGCAGTTAAAATCTCCAAAGTGACTTCAGTTTCATTTATCCAACCCTGTTTTGCAGCAGCTTTTACCAAAGAATATTCTCCTGACACGCTGTATGCTGAAATGGGTATGTTGAAGCTGCTCCTCACCTTTGCAATTAAATCAAGATATGCAAGAGCAGGTTTTATCATAACTATGTCAACACCTTCGGCAATGTCAGTTTCTACTTCTCTCATTGCCTCTGTTGGATTTGTGTATGGCAGCTGGTATGATCTCCTGTCTCCAAACTGTGGAGCACAGTGTGCCATATCCCTAAATGGGGAATACAGGTTGGAACGATGTTTTGCAGAATGTGACATTATTGCCACATCAGTAAAACCTGAATCATCTAATCCTTCTCTTATTGCCTTTACTTGACCATCCATCATTGCAGAAGGAGAAACTACCTCCACGCCAACTTGAGCTTGACTTATCGCTATTTTTTTCAAAACTTCCAAGCTTGAATCATTATCAATTGTGTTTCCCTTGACAAGACCACAATGTCCTGAATCAGTGTACTGGCAAAGACAGACATCTGCCATTATAGCTATCTTGTTTCCTAGATTTTTTCTTATTTCAGAAATTGCTCTTTGCACAATACCATTTTGATCAAAAGCTGATGTGCCTTTGTCATCTTTTTTTGCAGGAATTCCAAATACCATGATTGCTGGAATCTTCAAATCTGCAATAGAATTTACTTCGCTTACAACATCTTTTAGCGGCAGTATTTCTATGTCTGGCATGGAATCTACTTGAATTCTAGATTTCAAATCTTCCTGCACAAAAACTGGACAAATTAGATCTTTTGGAGAGAGTCTGACCTCTTCTAAAAGCTCGCGAATCTTTTCACTTTTTCGTAATCTGCGTAGTCTAACATTAGGAAAACTCATACGCAAAAAACACTATCTGCAAGCAATATAATCTGTTATCCTTTTGTGTTATAATCAAAAATCTTGCTAACTGATTTGAGCAATTCGGAATCGCCTTGCTCTGACGCCTTTCTCAAATTGTTCATTGGAGTTGAAATTATTCCTTCAACAATTGCTTGAGTTAGATGTTCAATAATCCGTATTTTCTCCTCATCAGTCTCTCCAAGCATTTGTAGCGCCTTTTTGAGTTCTTTGACTCTTACCGTATCGATATCTTTGAAAACTCCTTTTACTATGGGTTCTACTTGCAATCTCTTCATTACTGCTTGTACCACTGGTAACTCTTCATTAATTATTTTTTCTGCAGATGACACCACTCCTCTCCTGGTTCTCATGTTTTTATCCACCATTTCAGCTATTTGATCCAAATTGAACATCTTGATTCTACCTATGGTGGCAACTTTCTCATCAACAGTTCTTGGGTTTGACAAATCAAGAATCATCATGCCGTCTCTTTTTGATTCCATTGCATCCCTTACCCTTTCATAGGTGACAAGAAAATAAGGTGCAACAGTTGCAACAAACAAGACATCCACCTTTTTGAAATTGGCAAGTGCAGATTCAAATTCAATTGGTCTTCCCGCAACAGTTTCTGCGAATGCTTTTGATCTCTCAAAAGTTCTGCTTGTAACTAAAAATTCTATTCCTCTTTTCTTAAGGGACTTTGCAACAAGGCTTGCTGCTTCGCCTGTCCCTATTAACAAAATGTGTTTTGACTTTAAATCATCAATGTTTTCTTCTGCAAGTTTGACAGCTATGGAACCAATAGAAATACTTCCACGGGATATTCCAGTGGTGTTTCTTACCCTGCTGCCAACTCTAATTGCTTTGTCAAAAAGTGTATTCAAGTTATTTCCAGATGTTTTTGATTCTCTGGCTACTGTTATGGCACCTTTTATTTGGCTTAGTATCTGTTCTTCACCGACAACAAGCGAATCAAGTCCTGCTGTTAACTTTAGAAGATGTTCAAACGCTTCTGTTCCCTCACTTATTTCCAGATTTTCCTTGAAAGCATTTTCTTCTAATCCTCCAATTGATGCCCATGTTTTCTTTATTTTTTCAACATCATGTGCACTTCCTGCTCCAAAGACTTCAACTCTGTTACATGTTTGAAGAATAACGCATTCTTGCAGGCCAGAGTGTTCCAGAAATGATGAATAGGCTGAATCCAAGTCTCTGAACGTAAATCGTTCTAACATGTGGATTGGTGACTTGTGAAAAGTAACTCTTGCATTTATGACATTAAGACTCATTTTGATTCTAACATCTCCATTACTCGCTTCTGTGCATTTTTGAAATTTCCTTCTTTTATTAACTGTTTTACCTGATTATCATTTATAATGCTATACAGGAATTTCTTGCGTTCAAGAGGCGTTGCAATCTTCGCTTTTGCCGATGATCTGGCAAATTCTTGCAGTTTTATTTGGTAGATGTCTTCTTTTTTGATAATTTTTTTAAAGACTTGTTCTGCTTGCATTCTTATTTTTCTTGCCATCGCAGGACTCCTCCCACCGGTTGAGACTGCTATCTGCACTGTGTCTTCTATGTTTATCACAGAAGGATGGGAAAAATCGCTGACTGTCGGATCGTCTGCAGCATAAGCATAGCAACGCATCTTCTTTACCTTTTTAACAATTTTTCGATTTAATTTTCTGTCGTCGGTTGCTGCCATGACAAGAATTGGTTTATACTTTGCAAGAAAATTGGCGTTTTTTAATTTCATTTTTTTGAACAATATTTTTTTCTGCTTTACGTAGTTGTCTATCTGGCTGTTTGTCTTATCGCTGAAAAGCAGTATTTTGCAGTCCTGTGTTAAAAGCGAGTTTATTTTTTTTAGTCCCTCTTGTCCACCGCCTACAACTATTACCAAACTTCCCTTTAGATTTAGATCCACTATCAATAACCTTGCCACCTTCTGAATGGTATTTATAGATTGCAAGAAACTCGGTACATTTTTTAATTGCGCAGACTTTTTCATTCTTGATACACATGGACGCTCTTGATAAAGAAATTCTAAATGAGATCCAATGGATATTTCCACTAGTTCCGCAACCTTATACTGAAATGGCAAAAAAATTCAAACTCTCTGAAGAGCAACTTATGCAAAGACTAATTGGATTGAAAAAAACCGGAGTCATCAGGCAACTGAGTGCGATTTTTGACACAAGAAAGTTAGGCTACAAAAGCGCATTAATAGCAATGTCAATAGAACCAGAAAAACTAGATTATGTTGCAAATCAAGTAAACAAGCATCCAGGTGTTAGCCATAATTATGAAAGAAATCATGAGTACAATCTTTGGTTTACACTTGCAGTGCCTCCTGGAAGTGATCTAAAGGCTGAGGTCGATAAATTCTCTAAATTATCTGGAATAAAAAAAACAAGATTGCTCCCCACAATCAAACTTTTTAAAATTGGCGTAAAACTTGACATGGTAGAAGACAAGGTGGCAGAGGTAAAACCAATTGAAGAAAAGAAAAAAATCCGCAACGTTGAGTTTGTTGCAACAGAAGAAGACAAGGATTACATACGTGAGCTCCAAAAAGATCTGGAAATAATAAACAGACCGTTTTTGAAATCTGCACAAAAACTTGGAATAACAGAAGAACAGCTTCTTGAGAAAGGAAAATACTATGAAGAAATTGGCGTCATGCGAAGATTTGCTGCTATATTGCGACACAGGGATGCAGGATTTGTTGCAAACGGAATGATTGTCTGGAATGTTCCTACGCAAAAAATAGAAGAAATTGGCTCAAAACTAGGTGCCTTTCCACAGGTAAGTCATTGTTATCAAAGACCGGTATACCAAGATTGGCCATACAACGTCTTTTCAATGATCCACTGTAAATCTCAAGGAGATGCAGAAAACATGGCAAAAGAAATCCAGAAACAAATTGGAGTGGATGACTATAGGATTTTGTTTAGTTCAAGAGAGTTCAAGAAAACTAGAGTGGAGTATTTCGTAGAACACGAATACAAGATAGAAGATTTTATTCCTGCCTAAATTGGTTTTTGCAGTACTTGCGAAAATCGTTTATTGTGTTTCCTGTATGCTTTATTGCCTCTTCCTTAAACCACTTCTCATTTGGTGATAATTCAAAGAATCCAGGATAATCGTCTTCCATGGATGAAACCGTCGATTATTTTGTAATTAGTATTTCGAATAAATTATCCATAAAATTCCATCTGATTTAGCATGGATGATTTATCACTTCTACGCGCGCCTTATAATCAAAATTTGTATTCAAAATAATTCATGGTACAACTATACATAGAATGTCCAAACTGCCGCAGTAGGTTGTTTTATGTAAAATCCGCCGTTACACCAGGAAACAAAGGTGAACGCAGTTTGCATTATTGTAATAGCTGCGGTTACCATGATGATTTGGGAAACCTAGAAAAATCGATGACCTATGCATGATCCCAAATGCCTTTCTTTCTTTTACATTAGGATTCTTGGCTCTGGTAAAGATTGGACAGACTAGATTGATAATCCAAACTCTGGAAAATTATATAGTATTTCCTGCCAAGAATCCAACCCTCTTGATATCAGGCTCAGTTGTTACCATTACTTCGCTTAGTCAGTGGAACATTTTTGACATCAAGTATTTCTCCGCTGGAAACGTTGAACACATGATGATAATAAATGCATTATCTGTTTTACAATTTCTTTTAGGATGGCGATCAACAGCAAAAAAAGCAAAACCCAAAGTAGAGCCTGAGCAAGTAATTGATTCAAAAATCGCAGAAATGCAATCAGAAATAAATCATCTAAAATCTAGACTGGTATCTAATTAGGAAGTCTGGATAGACGCCTTTAGCTCGTATTGAGGCCAGCCACTGTAAATGTCTGTTATCTCCCTCAGGTCTTGGGAACTAAGATACTTTCCGTCAGACATTGCTGCAAACATCTCAATCTCTTCAGTATTAATCACCGTTGGTAGCACAGAAGAAACTGCATTCTTTGAAAGAATAAACTTTATTGCTAACTCTGTTATGCTCAATCCATTGCGCTCAGCAATAGGTCGTAGCTGCTCGACTTTTTTTAGGGATTCCTTTATCCATTCGCCCTTGCGAACTGAACGATGATCTTTCTCATCAATCTTTGTATCTGCATTTACTTTTCCTGTAAGTATGCCGGAAGCATCTGGAACTCGTACCAAAATTGCGACGTTTTTCTTCTCCGCATTTTCAATTAACTCATTTCCAGGTGTTTGCTCCAAAATGTTATAGACTGTCTGTACTGCACTGATGTTTTTTCTATTCATAGCTTCTAATCCTTCCCAAGTCCAGCCTATCGCTGGACCTAGCGCTACCTGGTATGTCTTAATTATCCCTTGATCTATTTCTTTGTCAAGTGTTTGAAATATTGTATTGTCCTTTATGTGATGTATCTTTGGGTTGTGCAAACCATAAACATCGATGTAATCCGTTTGTAATCGTTCTAGACTTTTTTTCAATGCATGTTCTGTAAATACAGGATCAAATTTCTGTGGAAGCTCATTGTGTCCTATTTGTGCTGCACTTTCAAAGTCATATCCATACTTTGTTGAAATGACGACGTCATCGCGCATTCCCTTAAAGACCTCGCCAATTAGCTTTTCACTTTTTCCTTTGCCATACATATCGCTAGTCTCAAAGAAGTTTATTCCTACATCATATGCCTTTTTTAGCATGCTTTTTGCTTCGTCATCCTCGATTTTTTTGCCCCACCAGTCAAGAGCTATAGTCCATGCTCCAAATCCTACTTCAGAAACTTTGATTCCACTTTTACCTAGTGTTTTGTATTTCAATTTACGATCTCCCTGAATTGTTTTAGCTTTTCGTCGAGTTCCTTGTCACTCAAAACCGATCGTCCACCCTCTGCATTTACATTTATGTCTATCCAAGATTTGCATCCTTGATATTCAATCAAAAGTGGAATTTCAGATTGTTGGATTTTGTAAACTTTGAGAAACATCGCCTTCATGGGTTTTTCTGGCATCCAGTTCATCCTCTCCTTTATGTAAGAATCACTCCAGATGTGAAATGGTGATAGTGATTCTATTTTTTGTAGATCTGAAAGGTTTGATTCTGTAACAACTTCAGCATAAGAGGTTATTTTGTTGACTTCTTTTCCTAGACGGTTTTCTCTTACATCTGACAAATATCCATAGAACTGTGATTTTAGTGAATCATGCTGCTGATGTTCATATGTGGGAAACAAGAGAAATTTCTTAGATTCTACATTAAACCCAGAATCTGTTTCTAAAATTCCTCCTTTTCGCAATAAAACAGTCTGGTTTCCATTTTCTAAGGCTTTAACAACTGTTGCCCACTCTTTTAGTGCTTTCATCAACCAAGACTCTTAACCAAAGAAATAATATCTTTTTTTATTCCAACAATCATTGGCGTGTCCACTTTGATGTAGGCACTAACTCGGGTTTCTCTTAAATCCATGATCAAGTCTTGAAACTTGTCAAGACGATCTGTTTCAAAAGCTAGCATGAAATCCTGATCATGAATTCCAAATGAATAGGTTGTATTCAAAATAACCTCAGGATATTTTTGGCCTATCTTAATGTGGTCATCCATCATTTCTTTTCTTTTTTCTAGTGGCAAAAGGTACCATTCTCTTGTTTTTATGAATGGGTAAACAATGACATATTTTTTCTGTTCTTCTCCTGCAAGCCATCCATGTCCACTAGAACTTTTTGCATATAATGAAGGTCTAGTATTAGAAAGATACACATGTGTTGGAAAGATGTACTTACCAAAAACGGTAAGATAGATTTTTGAAACAACGTCTTGGATCTGCTCTATGTTATCAGATGCGAACCAAAGCAAAAATTCGGCATCGTCTCTTAATCCAAGTGCAGAATATGATCTGTACTTTATTCCAGAATGGGTAAGAATGTTTTCTACCTCTTTCGCAGACTCATCTTTTGCTAAATCTGCCATCCATCTCCATTTTGGATCCACTTTGAAAAATGAGAAATTGAAAAATTGACGGTCTTCTTCTGACATGTGGCTAGTCTATTTTGGGCTTTATTTAAAATTACGACTGGATTGGTTCCTGGATTCCAAGCCAGCCATATCCCTTCTGCTCAAGCTCATCAGCAAGCTCCTTTGGTCCTTCTTTTATTACTCTGCCATCTGCAAGAACGTGAACAAAATCAAGTTTTGAAAGAAATTTGAGAATTCTAGCGTAATGAGTAATAACTATGATTGTAGCATCTGGCCTTGCAGTAAGACTAATTGCCTTTGCAACAGATTGGACTGCGTCTATATCCAACCCAGAATCTGGTTCATCTAAAATAGAAATAACTGGTTGTAATACTGCCATCTGTAAAACTTCAGATCTCTTTTTTTCTCCACCTGAAAACCCCTCATTTAGATATCTTGATAAAAAATCATGTCGGAGTCCTACTGCATCAAGATTTTTCTTCAAATAATTTTGAAATTCTCTAACAGTCAGAAATACCTCACGCTTTTCGTTGCCCAAAGACTTGGAAAGAGCATTGTATGCAATTCTCAAAAAATGTGAATACCCTACACCAGAAACTTCGGTTGGATATTGAAACGCCAAAAAGAGTCCTTTCTTTGCCCTTTCATCTGTTGATAAATTAAGAATGCTCTGACCATCAAGTAAAATATCCCCTTTAGTTACTTCGTACTTTGGATGTGCTAGAAGAGTATAAGCCAACGTGCTTTTTCCAGAGCCGTTTGGCCCCATGATGGCATGTATTTCGCCTGGACCTGTCTTTAGATTTACACCTTTGAGTATCTCTTTTCCTTCTCTTTGTACATGCAGGTCTTTGATTTCAAGTACGACCATTATTTTTAATAGACCTAATTTCTGTATATAAGTGAACGAAAAATTAGCTCAGTCTAAGGACTAGATGATATAAGAAATGCTTGTTGAGAAAAATATTAGGTTTTTGGTTAAAATTAAATTGAAAAATAAAAAGAGAAGGGTTAGTTTCTAACTAACGAAGGTCGCAGTGTAACTTTAATCTTATAGGCAGTAAGGATTTCTTTGCATCTGTTTCTAATAGTGACCTCAGTGATTCCCGCTATGCTAGATACGTCTCTTTGAAGCATGCTTTGTCCAAGCAGAATCGAAGATATGTACAGATACGCAGCAGCTAGTCCGTTTGGAGCCTTGCCGTCTGCAATGTTATGATCTTGCGTTTTTTGCGCAATTTCTGCAGCCAGTCTCTCGACACGTACCTCAATCTTTGCTAGATTTGCAATCTTTGAGATGTACTTGTCCAAAGTGACCATAGGTGCAGTTATTGTACCCAGCTCCATCACAAGCATTCTGTAATATTTTGCTGTCAGTTTTACATTCATATCAAGTTCTTTGGAGCTTCCTGTTGCAGCACATATTTCGTCTAGTGATCTTACGACATCACATTGTTTGCAGGCCATGTAGATCGTCGCTGCAGACATGCATGTAACTGATTTTCCTTTGGCTTCAAGCTTACTTTCAAAATTCCTGTAGATCATTGATGCACTCTCTAACACATTTTTTGGCAGTGACATTGCTTGACAGGTCTCTCCAATTTTTTGTAAAATGTTTGCTAGTCTTCTTTCTCTGGGAGAGGCAACTCTAATTCGAGTCTGCCACTTGCGAAGATTGTACATCTGGTTTACTACTTCAGCGTTTATTGTCTTTCCACTATAGTCCTTTGTGCCCATTGCGATTTCAGTTCTTATCCCTAAATCATGCTGGGAATAAGTTGTCTGGCCAGTTGCTCTTGAATTCTTCATCCTTTCTTCAGGATTTGTAGATCGTGATTCTGGACCAGGGTCTGACATTTGTTCCATTGCAACCAAACCGCAGCCAGAACAAATTTTTTCTCCATTATGAATGTCATCAATTAAAGAAGACTGACATTCTGGACAGTGTGTTTGGTATTCTACTATATTCATCTATTTCTTCCCCTGAATCGTTTTGGTCTTACTGCAGGGGATTCCTTATCCATGAAAATTTTTTTTCCAATATATTTTTGGATATTATTTGTTAGCGGAGTTGCAGATGCATAAGGAGCATCTACAGGACCTATCATTTCTGTAACCTTTGCAATTTTTTTACCAGCTTCATCAACTAGTAACTGGCCATCCCTTACTGACGTTGTCAATCTAATAATGACTCTGCCACTACTGGCCAAATGCAAAACTTCGCCGACCCCCTGCAATTATTTTCTCAAACCCGATACCATTATCAATAGAGTTCTGTCAACTTTACTTTAGCTATAGCTAGAAGAGAAATCTACTTTGACTGTTTTGCCCTTTTTGCAATCAGTTTTTCTGAAATCTTTTCCATTGCTTTTGACTTTGATACTCCTTTTGGCAAAATAATATACCCTGATCTAACAAATGGTCTTCTTGGAAATCTGACCTGATCGTTTTCTTCTTTTAGTTCAAAACCGGCTGCCTTGGCTGCTTCTGACAATTCTTTTAATGACGGATCAAAAACGCATTTTTCTTTTGAAACTCTCCTACCCATTTTTTTCGGTAATGTTTTGTTAAAATAATCAAGCCAGACTACGACATGTTCGTAATCTTTCATGGTATCACTTTATTAAAATTGCATTAACTACGCCAGTCTGTCCAGGTCTTGATACTACTCTACATTTTCCTTCTTGTGTCTCTAGTATTGCCCCTTTTGAAATGACACCGCGTCTTTCATAGTCATTGTTGGATGGATTGTTTAAAACTTTTAGAATTTTTGTTCTCTTTACTTTTTGTCCTGGAACAGAAAGGTTAACAAAATCTGTTGTCTTCAATGAAGTCTTTGAATTTTTGCCGCGAACTTTGCGCGTTATGGTTACTTGTTGACCTGACAAAGTTTCAACAGGATATCTATCTATTTCATATTTCCTTCTAGTTCGCAATGGATACCTTCTTCCACCTGTTATCTTACTTGTTGCAAGATTCTCGACAGACTTTTTCATACGTCTTTCATCAAATGACTCTAATTTATACTATGATCAGTTTATTTCTAAAATGATGTGATGAAATAATTTTTAATTATAAAGCTGGGCTAGCAGGTGTTGCAGATTCTATAGGTGCTGATTGTGGAATGTTTCGTACCTTTGAGAAAAGCTTCTGTTTGAGCGCATCTTTTCCACCTTGAACTCCAAAATACTTTTGGAACTTTTCTGTAGTTGTATAAATTTTCATTCTTCCAACATTTTGGTACTCGATGTAGCCAAGCTGATAAAGATGCTTTAGATGAAGATACACACCAGAACCACGTATCTCGACTAGTTGTTTTGAGGAAATGGGTTCCATATAAGCAATGTAGGATAAGGTTTTCAATGTAGCATTAGGAAGTAGGGGTTTTGATGCATATTTTCTAATTATAGTGTTGTACTCTGGTTTGAGCTGAAAAACATAAGATCCATCAGGGAGGGTTACAACCTCAATTGCTTTAAAAGCAGACTTTGTCTTTTTTGCTAGATTTGCCATCAAAGCAAGTGTCTTACCTCGAGATTCGGTACCTGAGGCTTTGATTAGTTCCTCAATAGTGAGTGGTCTTCCAGATGAATAAAGTGCTGCTTCAACCCTTGCGCTTGCCTCATCATCACTCTCTATCTTTCCCATATACAAAAAAATTGCATCAAAATGTACTTAAAAGAATCCTTTATCGGTAATTGATCATGTTGTAAACTTCTCTTTTGTCAAAGATATGGTGATGTCATTTTCCAACTGTTCTAATTCGACCTTTTCGTCCCTTGCAAGGAAAAGTATGGCAAAAAAGCATCTTACCACATCGATTGGTTCAAGTTCTGAAACTATCCTTCTAAATGAGCCAACTCCTGTAGGACGAATCTTGTTAACAATTAGTTCCTCATATTGACCAATTATTTTTTCAAGACCTATGAAGTAATCATTAAAGTCAGGAACCTCGACTGGTTCAAACTGCATTTGTCTCCTGCTTGAGCGTGGGTTTGCAATGGTTCCGATCAGATTCTCCAGTACACTGAGGAGCTCATCAAGCGTAACAGGATATGTAGCCTCATGTCTGTAAGGCATGTTTATTGTTTCTACGTCAATGTCTAATCTTTGCTTCAGTGGCTTCTTTTCCATGGCGGCTCTCTGAAGCGCAAATATGCTTTCTACTTTCATCCTATGTATCATTGAAGAAGAAAGGGCTGCAATCCCTGCAACTCGAAGATCCTTTTTTCCTGATTGGTTTAGAATTTTAATTAAAAGCTCCAGGATCTGTATGATATCAATTGTCCAAACATCTTTTTTTGAGACATCGACTGGATTGAAAAGTACATTGATTGGAGGTTGCGAAATTCCTCCATTCGGATTTTCCTGGCTCATCAATGTAAAACATTTTTTTGTTTATAATATCTAAACGCTCTATTTTTTTCCCGGACCTAGTCAACAATGAATGATTTATCAGTCCTACTTGAAGCTTATATTCAAAAAATTGTAACTGCATTTCATGATTGAAATACATATTGAATGTCCAAACTGTAGAAATGATAGTCTATGTTATGATAGCTATGAAGCAGCATGGAAGATCTTAAAACCATGCAGCTGGCTGTACTGCAAACGCTGCAAGTATCAAATCGACATGGAAAAGTTCAAAAAATCACTATTCTGTGCATGACATTGAACTTATATTATTAGACAAAAAAGAATAATTCTATGAAAGCGGCGCAAATTGTCACTCCAAAAGAACCACTACAACTCAACGATCTGGAAATTCCAAAACCAGGTGAATTTCAAGTCGTAGTAAAGGTCAAGGCAGTAGGAGTCTGTCACAGTGACTTGCACCTGTGGGAAGGTGGATATGATGCAGGTTCTGGCTCTTTTTTGAAAGCAACAGACAGAGGTGTTAAGTTTCCTGTAACTCCGGGACACGAAGTAGTAGGAACAATAACACAGATAGGAAATTCGGTTAAAGACTATCACGTGGGTGACGAAATTCTTGTATATCCATGGATAGGATGTGGTCAATGTCCTGCATGCAAAGCAGAAAACGAGAATCTTTGCGATACCCCTCGATCAATAGGAGTTTTTCAAAATGGTGGATATGCCGAGTACGTCTTGATACCGCATTTCAAATACTTGATCAAAATAACAGGGATGGATATAGAAGGTGCTGCATCACTTGCTTGCTCTGGACTTACTGCATTTACTGCTGTAAAAAAAACAAATGCAGATGCAGGACAATTTCTGGTAATAATAGGAGCTGGAGGACTAGGACTGATGAGTATTCAAATTGCAAAAGCAATTACCAAAGCCATAATAATTTGTGCAGACTTGGATGACAACAAGCTTGCTGCTGCAAAAAAACTCGGTGCTGATCACACAATAAACTCAAAAGATCCAGAAGTAGTACAAAAAATAATTTCTATTTGTAACAACAAGGGTGCTGAATCTGTAATTGACTTTGTCAATGCTCCAGCAACGGCAAAGATGGGTCTTGCACTTTTGCGAAAACGCGGAAATCTAATTCTTGTTGGATTATTTGGTGGCTCTGCAGAAATTGTTCTTCCAACAATTCCTCTAAAAGCAATTACAATTCAAGGAGCATATACTGGAAACTATTCCAGTCTTGTAGAACTAGTTGACCTTGCAAAAAAAGGAGTGATAAATCCAATAGTTTCAAAAAGATATTCACTTGGTGATGTAAATACTGCGCTAGGAGATCTTAAACAAGGAAAAATAATTGGGCGTGCAGTGATAAACCCATAAACTATAAATCAAAAATTTCATAAGATCCGTTCCTCTAAAATTTAAATAAAAGACTCGCAGTTAATTTACATGAGCAAAATTTCTCCTGCTTCAGATGTTGGTGCCCTTTTGGCAATGACAATTGACAAAATTATGGAAACTGATGCTGTGATAATGGGAGGAGACAAGACTGTCTTGGATGCCATAAATCAGATGCAAGAAAAAAACGCCAAAGTTATCCTTGTTTCACATCAGGGAGAAGCAATAGGAATAGTTAGTAAATCAGATATACTGTTTAAGGTATCTGCAAAAAGTCTACCTCTAAACAAAGTAAAACTGCGAGAAATAATGTCTAGTCCAGTCTACAGCCTTCCACCACATTCGACTCTACAAGAAGCACTAAACTACATGGACAAGTATAACATAAAGCAAATAATTGTAAGCACTGGTTCTTCTATCTTGGGAATTATGAAACGTGCAAGCATCTATGAAAACGTACAGAAAGCATCCATGTCAACGGTAGACTCTCTTACTGAAGGTGCACCAATGTGCATCATAAATCCAAACGCTGTAAAATATGTAAAGGACTTGAGTACTGCAAAGGCTGTTTGTCCTTATTGTGAATCTCCATTTGATGACAAAAATGCTCTCTCGAAACACATCGACAGGTTGCATGGTGGTGCAGGACTCTTAGAAGGGGATACACGACAATATTAAAATAAATTTTTCTCTCTTTAATTAATTCATATTTTAATTTCTGATTTATCGTTTTAGGAAATCACTATATTTCAATTTGAAAAAGATTTTTTGATCATACTTACAAATTTACGCAAGTATTTTCATGCATAATTTTGAATCAGATGCTAAATAATGTTATGGTCCCACGCGCAGGACTTGAACCTGCGACAACCCGGTTTCTGTAAGCCTGATAGGCTGACATCAGTTAGCCAAAAGCCAACCACTACAGCCGGAAGCTCTACCAGGCTGAGCTAGCGTGGGACTTAATTTGACGCTGTATTTTCGTATTAAATAACTATCGCCGCCTCCTTTTAGGAATAAATTTGTGTCTAGATTGGATTATCAGGATTGTAAATTGTTAAAAATTAATAAAAGAAATATCTCACTTTCTCCACTTGTTGTCTTTAAGTCTTAGTGGTATAAGACCTGAAGCAAATGGAAAAATTGTTATTCCTAAGACATAAACAAGTATCCAATCAATAAGGTTCAGACCATGGTAATCTAGCACTGCAAAAGTAGTCCATCCTACAATAAACATCAGAAGAAAATGCTTTAGGATCTTTGGATCAAATGGAACATGAATAAAGCCATTAGATTCCTTTACCATCTTTTCCTGCTTTTTTATTAATGATGAAACCCAAAAGTAGATGTATATGAAAAATGCAACCCCAACTAGACGCGCTGAAAGCAACAATTCTTTATTAGAAGTAAAATAATTTATCAGTGAGCTTACTAGTCCAAGGACTCCTGAGATAATAAGGTATATTATAATTTGTTTTTTTGTTTTGTTCAAGTTTTCACTTCATCCTTACGAAATTATAAAGAGGATCTACCAAATTTGGAAATACCGATCTAAATTTTGAACACCTTCAGAAAAAAATAACAAACTTCCAATCATGCCAATTCGTCATTTTATTAAAAATTTTCGTGATTTAATTATTAATGCGATCATAGTAATTTCAAATAAGGTGGTATAGTGATTGCTAATTGTCTTAAACCAATCTCTTTTTATTTTTAGATATTCCCGAAATTGTCAATAGAAAAAATCACGATAATTGTGGAACAATCGAAGGTTTCAAAATATTTCCCAACTCTGGAATTGAAGTCTTTGGGAAATTTCATGTTTATTCAAACAACAAATTTTAATAATTATTAATAATTTGCTCAAGTTCGAAATAATCTTTCTCATATTTAATTGGAAATTTACCAGTTGATCTAACACTATATAAGAAACCTGTCAGATCACGATCTCGTGTCTGGGACGTCCGCAATGACTGAGGGCTATGTTTGTGCGCCTTATTTGCACAACCACTCATCAATTGAGCTCAAGGATACTTGGGAAAAATCAAAAGACGTAGATGATATGTATTTTGTCACGGCAACGTTTTCCGATGAATGTGATGCTTATTTCCCTTCACGCGCAAACCACTACATTCTTGCCAAGTTCAAAAATGCCATAAAAATGATGAAAGAGATTGAGAAATACAAACAGGACAAGCATACCTTTGTCTTCACTATGGACGGTGAGTTATTCCAACGAGATACTGATGGGAAACTCAACTTTGTT
This sequence comes from Nitrosotalea sp., assembly GCA_023251295.1. Lineage (GTDB taxonomy): Archaea > Thermoproteota > Nitrososphaeria > Nitrososphaerales > Nitrosopumilaceae > UBA8516. The sequence continues at coordinate 11,320 of JAHEYZ010000002.1, read as the reverse complement.
TCAGTATATCATTTGGATTATGGGGAATCAGACGATGACATTAAAGATGTAGCATCAGTAATTGCAAGACGCGAAAAAGTTGGGAGGGCAGGATTAGTACATTTAGATCTTTCTTCAAACGAAAATCCAAAATTTGAATTTCCATACAAGAACTTGGTGGTACTTGAAGTCTCAAGTGACAAAAGTCATCAGAGCGACAATAAATATTGCGAAAAAACAAGACGTGATGTTAGCAGAAAGGGAATAACAATGACAAACATTGTCAGTCTTTCAGTCCTTGACAAGTTAAAATAGAAAAGTTAAATACACTGCCAAATTCTGTTTTTGTAATGAGCAAACCATCAGAACTTGGTTCACTAAAAATTGGATCTTACATTTTATTACCCGTTGACAGCACTAATGCAGAACCATGTAAGATTGTTGAATTTGATACAAGCAAGCCAGGAAAACACGGTGCCGCAAAAGCAAGAATTGTTGCAGTTGGTATATTTGACAAGAAAAAATATCCTCATGTGTCGCCAGTCAGTGCACAGGTGCAGGTTCCACTCATTGACAAAAGAGTTGGTTCGGTCATTTCAAAAACTGAATCCATAATCCAAGTGATGGACTCTGAAACCTTTGAGGTGTTTGATATCAGTCAAATTGAAGATGAGATAAAAGACAAGGTTACCCAAGGCCAAGATGTAGAATACTGGAAGGTAATGGATAGAACTATTATAGTCAGAATCAAAAGCTAAACTTGGGATGCTGATGATGAGGAGAAAAGCCAACTGAATCATGATGAAGATTATGAGTATTGAAGCATCCTGGCTTTTCTAACTGGAATTTAAATAAAGTTATACGTGCAGATTTGTCATATATCATTACATGAAGGGGTTATGTCACGTATGCCTTTCTTCTAATGTGGAAATAACCGTAAAAGACAGCCTTTCATTATGCGAAAAATGCCTCAAGCAGGTAACGAAACTAGAAAAAAATTAATTGGCAGCAAAACTTTGTGACTGCACATTGAATCTTGCAGCATTATTTTCTGGTGGAAAAGACAGTACCTTTGCAATCTACAAAGAAAGACAAAATGGAAACAACACTACTTGTGCGGTGAGTGTATTTCCAAAGTCTGATGAAAGCACATTTTTGCATTACCCAAATATTGAGATAACAAAACTGCAAGCAAGATCAATGAATCTGCCTCATTTTTTTGGTAAAACAGAGTCAAATAACGTGGAAACAGAAATGCAAGAAATTGAAAAATTACTTGAACAGGCAAAAAAAGAATATTCTATTGATGGATTGGTACATGGTGGAATATTATCTAAATTTCAAAAAGAAAGATTTGAAAAAATTGGCTCTAAATTAAATTTGAAAATTTTCTCACCACTGTGGGAAATAGATCAAAAAGAGTATCTAAAAGATTTAATTGAATCCAAGTTTCGATTTATTGTTACAAGTGTTTCATCTGCAGGTCTTGATGAATCATGGCTTGGAAAAGAAATAACAATGGAGGAGATAGAAAAGTTGGAAAATCTTTCAACACAACATAGATTTAATCTGAGTTTTGAAGGGGGAGAAGCAGAAACTCTAGTACTTGACTGTCCTCTCTTTTCTTGGCCAATTAAAATAATTGATTCAAAGAAAAGCTGGGACGGATACAGAGGAAGATTTGAAATAACCCAAGCAATCTTAGAAAACAATGCTTGACATTTTAAAAACGGGTCTAAGGGCAGCATTAAAAAAGATAGTAAATTCATCAGGCATAGACGAGGCTCTCATCAAGGAACTTGCTAAGGACATCCAAAGAGCTCTTTTACAATCAGATGTAAATGTTAAGCTAGTCTTCGAAATAACAAAAAATCTAGAACAGAGATCACTAAATGAGAACCCTCCTCCTGGACTTTCTCGAAAAGATCACATTGTAAAAATCTTGTATGAAGAACTATCAAAACTTCTTGGAATAGAGCAAACACAGTTCTCTTTCCAGCCAGGAAAGCTAAACAGGGTGCTCATGCTTGGAATTCAGGGGAGCGGCAAGACTACGATCACCGCAAAATTGTCCAAATTTTTATCCAAACAAGGATATCGCGTTGCAGTAATTGGAGCAGATACCTACAGACCAGGTGCACTGACACAACTAAAAACAATGTGTGAAAAAGCTAATGTCGAAGTCTATGGTGAGGAAAACAATAAAGACTCGCCACAAATTGTTAAAAATGGATTAAAACATTTTGAGAGTTCGACTCTAGATGTTATACTAATTGATACTGCAGGACGGCACAAGGAAGAAAAAGATCTTCTAGAAGAAATGACAAGGATAAGTAAAGTTGCCCAACCTGATCTTGTGTTGCTTGTAATAGATGGAACAATTGGGCAGCAATGCTACAACCAGGCAGAAGCATTTCATAAAATAGTCCCTGTTGGTGGAATCATAATAACAAAGCTTGACAGCAGTGCAAAAGGAGGAGGTGCACTTGCAGCTGCGGCAGCCACTGGATCTCAGATAATGTACATTGGAACAGGAGAAAGAATTGACGATTTGGAAAAATTCTCTTCTACTAGATTTGTTGGACGCCTGCTTGGAATGGGAGACATCCAAGCACTTTTGGACATGGCAAAGAGGCTTGAAAACGAAGGGGATGAAGAACGACTAAAACGCATATCTCATGGAAAGATGAACATGGAAGACTTTTACTTTCAAATTGAAGAAGCCACAAGAGCGGGGGGACTGCGTAGTATAATGGAAAACATGCCTGGATTCTCAGGAATGATAAAAGAGGATCAGCTAGAGCAACAAGAAGAGCGCATGCAAAAATGGCGATTCATAATACAATCAATGACAAAAGGGGAAAAGGCAGATCCTGACTTGCTAAATGCATCTAGGATAAAACGAATAGCAAGAGGTTCTGGTTGGTCAGAACATGATGTAAAAGAACTTTTGAAGGCATACAAAAATTCAAAGGACATGATGAAGGCATCAAAGGGAAGACAGATGCAAGGACTACTAAGAAAGATGGGTCTTGGATAACTGTTTTTAAACAGTTGTGTATTTAGTAATCAGTGAACAGCTTTCAGTGCTACCAAATCCTTGGCGTAAAAAATGACTCGCCATTTAAGGAAGTAAAATCTGCATACCGAACTTTGGCACTACAGCTTCATCCTGACAAAAACACGCAAGAAAAAGACGGAAAAAAATTCAAGATGATAACAGAAGCATATCAATTTCTAAGAAAGGAATACAAAAGGACACTAAATGCCACACGTGATCCTGTCATAAAATATAGAGAAAAAAATTCGGAAAAGGGACATAATTTTAACTCAAAGAAACCTTGGTGGGGAGCAAAACCAACTGACAAACCACCAGAACAAGACTGGGGTAAATATACGAAACATGCAGAATCTGCCTATCAGGATTTTTGGCGATACTATGAGAAGGTATTTTGGGAAAATTATGAAAAGAGTCGGGGAGAAACCATAAGAGTTGAACAGGTTGAAGAAGCCGAAGTTCAAGAAAAAGTGCAAGTCGATGCCGAGGTAGACAAAAGCAAATGCATAGGGTGCTGTAGTTGTGAAATAATCGCACCAAATGTGTTTTCGGTAGATAAACTTGCAAGAACAAACCCAAAATCTAGTGTAATAAATTCTGCTGGGGCATCCTTTGAAAGAATCCTTGATGCTGCACAGACATGTCCCACAAAAGCAATCAGTGTTACTGATTTAGAATCAAAAAGAAGACTATTTCCGTGGTAAAATCTCATAAAGATAATTACGAATAAAGCAGACTAGTTTTTAGATTAATCATGGTTAAAATTAATGCAATAATTTCTGATGCAACGGAAATTCTAAAAGAACACAACCTGTGCAACAATTGTCTTGGTAGATTATTTGCATCAAAGCTTGGTGTTTTATCACATCAAAAACTTGGAAAAAAAATCAGAGATACTCTAAGAAAAAATAATCCAAAGAGCTGTTTTATTTGTAAAAATATAATGTCAAAGCTTGATACACAAATTTCTAAAATGCATGAAATGTCACATGACTTTGAATTTTCATCATTTCTAGTTGGAGTAATACTTCAACCTTCAATTTTAGATAGAGATGATCTAATCCGCTCCAAATTCAAACTTCAAGGAATCAACAGCATAAAAGGGGATATTAACAGAGAAATTGGAAAACGTTTTGGCAGAAAAACAAAAACCAGTGTTGATTTTCAAAACCCAGACATTGTATTTACTCTTGATTTTAAAAAAGAAGAATGTGAAATAAAACCAAAACCTGTTTTTCTTTCAGGAAGATATACAAAAAGCATCAGAGGAATACCTCAGAAACAAAAACCCTGCCAAAGATGTAGAGGAAAAGGCTGCTATGTATGCGAGTTTCATGGAATCTCAGAGTTTGATAGCGTGGAAGGAAAGATTGCAAGATTTTTGTATGAAAAATTTGGGGCCTTGCAAGCAAAGATAACCTGGATTGGAAGCGAAGATGAAACAAGCCTAGTTTTAGGAAGGGGCAGGCCATTTTTTGCAAAGCTTGTAAACCCTCGCAAGCGAACCCTTAGACTAGATAAAAAAATGGAACTTGGAGAAATAGTAATTCGTGATCTAAAAATAATTGAAAAGATCCCGCCAAATGTCATCAGATTCAGATCAAAGGTTGCAATGCAAATACAAACCCAAAATGAGATCAAATCTTCACAGCTTAGAAACCTGTACAAGCTAGAAAAACAACCAATTGCGATCTATGAAAATTCTGGAAAGAAAAATGAAAGGAACATATCAGATATTCGATACAAGAAAAAATCTAATAATTCTTTTTCAATCTTTATGAAAGCAGACGGTGGTGTTCCACTAAAACGACTTGCAGACGGAGTTGAAGTAACGCCAAGCTTGAGTAGCATATTGGAAAATCCATGTAAATGTACAGTTTTTGATTTTTACGATATTGTTGTAACAAAATAACTTTCTATTACCAACGTTTTTTATAGTCTGATTCGAGTTTTACTCAATGGATCCTTTAAAAAAAGTTCATGAAGCACATAAGAACGGCCTATTACCTGACAGGATCCATTCTCTTATTGTAGAAAGATTTCCTGTGGTGGTATCAGGAATCGACAGAATAGAAAAGGCATCAGGAATGAACTTTCCATTGGCATATGTAGAACCGTCTGTAGTTATCACCAACTCGAGTTCATTTAACTATGGAATTTTGTTTGCAAGAACAATTCCTGTTATTTCTGGAGAACGCCTTGAAGTTGTTATTCAGATCACCGCACCCCTTGTAGCATATGGCCTAAAAGGCACTATACATGCAATACTAGCGCATGAATTTTTACATTATCTTGAATTGATCAGAAAAGTTTCCAAAATGGACCTTATTTCAGATGAGATATCAGGAAATCTTTTCGAAGGGACATATTCTGACACACAAAGACTATTTGATCCAAGAGCAGTCTTTGATGATAAAACTCTACTTTTACACATTACAAAGAAGTTTCCAGAAGGATTCAAAGATTATAAATTAGAAGACAAGGTTGTAAAATTTTGGATAGAAAAAAAATTGCCGGCAATAAACATAACCTTGGATACAAACATTGTAAAGATACCATCTGGTGTGATAGCTAGTACAAAAATAGATCCTAAACTGGAAGCAAAACTTGATGAGCTTCAGGTAAACGCATCAAAACTAAGAAAGAAAAAGCTATATTAATTATTGATTAAATTCAGTCAGTCCGCACTTGCCGCAAGTTTGTCTGTTTTTGTGAGATGCCATAAAAACTCCCTTGCCACATCTTGAACACTCTTTTCGTCCTCTTTCAGCCTTGTCTCCTTTTACTTTGTAATATTTGTAAACACTAGGACTGGAACCCTTCTTTCCTGCCATTACTTAGTCTCCTCCTTTTTCTTTTCTTTCTTTTCTGCTGGGGCTTCTTTCTTCTCTGGTTTGTCTTCTTTTGGTGCAGCCTCTTTTGTTTGTGCAGGTGTAGCTTCTTTTTCTTCCGCTTTTTCTCCGCCTCCTTTAGCCTTGTCTAACCTTTTGAAAATTGCTGGTTTGACATGTTCTCTTGCCAGTTTTTCATCATCATAAACATAGAATGTGCCAGAGATCATCGGTCTTCCAGTGTCATTTTTTAGCCTTATTGGAACAATTACCTTGCCTTCTAGTTTGAATTGCTTTGCTATCATGTCTACTGCTTCAAGCTTTTTGAGCTTGCCTCCAAGTCCCTTAAACGTGCAGGTAATCTCTCGTCTTAAGAGAAGCTTGTTTTGTACATCGCTTGTGGTCTCTATCATAGACATGTATTCCAAGTCCACGTGATAGTTCATATAAATCTTAATGGATATAGCTAACAGATTTAAGAAAACAAATCTCTGTTTTGTTATGGACCGTTTTATGATTCATCTTAAAAATTCAAAATATTCTCCGTCACATGCACATGATCTTCTTGTGCGAGCTCGCGAACTTTCATCCATAATGAGAATTACAGTAAGAGACATGAGAGTGTCAAGTAGATATTTAGAATTTGATGTCTCTATACCAAAAGACAGATTAGAACAGTTGATAAAAAAGCTAGAGCCAATAGGACCACTTGATCATGCAAAACATGTAATTGATGAACCAATGGATAAAGAAGAGGCAATAGAAAAAGGAAGATACTATTTCAATTACGAAAGATTCTGGGAAAGCCATGAAGTTTTGGAAGGAGCATGGAAAAAATCTCAAGGAAAAGAAAAAGAATTGATCCAAGGGATAATACTTGTTGCAGCAGCTTTTGTTCATTACCAAAAAAATGAAAATGAGATCTGCCTTTCAATTTTTAATCGTGCATTAGAAAAAATTGGAAACGCTACAGGTAAATATCAAAAAATAGACGTGGATGCCTTGCGCAACAAAGTTTCATCCATATTACGTTCTGGAGCTCCCGAGTCGTTTACGATTTAATGAGTCCTATTGCTGTTTTTATAACGTCGGCACCTGCAAGCAGTCCTATTTTGCCTTTTTTTGCCTCGTGTTCAGTAAACCGCGTAGTGCCATCTTTTTTAATTGAATCTCCTGAGACTAAAACTGGCACAGGGTCTGCACTGTGACTCTTGTTAATGCAAGGTGTAGAATGATCTGCTGAAATAACAATAGAAATTTTTGATGTATCGATGGTGTGTAGTAAGGTTCCAAAAAATCGCTTGTCTATCTCCTCAATGTTTTTCATCTTTCCAATTGCATCTCCATCATGACCAAACTCGTCAGGGCCTTTGATGTGAACATAAATTGCATTTTGGGTCTCCATTGCCTTGGCAGCTACTCTTGCCTTTTCTTCATAGTCTGTCAGTCCACCGGCACTAAAGGTTTTCATCTTCAAAACATTTGAAATTCCAATCTCTACTGGCATGTCTACGATGCAGGAAAAATTCATCCCATGCATCTCATTTATTGGCGCAAGCCTTGGATATCTATTTCCTGCATCACGCAATAAAATGCTGTTTAAAAGTTTCTGGCCTTTCTCTTTTCTTACTCTGTTTATCGCACTTTTTTTCATTATAGCAATAGATTGCTCTGTGAATTCATTGACCAGAGTTGCAGAAAGCCTTGCACTAGAAGACTCGTTTAAAGGAAGACAGCGCTCTATCTTAAGATAATCTCCAACTGCTTTTGCGACACCCATACCATCTATTCTTCCATAGGATGGATCGGTATTGCTAATCTCTGAAGAAAGAGACTCTCCGTCGCATCTTATCCTTACAACAACTCTGTGACCTATTGTTGGCGCAACAACTACAGAAGCATTTGGATTTGAAAATCTTAAAAGACGTTCTATCTCTAGTGAGACGCCAAGGGTGTCTTCTTTTTCTATCATTCTTCCTGCACGTCTGTCTGTAATAATTCCCTCATCGTTTATGGTGGAAAAGTTGCCTCTCAGGGCAAGATCTCCGTCTTTAAAATCAATACCTATTCCTATAGCTTCGATAACGCCTCTTCCCACATAATCATTGTGCAAAAACTTGTATCCAAGCATGTTAAAAACTGCAATATCAGACTGTGGTGCAATTCCTTTTCCTACTGATATGACCTCACCTATGGTGCCGTTTCTTGCAATCTTGTCAAGATTTGGTGTCTTTGCAAAGCTTAGTGGTGTGGATCCTTTAAGATCAGGATGTGGAAGATCGCCTACTCCATCTAAAAGAACATAGATCATGTGAACATCTGAATTGTCAGTAACTTTTTATCATCTCACTTTTCGAGTTTTATGTGTCACACATAAACCTTAATTTTACAAATCGATCTTTGGAAAGGTTTTAAATTACTACCTACTCGATGTAAACTAATGGGAGATCTGCGAAAAGATTACACAATTGAAAGATTTGTAATAGTTTCTCCTGAAAATAATCACGCTGTAAACGATCCAAAAAAATGTCCTTTCTGTCCTGGAAACGAAGAGATGACCAATCCGTCAATGCTTTCTCTTGTAGCAAAAGATGGGATGTTGCAAAGACTGCAAGACAGCGAGGACTATTTTGTCAAAGGCTGGTCTGTTAGAGTTTTTGAAAGCAAGACTCCTGTAGTGGTGACAACCTCAGAAAACTCTTACACAGACAGGCCACTTTACAGCGAGCCAGCATACGGATATCACTATATCGTGGTCGCATCTGAGAAACACAAAGACTCTCTTTCAACAATTAGCACCGAACAATGGTCAAATGTTCTAGTTGTTATACAGGATAGATTGCGATGGCTATACACGCAAAGAGGCGTAACATATGTATCCATATACGTAAATCATGGTAAAGAAGCCGGCGGCGTAACACCGCACCCGCACATTAACATCGTAACATTTTCAACCATACCTCCAACAATAGAGCAAGAGGCAGAGGCCTCTCACAAAATCCTAAATGAAAAAGGAGTCTGCTCTATGTGTCAGGCAGTGACCACGGAGACTGGAGGGCCAAGGCAGATTCTGCAGACTGAAGGATTTATTGCCTTTTGCCCCTGGGCTCCATCGCACCCATACGAATTTTGGATCTATCCAAAAAAACACACAACTAGTTTTTCAAAAATCACACAAAAAGAAATAAACGATCTGTCCTTGATCTTGCGTGCAACACTTGGCGGACTGGCAAGCACAATGAAGAACCCATCTTACAACATGGTGTTTCATCTTTCTCCAGAAAAGAAAAACAACAGACAGATTCACTGGCACATTGAAATCTATCCCCAGTCTGAACCCTGGTCTGGACTAGAAAGAGGATACGGAGTATTTCTAAATAAGATAACTCCAGAAAAATCTGCAGAAGAATTAGGATCGTCTTGCAGAAAAGAACTTGCTGGATTGGTTGGAATTGTATAAATCATTTTTTGAAATCTAAAAATACATACAACAAATTCTAAATCTTTTTGATAACAATTTGGCAAAAAGGAAATAAAGAACCAAAATAAACAAACGTAATGCCAAGAATAACTCACTTTGATGTACCAGCAGATGATACAGAGCGAGCAAAGAAATTCTATGGTACAGTCTTTGGATGGAAGTTTGACAAGTGGGATGGTCCAATGGAATATTGGATGACAATAACAGGGGACGACAAGCAACCTGGAATAAATGGAGGACTGTGTCAGAGAATGCCTGGTCAGATGGGTATAACAAATACGATTGATGTGCCATCGGTTGATGAATATACAAAAAAGATTCAATCACAAGGTGGAAAGATTTTAGCACCAAAGATGCCAATCCCAGGAGTAGGATACTTTGCACAATGTATGGATACTGAAGGAAATGTCTTTGGTATAATCCAGATGGACAAAAACGCAAAGTAACTCTATATTTTTTAGAATACTTTGATTTTCGGACAAAAACACCTCGTTAATTGACTCTAATTTTTGTACCTTAAAAGATCAAAAGTCTTGATTCTAGTGCATTAAACTTAAAATAAAAATAAAATAAAAATGAAGACCAAACTTTTCGTAGCCCTCCTACTTTCATCTGTACTGCTATTTCATGCGGCATCTGCTATTCCAATGGGGAACCTTGTAGTTACAGCAAAACCAGAAAAAAACTCTCTTGAGACAAGCGAGATCCCAGTAATTATTGGAATGGTTACCGACCAGGCAAGCAGACCAATTGCAGAGGCTTTGGTAAACATCAGCACTTTACATGGCACGCAAAAAATAGTAACAGACGCAGATGGAAAATTCAGGTACCAGTTTGCTGAATCAGTTCCTCCAAATCAATACATCGTAAACATAAAGGCACAAAAAGATGGATATGGTGTTGGACTAGGCAAGACTACATTTTTTGTTAAAGGAGTTCCTGTACCTTCACAAATTTTCAAGACAGTATCTGGCGATAAGATAAACAAAGATCCCACAGCTTCAAAAATTCTCAAAAACATTGAACTTGCGAAAAAAAAGCAGGCAGCACAGGAACAAAAACTAAAGGAAATAGAGGCACAAAAAAAGTTTCTTGATGAACAGCGAAATCTTGCAAACTTGGATCTGCAAAAAGACCTTCAAGGATTCCTTGTACAATTTGATCCATTTACACCACGAAACGCCTATGCGTCATTTGTAACCCAAGTAAATGCTACATTTCAAAGTGTCTTTTGGGGGCAGTTTAACTTTACAGAACAAAAGCATAATGATGGACTAGCAGCAAAATATCAAGTTCTTCAAAACGGTGGCAGCTATGGAGACGCAAGAAAGGCGTATATTCAAAAGGCTACAACGCACAGAAACGAAATAATCAAGGTCAACAATGATCTTAACATAAAGTATGGTTTTGCAAACAAGGACACTCAATCCAAGTTTGATAGTTATGGAAAACTGCCAAGAACAAAGTAATTTGTACGTTCAAGCCTTCTAAAAAAGCGATTCAAACATTTTCTGAAAAATTTTTATTTCATGTTTTTGAGAGCTTCTTGCCCAGCTTGTTTTATCTCTTATCTTGGTTGTGAACTTTGTAAAGCGTAACGGAATCAGGCTCGCCTTGTTCGTAACCTCATTTCCGATTGTGGGCTCATTTCCAATTTTGGGAGAGGTCCTCTATAAGGGAGAAAAGCAATAGTTTTGTATGTTCCAAAGCAAAATCCGACTCGGGACAGGAATATCAAAGCGTATATCACTTGGAATTTCAAACGAGGAAAATCTTCTTTGGGAATCAATAGAACAAATGGGTTTCAGAAGAGAGCTAATAATGGATGTAAATCCAAGTACCGAAGACCTACTTGAAATCTGTATAGAGATGAAAAAATATGGCTATAGTATAAAGTACCAAGAACTCTGGGAAAAAAAAATTAATGAATCAAAGGTTAGTACTGGACCATATTTTCATAAATATTTGAAA
>JAHEYZ010000001.1 GCA_023251295.1 Nitrosotalea sp. | reverse complement strand
ATTTACAGAACATCTACTGAATCAGCAGATACCTATGAATTTATGAACACATACACAGGTGCAAATACAAGAGAAGCACTAAATGCATCACCAGATGCAGTAGCAGAAGAAGGATTTTCACAAAATAGTGGAACACCAGATATAACAGGACAGATTGTAAGTGATTTCACAGTAGGATTTTTAGATACTGGTACTACAAATCCAACAGGTGGGCAACTTTACGGTTCAATATTTTCAAATGTAGTACATGCTGGTGGTAGCTTAACTACATTAGCCAATGCAACAAATACAGCTACACCAGAAGTATATAATGGATTTCAAAATCCAAGCGGATTTACATTTACTTTCAGAGATACAGGATTAATCAATGTATCAGCATCTCAAAAATCAACAATTGGTTATGGTGTGTTATGGCAAGATAGAACTAGCGGAACTATTGAGGTAGCAGAAAGAGATTCAGGAACACCTACATGCTGTCAAAATTATAGATGGAATAGTCCAAATTGGGATGCTTCGGGTGGAAGAGATACACAGATAATCATCAATGTAATAAATCAAACTAAATTATATTATAATCCATATATTGCAAATACTGGAAATCTTACAACATTTTTCATTGATGAAAACACCACATCAGGTAATACTTACTTTTACAGGGTAGTTGCACTAAACGGAGATGTTGAAGAAGCAACAGGAGCTATGGCAAACTTCACAGAACCAGACCTAAACTTAGTAGTTGACCAACAATATGATGCAAAAGCTACGTTAACTTGGACTGATGTAGGTGCGGATTATTATCAGATATTTAGAAACGGAACAATGATTGTAAATAATTGGGATGACGGATCAACATACGTAGATAGTAATCTCGTAAATACAGGATTGACAAGTGTTTACCAGTATAAGGTAAGGGGATACTTTACAGGAACAGCGATATACACAGACAACTCAACAGCAAATTACTTTGGACTAATTGAAAAGATACAAAACCTTGAAGCTGTAAGATTAAACACTACATCAGTCCAGCTATCATGGGATACAGCAGTAACACATGACCCAGATCCATTAACCTCGGTAATTGTACAAAGAAGAAATGCAGATTATATCAGCGAGAATTTTGAAAGCACAAGCAGATTTGCAGACGAAGATCTATCTGCTGATTATCAAGGTTCAATTGAAACATTTGGTGATAACTTTAAGGTTATTTATGATCATGAAACAGCAGTAGGTCAGGGAACGCTTAACTGTCCAAACTTTGGGTTGCGAACTGGTCAAGTAACACAAGCACAGAACTGTATCATAGGAAAAATTACTGATGATAATGCAATAAATGGTTCATCGTTTCATTATAAGGCATTAACATGGAGAGCAGGCAGTTCAGACAGATTCAAACTTGATTCAAACATAGCAAAAGAAGAAATACCAATATCTGAAATTGACAAAGTAACATTCCAAAGCAAGATACTTGATGCTGGTGGTGATTCTTATGGTGGTTCAACAGGCTATGGTGTTAGTTATACGTTTGAAAATGGCACAAAAACAGGAGTACAGGTAGAAACAAGAGATGATGCAGACTGTACACCACCACTAATAACAAATTATTATACAAGAGGCAAACAGCTTTGTAATAGTAACCCAACTGCAACAGTAGGTTACACAATAATACGAAAAGTAGATGATCCATTCCTTAATGCAGGTTCATTTGTTATAACAAGCAATGCAAAAAATACACCATTCACAATTACAGCAAATGCAACATCATTGTTCCAGACATATATCAGTTCTAATCCAACTGAACTGGCAAAAGTAACAACATGGGGATTATACATAGGTGGTACAAGTGCAACAATTTCAGATGGATTTGTTTTTCCAATTACAAATAGTATTCATGGAACAGACCAAATAATTGATGATATAATATTTGAATATCATGATGGATCAGGAGATGTGCCAGTTGTATCATGGAGTACAATTGCAACATTATCACCATCAGCAACATCATATACAGACACATCAGCACCAGAAAGTACCAATTATGTATATAGAATTGCGGGTAAAACAAATCCAACTGGCCCTTTCACATCTGTAACTACAATCCCAGCACCAGATAATGTAGAAGCAACAGCAGATATTGATACGGTAATAGTTGATTGGGATTCAGTTGTATCAGAACCAGCAGTTGACAAGTATTGGATTGAAAGAGGCAATTTTGCATCTGTAAATGAAACATGGAGTTGGAATGAGTTCCCACTTGATTCAGGAGTAGGTGGCGGTGCTGGAACACTATGTACACCATCAATTTCTGGCGGTATCGGTGTTAGTCATCCTGTAGGCATCCAATGGGCTGACTGTTATATCTGGAAAGATTTCAACGCAACAGATGTAGCAAACACAGACTTGGAAGTAAAAGCAACATTTGATGGCCCGCTTGCAACAGGAATTTCTGGTACTGTAACATTATACAATTGTGGTCTAGGTACAAGACCAGCATTTTCAACAGCTCCACTTAGCGGATGTTCTCCAATTTCGGCAACAATGGGTTTTGTAGCTAATAGTGGAACACAAACAAAAACATTCTCAGTTGGAAGTTATAGTAGTTATGTTAGAATAGTAATGCAATTGCATGACTTGTCAATCCTAACAAGCTTTCCAGTACTTAACCTTCTATCAGTTAACTTCACAAACAACGGAGAACCATATATTTACCAAAGTATGGCAGGTGCATCTCTTACAAACGAGGTAGGCCCTACTTTTGGGGGTGATTATGATTATGGATATTTCACAGTACCATCAGCCACACTAAATGCAAATTTCACAGTAGTAGGAGATACAGACTTTGGATTGGCATTCACAGAAGGATTTTCAGAGTATCCTGATAATGCAACTGCAAACATAAGTTGGATTCCAAATACAACAAATTGTACAGGTGGAACAGGTGGAGCTGATAACATTTGTGGAGTAAACTCAACATCTGATGACCTTTATACCAAATGGAGTAATTCTGGAACTAATTACCTTAGCTTTGATTTGTCTGCATTAGGAGTACAGGCAACAGATGTTAATGGAGATGGTGACTTTTCATTACTCTGGGATCAAACATCACTAAACTCTGTATTTAATGGACAGAATGAACTGATCTCATTAGTTAGTGCAATAAAGCATCCAAGTGAAACAGCAGATCATGTTTGTTTTAGATATGTTGGTGGTCAAACAATAGCAATTCAAGGAACATTAGCACTGGCAGATGGAACAAATTGTTCTACATTTGATGCAATTGATACAACAATTGAATCGGCAGTATCAGATAATAATGTAAAACGATACTTTAACATGACAAAATCTGGAACTACAGTAAGTGTTACTGAATTTACATGTGAACAAAGAACTGCTGGATGCCAGTTACCATTAAGCCTTTCATTTAATGGCGGTGCAGAAAGATACAATAATTTGAAATATCTGGTTGTAAGCAATCTTGGTTCTGGATCAGATAGTGATGATTTTGACTATTCAATTGATAATTTCAAATTATATCTTGATGGTGCAGAACCAATTACATTATTTATAGATACAACTCAGGAACGTGGAACTGATTATCAGTATAGAGTTTATGGTGATAATGGAGTTGAAAATGGAACTGCTGGATATTCAAATAATGTATTGACAAATGATGTTCCAGATCAAGTCCAAAACTTACAAACTGTGATAGTACAAAGCCCATTGAAAGTTAATTTACAATGGAATGCACTGGCATATAATAATGGAGAAGGCAATCCAAGTACAGGATTAAATCTAACAAGTTATAATATTTACAGGGATGCTGGTTCAGGATATACATTATTAGCAACAAATAATCCAGCAATCAATTACTATAATGATACAAGCGTAACATCAGGAAGTTATACGTACAAAGTTGCTGGATGTAATGCAATTGATTGTGGAGATAACTCAACTGCAAGTGCAGAAAATATCAGTCCACCAGATACAATTGACGACTTGCAGGTATTTCCAATAACAAATTCAATTTATATGAATTGGACTGAACCAATGGGTTCGCCAACATTTTATCTTATAGAAAGAACCAGTGGAGATCTTGCTAGACTAAGTTCAGATGATTTCCTTATTTATCATCAGGATCGTTCTCCAACAACTTTAACTGGAACGAGCGGTACACAATTTGCAGTAGCACAGGAAATTACGCCAACTGTTGACGTAAACGTAACAAGAATAGACATGTCTATTACGCAAGATGCTGGTTGTACTGGTTCTGGGTTGCTTCGTGGAAGTATTTGGTCAAGTAGTGGTTCAACTTTAATTGCAAGTTCAAATGCAACAATAAGTCCTTGTACAATAACTCCATTATTTGTATCATCATTTAATGTGCAATCATTTTTCTTCGATCCACCTGTAAAATTAGACGGTGGAACAACATATCATGTAGGTGCAAATATGACAGGAACAGTTACAACAGATACAAAGTTTCGCAAGTCAACAGCAGATGAAGTTAATGGATTAGCAAAAACAGCGTTTAGTGATACGTTTCCATATTCATTTTCATCTGCTGGTGGAGATCTTGCAATGAATATTAGAATTGAAAACTTTACATTTTTAGCAAATGTGACAGCACCACAAACAAACTTTACAGATTCAGGATTAGAGGATGGTTTAACATACTTCTACAGAGTTAGAGGTGAGAATGACATAGGTGTTGCAGTAAACGGTTCAAATATTGCATTTACAAAAGAACCAGTCCAAGATGATGGTTCAAGTGCAATAATAAATAGTACATCTTCGCGTTGGTATTTCAGGGAAGTTGATAATTATTCTGGGATTAGTTCAAACCCATTTGATCCACTATATGACTTTATAACCACAGGTGCAACACCAACATTTTTTGGTAAAACATATCAAATCAGGGCTGATTCAGGTGGAAGTGTAGGAACAGATTTTGCGTTTGGTCAAGGAAGATTTTTCAAATCATTTAACAAAACAGAAATATTTGGTTCAGACATTTCTGTTGGATGGAGTGGGCTAGCTGGTACTGGTGATGGCGCACCTGCAAGTTATACATTACAAGTTTTAGATGGTGCATATAATACAGAGAATAATCCAGATTTTCCTTTGAATGTTGGATTGGTATCTCAGGGTGGTGCAGTATTGGGATCAACATCAATAACAATCCAAATTCTTGACGAAATTAGAACATTGACAAATTCGTCAATTAATTGGGCAGGTTCAACAGAAGATTTTGTTACTGTAATGTTAACAATAGATGATTCAGCAGGAAGTTCAAGTGCATTTTTAGATATTGATAACGTTACAATTTCAACTATTGGTATTTGGGATTTTGACAGTGGAAATACTGTAACTAACTTGCGTGGAAATATTGAATCTTCTGTTGCAGACTTTTGGGATGCAGGATATTATGACAATGGTTCATTTGCACTAAATACACCAGCAAATTTCACAGCGACAGCAGTTAATGCAACCGTAGCAATTGATTGGGATGATGTAGGATCAGCGACAAGTTATGCAGTAAAACGAGATGGAAATGAAATTGGAAATCCAATTGTAAGCCAATTCACTGATTACTTCCCATCAGTAAATACATTATACAATTACTCGGTACTTGCAGTAAGTGGTGGTGGAAATAGTTCTGAGGCATTCCAGCTAGTGACAACGAATGATATTCCTACAGCACCAGCAAATCTAACAGGTGCAATGGGAGTTATAATTCCACACTTGGAACATGTGTTCTTGAATTGGGATGTACCAGTTGACAATGGAACAGGCAGTCCATCTACAGGTGTAGATATTACCCATTATCAATTCCAAAGGAAGCAAGGAGTTGGTGCATATTCATTCTTAGCAAATACCACAAATGCAACAGCAATTTACGAGGATGAAACAGTAATTTCAGGTGCAAATTACACATACAAGGTTAGGGCTGTAAATGCAATTGGGTATAGCCCATTCTCAAATGAATTTTCAATAGTAACTACACCAGTAATGACACCGAATCCACCAACAAGCTTAACAGCAACAACCATTTCAGGTTCAGCAATCAATACACAGTGGGTAGCAGGTATAGGTGGAGATCCACCAACAAGTTTTGTATTGCAGAGAAAACATGTAGGATTCACAGGATTTGTTACAATTGCAACAATCCCAGCACCAACAATTTACTATAATGATACAGGATTATTATCTGGAAATACATACGAGTACAGGGTTAGAGCAGACAACGGTGCAGGATCAAGTGCATATTCAAACATAGCAAGTGCAACAACATACACAGTTCCATCAGCACCACTAACACTTAATGCTGTAACATTCAACAATGTACAAATCAATCTATCATGGTTGAGTCCATCTTATGTTGGCGGTGGAATCACATCGTATTCAATTTACAGGGAAACACCAGTAGGTGGTGGATTTGTATTTGTAGCAAATGTTTCAGGAGTTACACTAAGCTACAGCGATATTGGATTGACTCAAAATACAATTTATAATTATAAGGTTCGTGCAACAAATCTTGTAGGAACAGGAGTATTCTCAAATGAAGACAATGACAAGACACAGGGAGTTCCAGATCCACCAATCAATCTTTCATTTACAACAAACGGAGTAAGTGTGATAGACGTTGATTGGGATTCACCAGTTTATACAGGTGGAGTACCAATTACTGGATATTCAATAAAACAAGCCCAAAATATCGGTGGAACATTTGTTACAGTTACACCAAACCATCCAGCTACACCAACAAACAAACAATATACAGGATTGTTACAGGATACATATTACATCTATAGCATCGCATCAAAGAACACTTACGGAACAGGTGCATATTCAGCCAATTTGACAGCAAGCACATTTGATACAATACAAGAACCTGAAAACTTGTTTGGCATATTTGATCCAGTATTCCCATATAATGTAGATTTAACATGGTCGAATCCAGTTGGAACACCAAACAGTGAAATCACATTCTATACAATCCAGAGATTAAACACAGATAATGTAACTTGGATGACAATTGCAGTCCAAGGTAATACGACTTCTTACTCAGATTTCAGCCCACATAACCAAATTACGAATACGTACAGGGTAAAAGGACAGACAATAGACCAAGACGGTCAATATACATTGCCAGAGATAACAAGCACTACGTTAATCCCACAAATTGGCAACATCACAATTACAAATTCAAGTGTGGCAGGAAATGTATTAAAAATTGACTTTAATGGAACTGTAAATGAATGCTTCCCAACATGTAATCTATATCAAGTAGGAATAACACAGAATGGAACATTCATAGAAAATATTCCACAAATAGTATCAACACCAAGAACTGTTACACAATCATGGTCAACATTCTATACAATAGATGAACCAGCAGGAACATTGGTATTGATCAATGGAACAACAAGATTCCAAAACGGTGCTGGTACAAATTCAACAACAGTTGGAACAATATATGCAACTGTATTGTTTGATCCAAGCTCTAACCTATTCTTTACTCACATGAGAAATGCAACATATACAGGAATTAATGTACAATTCATAAGACAACCTGCACCTTGGAGTCTTGATTGTGAACTTACAGAAGGATTGTTTGCACCAATTCAGACATTCAATATTTCAAATGTAGGTAGCTGGACTACTGTATTCGGCCCTGTAAAATCATTTAACAATGCCTATGTAACATGTTTTGATCCATTGGATAATGACAACCAGATTCTATCATTTACATCATTTGGTCTTACAAACGGAACAACAGCAGTTGTAGCATTCACAAACAACCTTGGAGATTTCCTAGGTGTTCCAGTTCCATTCATATTCATCCTATTTTTGGCCGCGATTTGGACAGGAAGAAGCGCAAGCACAGGAATAATATTCATGGCAGTTGCGATCGGTGCAATGGGTGTACTAGGTTACTTCCCAGATCCATTGACGGGAGATCCATTGATTACTGGCGGGTTCTGGGCATTGATTGTGTTGATAACTGCGATTGGAACATTCATTGGTAAGAGATACTTTTGAGTAAACAGATTTTTAAACCACAAGTATAAACAGGAAACCATTGAAAGACCTGACACAAGACTGGTGCGAATCTGTAAGATCAGAAAGTTTGGATAGCGGGCGTAGCTATATTCTGATGGGTGAAAAACAAGTTGTTCCAGAACATGTGTTTGAATCAATGATAAAACTAAACAAGTATTTTGAAATGGAAAGCATTAAGGAAGTAACAGATAACTACTCAAATCTGATAATCAGACAAAGAGTACCGTTCAGAACAACGATGTGGATTATTTCATTATTTGGAAAGATCTCAAAAAAGATGAAACTCATGAAGGAATTTATGGAGTTTGATATGAGATTTGGATATTTACAAAGGGAGCTTTACTCAAATGACAGAAAAGTGACAGATATTCTTACAAGACATTTGATATTCCCAGCATTCATAGTATTGACTGATATTAAACTTGAAAACTTCAAGCATATATCAAACGACTTGTTTTCAGCATATACATTTGATTTAGTAGATACTCATTCAAACCGAATCGAAGGTGTGTTTGTATATGATGAATATTTCGAACAGATACTTTCCCCAAAAGAAAAAGACGTGATAAACAGAAGGACATCAATTGAAACAGCTAGATCATCTGATGCAGGAAAAACATGGATAGTTTATGCAATGCCATTGACAGAACAATATAAAGATTTCAAGAACAAGTCAAAAACAAGAAACAAAAGATTGATGGTCAGACATATTCAGGATGGTGGAAGCTCGATCAAAACAGATATGCCATTCTTGATGATCAGGTAATACTTAATTAGTACACAGAATAATCAGAAGCAATGCCTAATTTCAGTCTGACAGGTCATATACCAATATTAGAATTAAAGTTGATGAAAGGGCCGATAATTTTTCTGAAATCAGGCGATAGACAAATTGAAATCAGAAAGGCAGTTAGACATCAAGGAAAATTCTTCCAGACGAAAGATGGTGTGTTTGAACTGGATGGAGAATATTCATACAATGCTGGCGGGCAATCAATATTATTTTATAATTTATTTAATTCAAAACCAATTTCATTGACAGGTATTGAAAAAATTCAGACATTGTATAGAGAAAAGAAAGCACATCTTATAGTAAAAGAACTTTCAAGGATTGATACAGCAATTGAAGCATCTGCTGAAAAACATTACACAGATCCAATCAATGCAATGAAAGAATTATATGCAAAAAAACCAGAAGATATTTCACAGCATGATCAAAAATTCCTGATTGATTATAGAACATTTGACAAGAATGATTTAAAATTACAGAACACAGCAAAGATGAATGCAAAGAAAGTCAATACAGGAATGTCAAACAAAGTTCCAACAATACTTCCAATGATGATATTGATGGGAATTGCAATCGGTGCAATAGTTTTCATGACAAAATTTAACCCATTAAAATTTATAGGATCATAAAATGGCAAGCAAAGTTGATTTCCATGAATTGGGTCTTCTATGGTATGGTGGCCCACTTGCAATAATAATTACAAGAAAGAATTATTTAAAATTCAGAAGGATTGAAAGAATGAGGGAATTTTTTATAAATGAATTTGGCATATTTGAATATGATTCTGAGAGTGAATATAGATACAACAAACAGCCACTTTCAATTTATAATTCTCATGGATCAATAATTCCAAAAAACGTGGTTAAAAACGTAAAAAAATGCTATAGGAAGGGAAACTATATGCAAATCAAGAAGGAACTCCAAGCAATTTATCCAGAAATTGAGGATATTGATTTTAAGGATATTTGGGAGATGTTCAGATTCATCTCAATAATGACAAAACATAAGGCTATAGATATTGATACAGAAAAATTCCTGCCATATTATCGGGCATACAATCCAGTTTCAATAAAGAGATTAAATGAAGTATGTCAGGAAGGGAAAAAGGCGATAGACTCCTTACATCCATCATTGAAAGCTGGGATACCAGTTATGATTATGGTTGTAATAGCAATTGTAGCTCTGGCATTTATGCAAAATGCACCAAAATGGATCAGAGAAGCAGGTAATTACTTTGGGCAACTAACCCATCCAGAACCAGCAGGAATGATATTCTTTTTAAGTAAACTATTCGGTGGATAGTTTTCTTTTATTAAAGTCCATCAAGTAAGAGAAAACATTGAAAAACAGGACAAAAATAAAATTGGATCAGTGTCTTAGAATTGGATTATTAAGTTCTGTATCATTTTATCTGATTTTTGGAATTACAGGATATGTTTTATCAGCATCAGCATTCGGCCCTAGCGACCCAGAATGTTTTGAATTAGGAACTTGTGATTTCTTTGAAAGACCATTTGATACAATGATTGTACCATATCAAGCAACATTAGGTGATTTTACTTTGGTAGCAATCTGGGCAATAATCATTGGAATACTATGGCTGAGAGTTTCAAATACAATGCTTGTTGCAATGGTAGGCGTGGCATTGGCCGCGATGTTTACACAGGGATTTTCAGAAGAAGCACAAATAATTGGATATGGTATGCTTGCTGTAGCAATTGGCGTAGCATTATACCAGTTATTCGTAGTAAGACTGTCATTCCCAACAAATTGAGAGCAAAAGGTCAAGAATTGTTGGTCTAATATAAAAACAACTGACAACCAGATTTAAATAATCTAGTATTAGACCACTATTGAGTAACCAAATGGGAGAAGAGCTATAATTGTCAGAGGAAATTAGGTCGGTTCTAGGTCTTATCACATCTTCATCAGGTAAAGACAAAGACAGGTTACTTTATCGAACATTAGTCGGCCCTAAACATTTGCCTCAGGTAGTTCAAAAAATTGAAATGATTACAGCAGTAAAAGAAACACTTCCTGAGTCAATGCAAGATGTAGCTGATGAAGCAAAGGAAATTCTTGAACGGGCATTAATTTCAACAACATCAATTAAAGGTGCAATGCTTTCAATGCTCACAACTCACAAATCCGAGATCAAAGTCAATGACCCAAAAGTAAGAAGACAGATAGCTGGTGGATTACTCAATAGAGGTGGCGGTGGTGGCGAAGGATTTGGGAGTGACTACTAATGCTTGTTGAGCAGACTGTACAACAAATTAAGAGAATGAGGAAGCAGAACGGGTGTAGAGGAATACATCATTCAATACATTCACCTACATTAAAGCTTGATTTCTGCAAAAAATGTAATGCCCACGTACAAACTATTCAGGGAAATATCTGTTCATGCTGTAAAAAACCGCTTGTAAAACTCTTGAAAAATACATGGCTAAGCAGAGTATTAAAATTTGGAGTAAGACAGCATCATAATTTTCTTAGAGATTGGAACATGTTTCCAATGGATGCATTAAACGTTGAGATCAGATCAGAAGGAAAGAAAATCAATGAAGTTTTTGTAAATGGTCATGATAGTATTAAAACAATACTTGAAATAAAATACAGGGAAACAGTTTATGAGATTCCAGCAAAATATCTTGCATTGGCATTAGAACCAATTGAAGAAGATGCCAAACTGAGCTTAATAAAGAAACATGTCAAGATCAAGGGATTTAGAGTTTGGATTCCAGATGAGGAACAGATGGATGTCAAATGCAAAAGATGTGATTCATTCCTGAGATTTGGAAAGGATGAAAAGATAAAGTGTCCAAAATGCGATGTATAGCTCTAGAGATCATGAGTTTTCTTTTATTAAACCCCCTGAGTACCATAAAAATGAAAGGTGTAATGAATAGTGGGTAAAAGATTTCCAGAATCATGTGAAAAGATAATTTTTGGTATCAAAAGATCTAATAAATCTAGACCAGAAAATAACCAACTAAATCCTTTTGCAATTGCACTGAGCAACAAGCAGTGCAAATCAGACTTTAGAAAAATACATTGGGGTAAGACAAAATGAGTTATAGAAAAAAACCAAATGTTTTAGATCCAAGGGGAAACGCAATAGATAGAAGACTGCTTGACAAGGGTGTGCCAGAAACAAGAAGAGTTGTAAAAATTGTAAGACGAATTGAAACAGAACCAGTAGGAATTGAAGATGTACCAGAAACACCAACAGGTGCATTAGAAGTTTTTTCAGCAGATGAATTTGCTTATGATGCAGGAATTTTAGGTCGTAATATCAAGAGGAAGATATTCGGATGACATTTACATCAACTAAAATTAAGTTAGGTAAAGGCAAAACATTCATTGTAAAATCAAATCCAGAAGACTTTTCGGATGAGTTGATTTAATGGCACAGGGTAAATCTTTAACACCAACAGGCAGAAAATCTGGCGCATCACCAAGCGCATCAGTCACGCCAGTAAGAGTTTCAGCGCCAGCACCAGTCAAAGTTTCAGCACCACCACCAAAACCTTCAACTCCAACAGGTTCACAGAGAGCGCAAGCAATAATTAGTGGCCCTAGTTCTGCAAGAAATCCAGTAGTACAACCAACAAGTTTTACACCACAAAGAACAGCAAGTCAGACAAGAGCGCAAGCAATAAAAACTGGCCCTAGTGGTGGAAAGGCAACAACACCACCAAAAGTAACAACTCCAACACCAGTGAGAGTTTCAGCACCAGCACCACTAATTTCCTCAGTATCAAAACCATCACCGATAGTAACAGGAAGGGCATATACTCCACCACCACCAATAAGAGTTTCAGCACCAGCACCAAAGATCTCATCAATTGCAGTACCAACAAGATATGTTGATTCCGCACAACTGACAAGACAGCAATCAATACAAGCAAGTGAACCAGCAAGACAAGCAGTAATTCAAGAAACACAAAAGAACCAGCAAAAATTACAACAGCAAGGACTATTTGGTGGATTCAGTTCAATTGAGGAACAAGTAAAAGCTATTACAAATATTGCAAAACCACAACAAGCATACGCACAACCAGCACCAAAATCAGGAAAAGGAATCACTACAGAGTTTGGTGGATTTCAATCAAAAGAATCCCAACAACAAGCATTAAAAGAACAAGTACAAATTGCAAAAAGTTTACCATTCGGTGGATTTGGGTCAGAGTTTGCACAAAAGGAAGCGACAACAAAAGCACAGCAAAAAGCTAAAGAAAAATATCCAGATGTACTTGCAAGAGCGACAAGTGCAGAAGGAATTGTATCCAATCCAATAACAAATCCACCAGCACAAAGACAACAGATTACAAAAAATGTTGAAGTTGGTGGCCCATCATTCATCGGTGGAATTTCAACCGCAGAAAAAACAAGCACATATTCACGAAAAGAATTACCACTACAAGGAATTTTACCAGAACCAAACAAGGAATCAAGAAAACAAATATTGCTTGAACAGAGAGGTGGAAGCCCACAACAACAGACAGTAGGATCATTGGCAATTGAAAGACTACAAGAAGATCAAATCCTTGGAAGAAACGAACAGATTGGAAAAACTCAAAAGGTAGTTGACCCATTAACTGGAAAAGTTACAACACGACAAGTAACACCAGCAACAGGTCTGGAAAAAGGACTAAACCTTGAAACAAGAAGAGAACAAGACACATTCAGAGCATTAAATGTAGTACAAGCAGATATAGTAAAACCATTGAATGTAAGACCAGCAGATAATAAAGGAAGTCCAGAATTAGGAATTAAATTTTTAGAAGCAAAACAAGCTGGACAAATAAAAGAACCAACAATAATCACAAATTTTGGAAAAACAAAAGGCGTTCTACCATTTGAGTATAAGGATGAATTAGGAAGAGTAAGTGGAACAGTTGGTGGTATAGGTTCAGCAGGATTTGAAAGCTTTGGATTAGAAAGAGAATCTACAAGAGGTGCATTAAAAACAACAGAAGGAAGAGCAGAAGTTCAAAAAAGACTGAATGAACCAGACTTTTCAATTTACGAATCATTTGGATACCAGCCACCATCAAAACCAACAGGACAGATAATTGTA
Organism: Nitrosotalea sp.; assembly: GCA_023251295.1. GTDB lineage: Archaea > Thermoproteota > Nitrososphaeria > Nitrososphaerales > Nitrosopumilaceae > UBA8516. The sequence continues at coordinate 47,956 of JAHEYZ010000001.1, read as the reverse complement.
ACTGCAAACAAACCGTTAGGTCAGGTATCACAAAAACCGATTCAAGGCCCTCAAAAACCAAAAAAGACAGAAGCACCTCAATCAATTGGCGGTATTCCATTCCTTACACCAGCATCATTGATTAGTGGAGAACAAGAACAGTTACCACCGCCACCACCACCAGAAAGAAAAACTACAAAAGGATTGTATTCAGGTACAAATCCATACGCAGGAAACGCACCTGCGGGAAAAATTAACCAAGCATCAATTTTTGGCGGATCAATAATACCAGAAGCCTATGCAGAAGAATACCAGTCAGTTCAAAAAACAGCAAAAGGAAAAACAATTCCACCGCCACCACCAGAACCAAAGAAAAACTACAATCCATTTAGCCCAAGTGGAAGTTACAAAGACACTTCAAGAACAGGCGAATTTATTAATACATTAGGAGAGAAAACAGGAGTTAAAGGCGCAGTCAAACAAGTATCAGAATATGGAACAGGGTTTGGTGAATCATTACAGAATGAATTAATTAATATACAAAACTTTGGTTCATTTGTTTCACAAGGACAGATAGAAGAAAGACCAACATTCCAAACTCCATCTGAACAAGTATTTGCAGGAACAATTGGTGGAGCTATCAAACAAGCTACTGGACAGGGTTCATTTACAGAAGAGGCAAGAAAAGGCTTTGAAGGTGCAGGAAAAACTATCAAGGAACGACCAGCATACTCAGCAGGAGATATAACAGCACAGGCAATTTTATTCTTACCAGCAGGAATTTACAAAGCTGGTTCATTAGGTGTAAAGACAATCGGTGGTTTAGGAAAAGCGTTAACAGGTGTAAAGACTGCTGTTAAAGCTGTACCAAAGACAGTTGCAGGAAAAGTTGGTTCATTGCAAACAAGAGCAACACAAGCAGAAATAAGATTAGGTCAAACATTTCGTGAAGATATTAACCCAGCAAGTTTCTATGAATCAAAATTACCTAGTGCAACTAAAACTGAAAAATTAAAGAGCAGACCACCAAAACCAACAGAGGAAGATTATGAAAGATCATTTGCTAGAGAACGGGCATTCACATCAGAAGAACCATATACTATTTCAAAACCAAGAGGAAAAATAAGACCAGCAAAACCACAAGAAACAGATTATGCACAAGCATTTGCAAATGAAAGAGCATTTGCGCAAGAACTACCAAGAGGTGCAAAAGCACCATCAAGAATAAAATCACCTACAAGTAGAATTGATCCATTAGAAAGAATACAAGAAGCAGGTACAGACAATACAAGATTATTTAGAGAACAAAAAGCTATCAAAGAAATAAATAATCCAGAATTGCAAAGATTGGGATTATCAAGAACACCAATTCAAGACTTGCCAGTAGGACAGGCTGATATTGGTTTTCCATTTGTTGGTTTAGGAAAAACATCAGTTGAAGGAATAATTGCGAGGGGTGGAAGAGCGACAACAGTAAGACTCGGTGAAGGTATTGGTGGATTTGTAGAAAAAACAAAAGGTGGAAGAGCAAGAATAAACCCAACAGCACCATCAGATGATTTATCAAGAGTCACAAGAATATTTGGTGAAGAGTCAGGAGAGGTTGGTAAAGCAACAAAAGCGACAAAAGCAGAGAGAAGTGCAAGTGAGTTTGGTGAATTTGGTGAAGGAAGCAAAACAACAAAGGGAACAAGATCAGCACAGGTATTGGAAGAATTACAACCACCTAGAGGTAAGGGATTAAAATCAATTGGTAAGGCAGAAGAAAGACCACCAAAGTTCAAAGGAAAAGCAAAAGCAGGGGAAGAAGGATTACCAGAAGAACTTAGAGGATTTGGAAAAGAAAAATTTCCAAAACCAAAAGGAAAGATTCGTGGTGGGTTATTACCACTTGCAGGATTTGGAACTTCGGCAGGAATTAGTGCAGGATTGATACCACAGGTAACAGCAGATACAGGACAAAAAGGATTCACTGGACAACAAGAAGACTTGTTTTTTGAAAATGCACAAGTATCATCACAATTACCAAGACAAAAAGGTCAGACTGGACAAAAACAAATTCCAAGTGTAAAAGCAAGGGAACAGTATAGATATGATGAATTATTTAAAACAGAAACACCTACAGTAACCAGAGGAAGGACAGTTCAAACACCAGTACAGCGACAAAGATTAAGAGAGGAACAAATTTTTGGATTTCCAGAAGAAACACCAGCAAGAGGTAAACCACCAAGAGGTGGGGGATTCATATTTGGTGGTGGTGGAAATGAAGGTGAAGGATTATCACAACGATCAAGAAAATATTTCACTGTATATGATGTTGCTAAGACACCATTTGGAAGGGTAGAGAGAGGACTAGGAGTTCAGGTACAGAGTGAACGTGAAATATTCGAAGTGTCAGATGTGTTGGGAAAATCACCAAGGCGAAATATTTCTGAAAGTTATTTCGGTGGCGGTGGTCAAGTAGCCAAAACAAGATCAAAATTAAAGAAGGGCGAAAATCCTTTGTTTGATGAAAGCCTTTTCGGATAGTTATATCATATAAACACGTTTTAATATTATTATAACGTACACAGAATGAGTAATAATGTCAAAATTCTATTGCAAAAAATGCTTGGGATTGACATTTTCACTTCGATATATGAAAGAGCATGACTGGTTAAAACCAAAACCAAATGTACAGTATTGTGAAAACTGTCTGACTATCAGACCAGAAAAAGAATGCTTGAAAGGTGTTCAAGAATTGAAAAAAACTAGAGGGGGTGAAAGTGTATAACTAGAGTATATTATGACATAATATTATGGGAAAGTATTGACCCAGAAGAACTACAAGAAAAACTGATGACAAGAGGACAGGAAATAATGAAAAGGTTTGTAGGATTTGGCGTGATTCATTTTAATGTCAGAACTGATATAAACCCACAGCCACAGCCTATGCAGACTTATGAACAACAAGAAGAAGATGATGAGGTTGAAGAACAACCACAACCACAACAAGTACAACAACCACAACAGCAAAGAGCAAAGACATCAAAAATAATTGATCCAGATGAAGTACAACCACAACCACCAGATATTAATGACGAGGAAATAGAAGAGGAAATGTAGAATGTCAACATTATTGCCTTGGGATAATAGAAAAATCGATGGTGAGGAAGCTCACAAGTTACTGAAAGAGAAGGTCTTGGAGCTAACTCTTCCACCAAATAGAAAGACCAAGAAGGAAATCGCAGACCTGACAAACAGATCAATATCTAAAGTTTACAGTGTTCAAAAGGAACTGGTAATTGATGGCAAGTTAGAAAAATCTGACACTGGACACATAGTAAAATCGCAGAATGAACGCATGGTAAAAACCTATGAGGATATTTCCAAAACAGAATTTGCCCAGATACCAAGTGTAAAGAGATGGGTAGAATCTATGAAAAGATCAAACATCCAATACCTCAGTTTTTATGTAGTTAATTTCTGGAAAATTTGTAAGACACTGGATGTCAATCCAAATGCATTCCTTCAAGACATTTATGAGGTTGAACCATTAGTTGATGAATTTGTAAAATTGTTCAGAGAGGGTAAAACATTCTACATAAAGGATGTAAAAAAAGCAAGAGATCCAGCAAAACTATCACAATCAAATCCAGCACATTATATTGAAGCGATAAGATCATTCATAAAAAGAAATGGAAAGCAGATACCAGATGGGAGCTTACTTGTAGAATCTAACAAATCAAACGTATATGCAAATATCAGACTTTCAGACAGAGAAAGAATTATTGGAATAAAGTTTTTCCAGAGAATATCACAATCATTATTGAATCTATTTGTAATCCAGCATGAGTTAGGACTAAGAATGGATACACTATTCAAGTTTAAACCGATGTTCGAAAGAAAAATTACAAAGATAGAAGGAAGAACATGTGAATATTACAAGGCATACGTGATGGAAAAGAAACAAAACATGCAGTATGAAAAATTAATCATCTCACCACAGGCTAAAGAGATTGTAAAAAATCTAAAAAGTGGACAGAAAATTCATTCATATACAAATATCAGAAAAGGAAAAGAGGAATACAATCAAAAACTAAGAGAATTATTTGCATATATTGGAAGAATATCAGCCAATCCAATACAGCAAGAACAATACGAACAAAACTCGGAACAATACTATCTAGTAACAAATCCATCCCATTCGATCAGACATTCATGTGTCCACTGGCTTATGAGAATCACAGGTGAAAGAGCTGAAACAGTTTCTAACTTATTTTGGGAAAAACCAGACACATTGAAAGTTTATGCAAAACAATCACTTGACTCAATCTTAATGCAGGGAATATGTGATCTGTGTAATCCACCAGATGAAAAAGATCCAAATTACAGAAGATTCTGTACAATTAGACACGCAGTTTTGTATTATAATCTTTCAAAAGATGATCGCGAAAAATTACAAGATGAAAGATTCAAAGTCAATACTAATAAACAAGAACAAATTGAAATAATTTAATGCCATTTAAAACGGATCGGGAATTTTGGATCTTTGTTGAAACTGTACTACATACATCACAGACAGCAAAAAGTCTTGAACCAAAACAAATTACAGCATTGGCAGAATATATTAGATCACAAAACTGTCCAAGTTTATCGTATGAAGAATGGCTTGATATTGAAAAATCAATTATTGATTCAAAATATAATGTAATAGGTAGCATTGCAACTGGCATTACACAGGCGATGGGTGGAAAAATGTCAAGTAAGGCATTTGAAGATTTAAGAAATCTGGATAGCGGATTCAGAGATACGGTAGCAAACTTGGATGTAAATGAAATTGAAAAAAGATTGAAGGAATCAAAAATCAATATGCCTGATTTAACAAATGTATTGGAGATGGCAAAATCATTTCAGAAAGAAAGAAAGGAATTTAAAAAAATAAAAGGATAATAAAATATGGAGTGTAAATCAAGATGTTACTTATTCATTAAAAAACCAATGAATGGTCAAACAATATGCTCACAATGTAAAAATGAAGTAAATGATGGTCAGTTAATTTTCTCAAAAAGAGGTACACGGTATTATTGTTCACCATGCGCATTCAGGCTTGGGTTTATTGGTGCAAAGTCATGATGACAGCACCGCCAGTAGGTTCAGTGAAGGGCCCTCTTTGTCCAGTATGCAAGAAAAAACCACTGGCAGATCATTCTTTTCATGAGCAACAACATTGTGTTGCAGAAGGAAGGAAGAAGAACATACCAATTTGAATGAGATGGAATATGGAATTTGCGGAGAATGTAGCTATCTATTTGAATTACGAGAAGAAAAAAGAATTGATAATGGAAATGAAATCATGTGGCTGTGTCCAAAATGTTATGGCGTTACCAATGAAAAAATTATGGAGAAGAAGATGGAATGGGAATTGACCTATGACTAATGTAAATATTTATTCAACAAGAAAAAGATACAGCATAGTTTATGCTGATCCAGCATATTCATTTAATGACAGGAATACTGGTGGGAGTTTGAAAAGTGGTTCAGCAAACAAATACTTGCTGATGACAATGGATGATATTAAAAAACTCCCAGTTGATCAAATATCAAAGCCAGATGCATTTTTATTTTTATGGATACCAGACAGCTTGCTAAAAGAGGGGTTATTGATTTTTGATGCATGGGGATTCAAATACAAAAAGAAAGCTTTTACTTGGATTAAAAAAACAAAGAACGGAAAGGATTTTTTTGGCATGGGAAGAACAACTAGAAACGGATGCGAAGATCTTTATCTTGGAATCAAAGGAAAACCGAAGATAGCTAACAGATCAATAAGACAAGTGCAATATGCAACAGTACAACACCACTCACAAAAGCCAAATTTATTCAGGGAAAAAATAATTGAACTCTGCGGAGATCTATCAAGAGTCGAACTGTTTGCAAGAAAGTCATGTTGTAAATTTGATGTGTGGGGGAACGAATCAAAGTAATGCCAATTCCAATGGGCTTGATAATGGCTTTTGTAGCTGTCATGGTACTGATGTTAATAGCAATTCCAATTATGAGTGAAGTTTCTGATACACTGGAATGTCCAACAGGACAGGGAAGCAAGGAATGTCAAAGTGTAAAAGATAACATGTGGAGTATAATTGCAATTATGCCAGTTGCAATTATACTATTAATAATCCCGATGGTGCTTGGAATGGAGAACCCAATATCAAAATTATTTGACAGAAAGGTAAAATCTAGAACAAAAAATATGAAAAACCTCTCATTATTTGCCAAAATTCTATTATATCTAGGATTGGCAAAATTGAAAGAATAGCAGTAGTTTTCTTTTATAAGACTCTGGAACATCAAGAAAACCATGTGTATGAGTGGGATCGATACATTAGGATTTTCTCTAATTACTACAGGCGTGATGGCAGTTTCAGTTTTGAGCTTCCAAGCGATTAGGGTAAAAAATAGAAAGAAAGATGAGGTTGTAAAAAATGAGTTTTGACTTGATTGGTTCAATGCAAAGGGAAGCAAACGGATCAAGACGAAATAAAAAAAGAGGAAGAATGAATGATGTTGGAATGCTACCAGTAGATCAGAATGCTTTGGGAAATATTTTTGGTGGATTGAAACATGAGGGAAAATCTTATGGTGGAAATAAATCAAACTATATGGATGATAATATTTATCTTGGCGGGTTCGAAACAAATCCACTATCAGAATTTGGCGAAACATGTGTTGACTGTAATAATGACATTGAGAAAAAACAACACAGGCGTGGATTTGAAACACATGATCTTGGCGGTGCATTCAATGGCAGATTCAAAAATATTGGCAGTGGATTTATTGAAAGCGTAGGTTCTGGAACAGGATCAATTGATTATGATAAAGGTGCAAGAAGGGGAGAAGCAGTATCACCAGTGTTCAAAGTAAAGGAAGAAGCAGTGCCAGCAGTGTTTAGAAGTGGTGAAAGTTTCGGTGTTAGCAGAGGTAAGCTAGAAAAAAGTGCAGAGAGAGAAGCAAGAGGAATAAGACGTGACAGATTGAAACGTGAAAAAGAAGAGAAACGAGAATCAAAGAAAGCAAAGAAAGAAGGAAGAGAAGAGAGAAGAGAAACAAGATTTGAAAATTTGAAACGCAGATATGAAGAGAAAAGAGCAAAACGAAATGCAGTTCAAAAAACAAAATTCACAAGTACAAAGGTAGCTCTAGGTCATGGTGCAGGTAGTGGAGAATTTGAAACTTCATCACCAGAGGAAGGTCAGTAAGATGGGAAGAAGAAGCGGTGTAACTGAAAAGGAAAAGATGTACGCAGGATGGTACGGTCATAATGAATTAAGATCAAAGAAGGCAAGAGATGTTGATAATGCAAGTACAAAAGGAGTTACAGATAGTTTCTCAAAATTCTATAATGATCCAACACGACATGACTTGGCAGGAATTGACACAGTGGTTAGAAAAGAACCGAGTGGATATACAAAAGAAAAAGGAAAGAAAGCATTCAATGACATCGAAGAAATGTTTGGAGAAGGGGGATTCAGATTCCTATGAGTTCATCAGGATTATTGGGAACAGCAGTGGATTTAGCAATACTTGGTGTAGGACTTTCACTGTTCACAGGATTTGCAAACCAAGCACAAAGAAATCTGGATCAAGGACAAAGACGAAGATCAAGAAGAAAGACCAATAATTATAATATTTACAATGAAAATCAGCCAAGACAAAGAAGACAAAAAAGTAGAGATGCTTATGATACTGACGACATGTTCTCATTCAATTTCTAGGTGACTAATATGGGAAAATATAAAAAAAGATCCAAAGGCGTGATGGATGGATTTGAAGTTAATGATAGTGACATGAAATTTTCTGGCATGGACTTTGGGGATTTAGGAAACTCAGGGGTTGGATTCACAGATGAATATTTCCAGAATGATGATGCATTGCATAACAGACCATCATCACCAATGATAATTAACCAAAACTATGATGAACCGAACGAATTATTCATGCTTGAAGATAATGCAGTATCACCATTCAAGTTTAATATTCCAAAGATTCCAAAACTAACCAAAGCAATGAATAACATAGAGGAAAAAAGGAAGGACTCAAACGTAAAAGTAACAATAAAAAAAGTTCCATTGACAGATGAGGAAGCAGATAAAATGGATGAGTATTCAGGTGATCGGGAAGAAATTGTAGTTGTACAAAAGAAAAGAATACCAAAAAGATTCAGTAATTATTATGAAGATATAAGATACCAAGTTCTTGATGCTGGTGGACAGCCACTAACAGGAGAAGAGGCATTGAATTATTCAAGGGGAAGATCATTCAGGGGGAAGGATGTATTTGATAACACATAAGAAAAACAAATACACATACAAGGAAAACATATCAGTAAAAGTTCCAACTGATATTACAAAGGTTAGAAACAAGAGTTTCTCACCGAAGAAAGGCAATCCATACTATGGAGATGTAACATAATGCATAAGTTAGGATATTGCGCATGTGACTTGGGGATTGACGAGATAAAAAAAGCAAAGAAAAAGGCAAAGAACAATGATGACTTTGAAAAGATTACAGGAAAGATGATATGAATAATTACGATGACGATGATGTTACAGCAGACGAAGTAATAAACGAAGAGCATAGATTAGAGAGAAAAGGAATACCCGCAGAAAAAGCACATAAAATTATAAGAAAAAAATATGATGATGACGATGATTCATTGTCAAATTATGATTTTACAAAAGGTTTTAAGAAAATAATCAGAGGGGGAAATTAGTAAAATGAGTTTATTCCTAGGCTTGATCCTCATTGATGAAATAAATTATCAGCTATCACCGAAAGGAAAACGTAAAAGAAATTTCAGAATAAAATTGACAAAGAAGGAAGCGGAGAGGTTGCAATTTGAGTACTAGCGCAAGTGATGTACAGAGGGCGCAACAGTTACTATCAACTGAGCAAGCATCACTAGCAGAAGCAAAAACATTATTAAAATCAAGTCCAACCAATCTAAACTACCAAAGATTAGTTGAAGCAAGAACATTTAACGTAACAGTTTACCAACAAAAACTACAACAAGAGTTACAAAATTTCTATAACGATAATGGATATTCTTATTTTGATATTGCCAAGGAACAAGAAAAAGCAAGACTGGCAGAAGAAGCCAGACTTAAAGAAGAAGCAAGACTAGCAGACGAAGCAAGAAAGGCAGAACTTGCAAGACAAGCACAAATTGAATTAGAAGCTGAATTGGAAAGACAGGCTGAACTTGACAGACTGGCAGAAATTGAAAGACAAAAACAAGAAGAAGAGTCAATCTTTTCTCCAATTGAACCAGCACCAAACGTTGACCCATTCCAACCGCCACCATTGGAAGCAGGAGATTTATTTCAAGCACCAGAACCAATTGGATTTGGAAATGAGGAAGTCCTAAATCCAATGACATGTGGTGTAAACGAACACTTGGTTAATGGAATATGTGAAAGTATATTTTCAGGTGATGAAAATGTTTTAGAACCATTACCTGCACCATTAGAAGAAATGCCATCTGTAAGAGAAGAACCAATACCATCAAATCTATTTCCGACAGAACCAGAACCATACAACGCACCACCAGAAGAGTATTTCCCACCAATTGAAGCACCACAAGAACCGATTGATTATTTCTCTACACCAAAACAAAGAACACAACAGGATATTTTCGGTGGCTTTGTAGGATTGGGAAAGAAGTCAACAAAGAAAAAACCAAGCAGGCTGGAAGGATTATTTACATTTGAATCATTGACTGGATTTGAAGAAAGAAAACAAAAAAGACAAGAGGCAAAGGTAGCAGATCCGTTTGCATTTTATGGATTCAGCCAGCCTCAGAGCAAGAAAATAAAGGTGGAAGAGAATCCATTTTCATTCAAAGAAATAACTTCTATATCAGGCAAGTCACCAAGAAAAAGGTCAAGAGGTTTTTCACCAGAGGATATTTTCAGGTTTTAATTATGCCACATAAATTGAATTTCAAAACACGGGCAGGCTACCAGAAATGGCTGGCGTATGGACACATACATGGCGACTTTGAAAAAGTGAAAGGAAACACCATTGTTTCCATTGGTGGAAAAAGAATCTACCCAGAACACAATAAGGGTAAGAGAAGAAAAGGACTTTCCACTGACGACATGTTCAAAGTATAGGAGTCTGATAATCAGATGCCAAAGAAACCATACAAGCTAGATGAAACTGACAAAGGAATCGTAATTAGAAATTATAAAAATAAGAGAATTGGCTATGTGAAAGGTCGTAACAAGAGATCAAGGATTCAGGCAAATACATTACGCGATATGCTCAACAGGGCATTTGAGAATATCTAAAAGAAATAGTTATGAAATAGATCGCTAACAGCGATCAAAAATTGACATCAAACCAAGCTTTTTTAAACTAATAATAATTTAACAATAACCTATCAAGGATACAAATGTTCTATTCAGAAGACAGAAGAAGAAAAAAATTTAATCAGTCAGATTATGATTATGCAAGATGTATCTGTATCGGAAAGGATGGGTTAAACTGTCCAATTTGTCACAGACCATTGGCTGATTCAAAAACAAATGCAGACATACATCATATTGATGGTGACACATTTAATAATCCAAGAGATGGATCAAATTGGGCATTAGTTCATCATGCATGTAATGTTTTAGAATATTATGTAAGGAAAAGAATGGAAGCAATAGATGGTTCTAATGAATCACATATTCAATATCAAATTGGAACTAGAATGGAGTTATCATGGATGAGATGGATGATAGACGAAATAACAATTACACCAACAGGAATTACATGGGATTCAGCAAGATTTACTGGTGCATTAGAAGCCGATTGTAGTCCAGTTACAACATTACGATATTTAATGAAACATGTAGTGGATTCTGAACATCCTAAAGCATTATTCAAAATAATAAAAGACCAAAATTATAATAATAAAATTGTATTTACAGATCATACAAGTAGTTATATGAATCGATTCAGCGATCAAAAATAGACCAGCATTTCCACTCAACTTTTTTTCAAAAATCATTACGTTACACCCCTACACACAAACAAAATTTTTAGGTATTATAAAAAGATAGTTGTCCATAATGTGTGTGTGAGTGTGTGTATGAATAACAAAAACAAGCGAGAAGAAAAAGGTAAACCAAAAGGTAAACCATAATTTTCAAATTAAAAACAAATTTGCGATCTAAACAATAAAATTTGATTTGACAATAACGTAAAAGAAAATCAACATAAATCTAAAATAAGATTCAATGTAATTAATGATTATGAAAGATACAGACTTCATAACAAGTGAAAATCCATTACAAGGAGATGAAGAAGTAGTAGCACATGTTATAGCGACAAAACCAATAGATGAAAATGAACAGATGTTTAAAAATGGTAAAAGACATCTATGTACAAACTGCAAAAAAGGAGAACATAACCAATATGAAGATGATTTAGTATGCAAAAAACATGGTTGTAAATGTCATTGCCAACAATATTATTTAGGAAAAAATAAAAAAACATTGATAGAATGGGGAAAACCAGATACCTCAGTAATTGAAGATGACAGATCAGAACTAAACATAAATCCAAAACACGATAAAATCTTCCAAAAACTAATGCTTGAATATAGAAAATTAAAGGATGCAGGAATAATATTCGCAAATAAAATTTGTACTAGATGTGGAATAAAAGGTAGATTCGAAGGTTGGGTATGTAAAGATTGTAAAATAGCATTAAGTGAAGTAAACCAAACAGCAAGGTAAACCGATCAATATGTAATAAGATCTAGACGTATTCATCTATACTGAATATTACATAATCTTTTTTAAGTCAAATTATTAATACTAATTGTTTGGGTTTGAGCTACACCAGTACGCCCAAAACTCTCAGTGCTGGTTTGAACCCAAACATAATCATTATTTAAAGAACCAAAATAAGAATTTCTCAAAATCTGTTTTTATATAGCCAGACTGGAAACATAGGCGTGTCTATTAAAAAAGTTAAATAGAATAAATACAGCCAATTATTGATCGTGTTCCCAAGACTGGCGCAGAACCTATGAGGTATAGCGACTGTAACTTGGAATGACACGATCCATCTTTTCTTTTATTAGAGTCTGATTCTAATACGAATCATGCCTGAGAATCTACTTAGCAGATCCAAAGTATGCCCAGATTGTGGAGAACCAATCAAATCAAACGTACTCTGTCCTAGATGTTCAAGTAATGTATAAAGTCTGACAAAAACATGCTTTTTTAAATCCCTGTGGATAATAGATACTGTAGGTCAACCTTCCTTCGCTATGGATTGCCACACTCCATCTGTAGCGGGGGAAGAAATTTTACAACAAACAAAAACAACAGTCTAGTTTTTTAAAAGAAAATCCTTATATCGCGTAAACCAATAATTTGATGTAGTGTGGTTTGATAGGAAAAAAAGAGATCAAATATGAAATTTTAAAATGTCTGGATGAAGGAATGACAAACAGACAAGAGATTCTTACAAGAGTTTCAGACAAGTTTAGAATCACAATGATAGTTGTGAAGCAGTGCAGTAAGGAAGTAAAATATGATTTGAAAAAGAAAGCTGAGGTATTGGGATGGATCAGAGAATAAAACAAAGGGATCAAATTACAATTATCTCAGACATCCTGAGCATAGCAAAAGAAAAACCTATACAGCTAACTCATTTATGGTACAAAGCAAACATGTCAACACTTCAATTTAGAAATCACCTTAGTTGGTTAGAGAAAAATGGATTCGTTATAATTGAAGATAGGATATTAAAAATAACAGAAAAAGGAATGAAGATGATAGAATTATTGGATAAACAAATCAGAGTGTGATATAATGGTAAGATATTTTCAATGTTCAATGTGTCCAGAAGTATATACATTTGATGAATACATAAAACTAAAAACAAAGTGGGTTGATGAAAAAAACAAGGAGAAATATGGGAAGGATACAATTTGTAAATGTGGTGCAGTATTCCACAAGGATGTATGGGCAATACAAACCAAGAAAGAGAATTATGTAATATCAACAATTCATTTGCAGATTGGAGCTTGTTCAACTGTAGATATGTTTGATTTCTCTGATCATTATTATGAAACAATGATTTTTGATCAAGATAAAAAACCAGACAATAGAATATTGGGCAAGTCATTGGATTTTCAGATGCGATATAAGACAAGGGAAGAGGCAATCAAAGGGCATAAGGAAACAATTGAAAGACTTTCAAATATAATAATGAACCCAGATGCATACCCAATGGGAATCATACCAAGATTTTGTAATATGTTTGATGCTATAACTGACCAAGAAAAAACAATTCAACCAAGTGTTAAGGAGAGGCTTGTGTAGTGGAATGGTGGGATTGCTGTTTGGAATTAAAAGACGACAACAAAATCATGAGGGAATTGAATTTCATAGCGAGGGAGATAAGAAAACAATGAGTAGGATACATAAATTATTTAATGGTCAGCGATGTAGAAAATGCAGAACTACAGAACAGTTAACAAGACATCATGTAAAAAAAGACGGAAAGAAAACAGGTAGGGTACAAATTCTTTGTAGAACTTGCCACGACAAAGTGGAAGGAACTAATCGATACTGTAAGGAATGTGGTATAAGACTGTGGGATAATGAAAAAGATATTTGCATTCCATGTTGGGAAAAACCAAGGAGTAAAGATGAATCAGACATGTAGATCTGGACTAGACTGTCCAAACATTACGACAATCAATAAGTTGAAATCAAAATTAAAAATGATGGAAATCAGTTTTGAATTGCTGACAATATCACGGAATGATTTGATAAAACAGCTTGCAGAGCAAGAATTACTAAATGAAAAATTATTAGAGGCTACAAAATGATTCTTTGGTTCTTCATCTTTAATCCACTAATGGCTTTTGTAACTTTATTAGAGAATGCTACAGGAATGCCAGTTATATTTGCAGTACTGCTTTCAGTAATATTTCTTTCATGGATAAACGTGAAAGTCATAAAGATGCTAGGGAACACGGTTGAATCTGGATGGTAGAGAAACCAAAATACCCAAAAAAATACAGGAAGGTAACACCAGAAATAAATGAAAAGATTCATTTATTATACAAAAATGGAATGAAACAAATCGAGATTGCAAGATACTTTAACTTATCACCACCTACAATTACAAAAAGACTGCATGAAAAATCAAGATTGATCTCGCTAGCATCATCAAAAAAATTAAACAGAATTTACAGAAAAGATCCAGATTATGTTGCCAAAATAAACGAAGCAGTAAGAAAAAGCGTGAATAGAAGATACCATAATGACAAGAGCTACAAGAAATTTCTTAAGGATTACAGTTATTTCGACAAAAGAAACAGGCGTGATGAGATCAGTGAATACAACAAAAGATGGTATTTGGAGAATAAACTAAAGTTACTAAAAAGAAATAATTTGACAGAGCGCGAAGGATACAAAGCGAACCGAACAAAAACCAGAAAAAATGGAGAAAATAGATGAATCTGATTGTCAGACTGTTGTTAGATTTGGGTATTTTACGCAGAGCTGAAAGAGAAGACCCCAAAATAAAATCTAGACCAACAGCTAAAAAGAAATTAACAAAAAAAGAAGTCTTTGAGAATGCAGACTATACGCGTGACCCGATACAAGCTCCAAGGAGATTCATTGAAGATGATGATAATATTATTTCGTTAAGACAGCTTTTGCCAATAGTCATTATTGGAGTGGTAGTGATGGGGTTGCTGGTCTGGGCTTCTTCTGTATTTGTATGGTCTGGTGAAACACCAGAGAAGAAACTCCGTGCAGAGTGGCAGGAAAAAACCCATGCGATGAGCTGTATGAACCTGAAAAAAATAATAGAGGAAGACCCAAGTAATCTACCAAGTGTTGCATGGCAGTTTTCATTTTGGGAATACATGTCAAGTCAGAAAGTGTATCCATCTCCAAGACCAGTCAATCAATGTTTCCATGAAACAGGTTATCTGTTAAAAGACATTAATCGATGTGCAACTTTAGGTGCATTTGTAGGATGCAATACATACCAGTTCGCAAGGGATGAAAAAACAAAGACAATAACATTTCCTCATGATTGGTTCTTTATAGATTCAATGACAGATGTTAAATTCACAGATCCAAACAGCTTTATTGCAAATTATTATCCAGAACTCTTTGACTGGCATGGGGTAATCAATGGTACGGGATGAAGATGAGATTAAGAGTACTTGTTTATATGAATCCAGTTGTAGTAGATAAAATCTCAAAAAGATTTCTCTACCAGAAGGACTCTGGATTTCTATTCACAAAAAGTCTGATAAACAGCCTTCCTAATGATTGGAGATTTCTTGTCCTAGTACCAAAGAAATTCAACAGCTCATTCTTTCCAACAAACCATATTGTGCAGTGTATAGAGTATGATTATTGCACATCAATACACCAGAACAGATACCACTTTAATCGAAACATCATATCAAAAGCACTACCATACAGCACAGATGTTGATGTAATAATATCTAACCAGCCAGAAATTTCTGCAAATCTGAAAGTATTTTTCCAGAACCAGAGAAGGGAAAATCCAATCATAATTAATTATTTTCACTGGATTGACTGCAAGGAATCATCTGACTTTGCACATGGTCTGACTGGTTACATCTACAGGGAGATCGATGGGGTGCTAAGTTCTAATCTGTCATGCTTCCATAATGAGTATGCAAAAAGTCTGTACGACAACTCTGTGAATGAAATAACTGGAAAGGAATCATCATACAAGTATGGATTCTTTCATCCAAAGGCAACAAAATTTGGTGAAGATCCAATTACACTGCCAGACAAGAAAATAATTCTATTCAATCACAGGCTGAACAATACTACTGGATGGCAGGAAGTTGTTGATGCATGTACAGAACTTGCAAAGGAAAGGGATGACTTTGTTCTGTGGCTTACTGATGATCAAAGCTTGAAGAACAAACCTATGTTGGAAGAGAAAAAATTCATCATCAACAAGAGGCTTGTATTCAATCAGTATGGATATTTGATAATGAAAAGCCACTTCTCTGTATGCAATACAAAGGGATATGCAACATGGAACATGTCAATCTTGGATTCTATATTGAACGGATGCCTACCAATTGTACCAGACAACAAGCTATACAGATACATGTTGAGTGATACAGGAGTTTACTTCAATCCAAAGGATCTAAAGTTATGTATTAGAAAACATCTGGATATGTCAGTTCAAGACAACAGGAACGAACTGAAAAAAATCAGGATGGCTGAAAACGAGATTGATATTGTCAAATTCATTTATGATGAAATCTCAGACAGAATCAAGGACAGAAACATAACAAAATATGATGACGTTGTAAAATATATTAAGCAGAAAATAGTTGCGGAAAAATCTGAATTTGTTAATGAGTTCTGGTCATTCCATGCAAACTCTAACTTCCAAATAATCAGATGGATGCTTCTTGCAGATGGGTTTATAGATGATACACAGAAAGTAAAATCCACATATCATTATAATGACAAGGCTGATTGGGAAAGACAATTTAATGATGACAGGACAAAACAGTTGAGGCTTGATGGATCTGATGTCTTTGAATAACAACAGAAAATTTAGTAAAAAATATTTGATAATATGGAACATTGCAATATTCAGTACAATACCAATGGGATTGGGCATAGGCTATCTGCTAGATTTGTTGAGTGGGATGGTCTAAAAAATGGTTGAGTTAAAAATGGATAATGATAGGGTTATCGATATTGTCAGTGATCCAATGACTGGCGAAATTGTTTTTGAGTTCAAGGAAAAAAAGAATGGCAACCTTGAAACAATGGGGGTACAGAGGATACCAATACGTGTGATAGCAAACTGGTCAAAGATAATGTATCATGAGATGGATGAGAGAATCTATGCAAGTGATGGGGATGAAGAGGAAACATAATGGCAAAAAAACCAGATTATGCAGTCAATAATTATTGTCGATTATGTGAATTAGTTTACCCAAAGACAGAGATCAAATGCAAAGTCTGTAAGAGGCTTTTACGAAGAGGTCAGAAGAAAAAGAGATTCAAACAGGACTTTCCAAGAATTTAATTTTCTTTTATAAGAGTCTAGATGTGATAAAAAACCAGTAATGGTAGTATCACTGGCGCTAGTATTGGCATTAATTGGATCTGGTGCAGGGTTACTAATCGGCATTTTTGCTTTTAGTGAAGTTTCTGATACATTGGAATGTCCAGCTTCAAGTGGAAGTACATTGATTTCTGTTACAAATGTTACAAGTTATGATAATTTGGGAACTTTGGGTTCTGCTGAGGATGCGGTTTATGCAGAGTCGGAAGTCATTGTTGATTTCTTGCCATCAGTGACAGGAAAAATTAATGAGGCTGTAGTACAGGAAGGAGTTGCAAGTGGCGGTGGCGCACTTAACGGTGAAATTTATCTTGGATCTACACCTTCTGATTGGTGGTTTTTGTCAGGTCAAGCAACTGGATCTGATGAAATTAGTATTTCGTTTTGGTTGAAGGGCGATGTGGTTGGTAGTAATGAATATCATTTACTTTCAAACTTTGCACCAGTCGGTCAGACAGATGGATTATTTATTGAAACAGAATCAGGAAGACTTCGCCCAATAATTGAGGATGATAACAGTCAAAAAATCTCAGCTTTTATGTCACCAACTCCAAGCGAACCACCAGATGATGGTCAATGGCACTTATTGACATTTACATACGACAAATCAATTACAACGGGAAATGCAAACTTTAGGTATTGCCTTGATGGAACAAGTGACTTAGGTAATGGTGGAGTAGTTGAAGGATGTCGTGGGGATGCAACAGCCAACAATGGTGGCACAAAAAATGATTGGACTGGTAATAATAACCCACCGATTGACTTTTTAACAATTGGCAGTGATGGAGATCATAACAGTGGTGGTTCAAACATTGAAGATACTTTCATGGTTGATGACCTTGCAATTTGGAATGGCTATATCTTAAGTGATACTGACATTGATAATATGTGGAATAGTGGTTCTGGTGCAAGTGTATCTTCACTCGGAATATCACCATCAACAAGAGTTGCATATTATAGTTTTGATGATACAACTGCAAATGGAGTTGTAACAACCACAGGTAGCGGTGGAAGTGATGGAACTGGTTCTGAACAGTGCCAGTCGGCCAAAGATATTGCATGGTCGGTGATAGGAATAATGCCAGTTGCCCTTTTCTTCGGTTTGTTCACGTTGTTTAATTTTGTGATTCCAAAATCATAAAATTTTCTTTTATAAGAGTCTAGACATGATAAAAAACCAGTAATGGTAGTATCACTGGCGCTAGTATTGGCATTAGTTGGATCTGGTGCAGGGTTGCTAGTAGGTATTTTTGCTTTTGGTGAAGTAGCAGATTCATTGGAATGTCCTGCTTCAAGTGGCGGTGGCGGTGGCGGTGGCAGTTCAGATATACCATTTGATACACTAGCAGAATCATCAGATAGTACAATAAATGGTGGAGCTACAAATACATGGATTGGTCAGTTAGTTTCAACTACAGGACAACAAATAACGTCAGTTACAGTAAATGGAATTAATACATTTGGTGAAACTACTGGAACAATCGAATCACAAATTTGGATAGGAGCTGTAACAGATATAGATACATCAACATTAGTTGCAGAATCAGATAATACGGAACAATTAGCTGGTGGTAGTAATGTTAACTTTACATTTCTTTTCACTCCACCTGTAACAGTAAATGATCCAAATACATTTGTAGCATTACACATGGAAAATTGGGATAGTGAAGCTGAATTTCTAAGTTCAACCTCAGATATTAGTTCAGGTCATTTATGGATGCATCAAGAAGATCCCCTATCTGGTTTCTTTCAACAGTTTGGCATAGAAGATATGTTATTGAAAGTAACTGCTACAGGCGGTAGTGTTGGTGAAGGAGAAACTGGTTCTGAACAGTGCCAGTCGGCCAAAGATATTGCATGGTCGGTGATAGGAATAATGCCAGTTGCCCTTTTCTTCGGTTTGTTCACGTTGTTTAATTTTGTGATTCCAAAATCATAGATAAAAACATAGTTAATTTTTAACAAAAACCAGCATGATTAAATAATTAAAAATAAATAAAAACTATTGAAAAATAAGATGAAACTAAATCACTGGATTATCTTTATAATTCCAATCGTATTAATCGGGATTGTTTTTTTAAACAAAATATTAAATGGTATTGATGATCCATTTTATAGATCTTTAACTAATGAAGATAATCTGATTGAAAATCTTACTGCATTATTTTATTTTATGGCATTCGGTTTTTCAATATTCATGTTAAAATATATGAAAAAAAACAAAGGTGCATTCTCAATATTTATAATTTTATCAATAACTTTTTTGATTACAGGATTAGAAGAAATTAGCTATGGTCAACGTATTCTAGGATTTGATAATCTAATGTTCTCTGCTAATACACAAAGAGAAATAAGCATACATAATTTAGATTCAATGCAACCATATAGACATTTTTATTATATAATAACTTCATTCTTGGGTTCATTTGCTTGGTTAATATTTCCAAAAATTAAATTTTTTGCCAAAAACGAACTATTTATCAAATATGCGTTACCACCTAAATTTCTATTTAGTTATTTTAGTTCTGTATTAATTACAGTATTGACAATGAAGTATGTTCCTGTTGAATTTATTAATGGTAGGGTAACATTTGGTTTTTTTATAAATTATGATTCTGAATTTTTTGAATTAATCCTAGGATTAGGATTAATACTTTTTGTAATTAATTCATTTTTTCAGATCCGCAAATCAAAAATTAATCAGTAATAGATGTAATAATAATTTTCTTTTATAAGAGTCCAAAATCATAGATAATAGAATGCCACCAATCCTACCAAAATTGCCACCAAGACCAAAAATAGTAAAAAGAGTAACAATACGTAGCAATGTAGGAAGAAGGTTTGCAAATGATTCAGAGATAGTTAAAAAAATAACAAGTGGTGGTCAGTCATACATTTCAACACAGACATATAAAAAATCACCATCTGGTGCAATCCAACGGGCATCATCAATCAGACCAGTTTATGGTTCACCGAAAAGTTCAGGATCATGTCCTAACTGTGGACAGAAGGGTAGAAATGTATTTTGCCCAACATGTTCGATCTAACATAAGGTTTATAGATTTTGCAATTCAATCAGCATAGTTGATCTATAGCTGGCAGTATGATAGCAAAAAATGAAATGTGATTATGTTAGAATTTACAGGGGTGTTGATGAGAAAGGAAATTCTACAGAGTCAAGAGATAGATGTTCCAGTAGTTTCAATCTCAGGGAGATAGAGTTCAAACATGCAGAATATATGGAACAGAACAAAACATGTTTCATTTGTGATGGACACTTTCAAGATGTATTTGGTGAGATAGATGAATTAGAAAAGAAAGCAAACAGGGATTATCTAAATGCAAAATCAAACTATAACAAGGACTTTGGGCTGGCAAGAAAACATGGTGAATATTTTGACAGCCAGAATTTTCGGGAACAGAACTATCCAAAGGTGGAAAAAGCATACGACAAGTACCAGAAAATACGAAAAAAAATTTGCAGGTATGAAAGCTGTGACATTGATCTAACTACAATCAGAAGGGTTTTTGTTGTCAGAGTTTACAGCCAGTCAGGAAGGGAATGGGCAAATTATTACTTTTGTTCAAAGGAACACTGGACTAAAATAAAGTATAGGATCGGAATCGAACAGCCTGATATAGAACAAAAGAAAATAAAAATTCAGAGCTTGGATGATTATACAAAACCAGAAAAAGAACCTAGTAGTTTGTTATAGAACAATATGCTATAATCTTTATTAATAGTGATTTCATTTACTTTACTATTGTGTATGATATTAGATTATCTGAAATGTGCAAGAAAAAATCATCCCGAAGAATGGAACAAGATCTGTGACAAAAACAATGTTTATGGAGTGTATAGGACAATGTTTGAAAGTGCAATAGACAATGAAATAAATAAAGAGGGAAGTGATGGAACGGGATAGATTGATTTGCTGTCTGGTTGGCAAGTATGCAACAATACAACCAAGCATAACGCCAGAAGATTTGAGAATAAAAATAGATAATCATCTAATTGAGTGCAGATTAACACCACTTGGTACAGAAAAAAACGATGAAGAGTTATTACAAGAACTTGTAGATGAGATTGCAATGTCTGTTCTTGGGATGGGAATTAATCGCAAGATGCGGAGAAATGTATGACAGAACCATCAAAAGATTTTATGGAAATGGTAGATGTACTGGTTGATTTTGCTGATCATGATCAAGAATTAAAAACCAGCATAGGATGGCTTGACAAAACAAAAGTTTATGGTGCAGATCTGAATTTCTACGAAAAAGTTCAGGAGATAGTAAGGAGATCAGATGTTAGAAAAAAAGCAGAAGAATGGAACAAAGAGAGGGAAAATAAATGATCGGTGATAAGAGATTAACAATAATGGATGATCGATGTCCATTCTGCAAAGTTAAATTCAAAAATCATAAACAAAAGAAATGTAAAGACATTGCATTTATTTATTACAAATGCTTGGAGTTAATACAATGACTCAGGAATGGAATAACCCATGAGTAGTTATTTATGTCTTGATTGTAAGATGGAGTTTTTTACCTTTGAAAACATGGTCATACATTATCATAAAACAAAACATATTGTTTGTGGTTCAGATGATAGTTACAGTTTGGATTTAAAAATATGAATAGCTACTTTTACTTACCACTAATGTTATTCGGCATAGTAGTTTTGTTTATGGGTTTTGCTATGACTATAAGTTCAAAACTATTTGAAAGTGGAATTGAAGTGACCAATTATCTTTCGACAGGATTTATTTTGATTGGTGTGACTTGTGCATTGATAGGTACAATCAAAATGACTGATTGGAGTAAATCAGAACCAGAGGCTAAAATATGAGTAGTAACTTAGGGGATTGTTCAAATTGTGGACAAACTGTTTGTGAAAAATGTAAATGTCATGTTGTAAACACATTTTATTCACGTACAAGAAAAGAACCATTCTATTACTGTGATACATGCATGCCTCTTTTTCTTGCAGGATATTATAATAAAACACTTCAATTAAAAAAAGATGATAAAAAATGAAGCATTACATTTTACCCAAAATAGTAGAAAAGGAAATAAAAATATCAAACATGATCGCTAATACATTATTAGTTTTTGCAGGTGTTAATTTTCTAAGTATATGTTATGTTTTGTTTATGAATGGAGAGGGATTCGGTTACTTACCTGTTTTATTATTAGTCTTTTCATTGTTTTCCGCAAGATATTTTTTCATGAGTAGAGAAGAAGAAGCAAGCAAGTTGGATACTTGGAGTAAGGCATAAGGTAACACATAATGGTCTTTCCAGAAGGATTAATAAAATGGATGAAAGAAGTAAATGAAAGACTAGATAATTTACAAACTGCATTAGAACTCCAAGATAAATTAATCAAACAGCTTGAATCTAAAGTAAAAGGTAGCACATGATGTATTGTATAAAATGTAGAAAAACCGTTCCATGCGAACATGTTCCTGATCCTAGAAATTACAATGGATTCGAAGAGGTAAATTAAATGAAACAAGAAACTGGAATGCAGATAGGCGGTGTTGTAGTTGCGTTAGGGATTATGGGTTTTATTGCATCTATCATGTACCTTACTATAGCAGATCCAATCCAAACAATAAACGCCTATCAAATATTGGATGTATTGCTAATAGCAGTAGTTGTAATTTTAATTCCAGTTATAGTTTGGCTAATTAAAAAACAAACACCAAATATTAATCCACAAAACTTGGAAAGGAATCCAATCAAATGATAGGTTGGTTTGAATGGAAACAAAAAGGTGGAAAATGTAACCAATGTGAACATGACAGAAAAGATCATAATGATTACAATATAGCGTGTACAAAATGCGGATGTGGATGGTTTGGTTAATTAATGTCTGACAATTTTCAAAAATGTGTTGAATTAGGAATACTTGATAATGTTAAACAAGGTGTGGCATTAACACCAAAATATCAGAAATTAATTTGGAATGAATTTAAAAAGGATTTAAAAATATGGCATAAAGAAGGGAGAAAAGATAACATAGGATTATTCAATGCGACAGAACGAGTAATTCAAAAACAATTCCCAAAATTAGATCCGCTTTTAGAGATTGAGATAGAATACTATGTTTCAGAAATTGCTAGACTTTCATTAGAATCTCATATTACAAAAAAGGATGGAAGTTCGAAGGTATGAAAGATGGGATGTAAATATCCAAAAAACAAATATTATTCACCATATTGTAATTGTGATCATTGCAAAAACGTGAGGAATAACCCTTGACAAAAGATAATTTAGATTTATGGGATGATGATGGAATATGGAGAGAGGAATTTCTAAGATATGGCTGAACTAACTAAACAAGAAATGGATACTATGATGACTTTGTTAGGATTATCAAAACATATTATAAAGTGCAAAGAGTGCGCACAAAGACAAGCAGATATTATGAACCATGCACAATTCCCAATTCCCGATCACATACAGGAAGGTAGTGATTAATGGCAATCTGTACTGAATGCGACAAGTATAGAACAGATGTTTGGAAGTGGATGAGGACTCACTACAAGGTGTTCCACCCAAAAGTAAAAAGGGTCGATAAGTTATTTACAAAGGAGTTTAGAACTGGAAAAACATGTCACAAGAATGCCCACATCCATTTGGAAAACTGATCATGGTATTTTGTGATACATGGTGGGATTCAGGCGATACAAAGGAAACTATCGCAAAATTTCAATGTAAAGACTGTGGATCAGAATTTGAAACAACATGGTGGTGGAAACCAAAGTAATGAAAACAAAATCAGAAAAGATAGATAATAAAATTATCAACAAATTTAGGAAGGCTATGAAAAAGGAAGAGAAGAAAAAATCTAGAAGAGATCAGTTTGAGATAGTATATGAAATTCTAAATGTTTGTAATGGCGGTGCAAAAATATCAAAAATCATACAGGTTGTTAAAACAGATTGGATTAAAACCAGACCTTTGATTGTAAGGTTATTGAAGATAGGTTATCTAAATGAAGAGGATACAGGAAAAAAAGTACATGCAGGAAAGATAATAATCTATAGAACAACTCATAGAGGTAATATGTTCAAGGACTCAATAATGCATTTTGTAAAATCAATAGAAGAAGTGGAATTACTTTTCTAATAGAAGTGAATTGATTTGAACACAACTGAGAAAAATCATGAAGATTGTGTAATGTGTAGTGATAACTGCGAATGCCATAATGGTGCAAGATATGATCAGATTGAGTGCAGTTGTCCTTGGTGGTGTGGATATAAAAAAGACGAAGTGCCGAATTGGGAACAGCTTAACAAAGAACACATTGAATTGATAAAATGGCGTAAACTCTGACAATCAGATTTAAAATGGTTTACAACGAAGAAAACCCGCACTGCTTTGTATGTGGCAAGCCAATACCAGAAGAGAAAAAACCATGCATACTTGTCTGGAATGATTCACATGAATGGATGGAAGCAATATGTGATAAGTGCATGGGAGTAAAACTTTCATCAAAACAATACTAATATAAAACAATAAAATTCTACATTGATAGTTGGCTAGATTGTGGTTAAGGGATTCTGCATTCTCATTTTATGCCCAAAATAATTTGAAAAACAGATGAAATCCACACGGATAAATCCTAAACGATTTTGTCATTTGATGCCAACATAATTAAATTAAATCTTTTGAAATATTGTCAGAACTCGAACATCCAAATTTGGAACACTGGTAACACCAATCCTAGCTACACATTCCAAATTACTTGGTTTGCCTTGTGGCATTGTCTGATCAAGAATTGCAACAAACCCACCAGTCCTAACAATCCTAGCCATTTGTTTTATCATCATTGATTTGTTCAAAAGTTTTTTGTTGTAATATTTTTCTGATGCCTCATCATTGTATGGTGGATCAGCAATTGCCCAATCAAACTCATCACTTGGAACTTGCCTCTCTCCTTCAAGCAGTGAACCGTATCTCATAGTTTCTGCATTGCAGAGATAATCTGGGTCGTACTTTATGTCAATATCAAGGGTAACACCTTCCGATTTTGGAACTCTGCCAGCACAGACATGTATGATTTTCTTGGGGTCAGATGGAATATAGTCAGCAAAGGCGATCTTCCAGTTCTTTAAAAATCCAGATGGATATGCACCATCAAATTTCATGTTATTATAGTCCTTTTCAGAAGGCCCACAATACCACATGTCTGCAATGATTTTGAACCTGTTACACTGGTACAGATAGTTTTTCAGTTTGGCATTGAGCGGTTGCACAGTAATTTTTGGTATCTACACTATAAAGCTGTTTTGTTACCATAACCATGAAGGAACAATCCTCAGTTTTAGATGGCACACTTTACAGAAGATCTCATCATTAATTATCATAAGATCTTCAATTTTTACATGTTCAGGGCATCTCTCAGGATTGAACCTGCCTACATTTTTGAACAGTTCTGCGGTAACAGGTTGGTTCAGTCTGTCATTGGTAAACTTGACACTGAATGGTTTGAGCAATAATCATAGTAAACCTAGTTACAAATAACTTTTTTTACTGAAAATGAGGATATTTCAGAAGATCTAGACTCTTATAAAAGAACTTTTTTGTCAGACGAAAACACATTCTATGACTGAATATGACCTAAAGTTTTCTTTTATAAGAGTGTACGTTACAAAGCAATGCAATGGTTATGAAACTAAAGGGGGTGAACTGAAATAGTATTAAGTTTAGGTTTTATTCTGGCCTTCATTGGCGCGGCCGTTGCGTTGCTTATTGGCATACTTATCTTCGCAGAAGTTAGCGATTCGATACATTGTCCAACTGGCCAAGGCGCAACTGAATGTCAGAACGCAAAAGATACAGCATGGACTGTTATAGGAATACTTCCTGTTGCATTGTTCTTTGCACTATTTGCAATATTTGGGGCCCTCGGTGGAAGACAATAGGCAAAAGTTTTTGCTTGTGTCCACCAGCACCAAACACAACATCGGAAAAGACTACCCAGAAAGGAAAAGTGGAGTTGAAGGAACTCCAATCAAAACCTTTTTTCTTTTATTTAGATTCAATTAAAGGCAGTTTCTTTATATTTGGCTATCAAAAATCACATCTGATTTGAAGAAAAAACCACTGATATTGGCTATAATAGGAGTTGGTTTAATTATTTTTTCATCAGTAATTGTATTTGAAAAAATATCAGATGTAGATCAAATCAAAAAACAAAAAGAAGAAAAAATACTACAAGAAAAATTAGAAGTAGAGAAATATGCATCTGAAAAATTTGAGGCTGATAGACAACAATACAAATCATACCTAAAACTAGCTAGGTTCAACATAGTAGAAAACAATACAAATGAAGAGGTAATGCTGGTTGAAAACTTCAAATATGAAACGGAGAATGATTTTACCGTAATAGATGAAATAAAATTCAGTATGCTTGTATATTATGGATTTTCATTAAATTACTTTATTACAGAACCAGACACAAAATCTGACTGGTATGTATCCAAACAATCTGACAATATCTATAAAGTAAGATATTTATTCATACCATCTGACAAGATCAAAGATTATGGTGTAGATAGTTTAGGAGAATTTAGAGCAGATTTCATTTTAGACAAGAATACAATGGATGTAAAACCTGATAATAATATAGCTGAAAACATAATGTATAAGATTAAAAACAACTACTTCCGATAGTCAGGCATAGATCATTAAAATGATCCGATCTAAAAATCAACACTGAGTAAAGCTTAACACCAGACAAACAAATTGTTTATTAATGATATAATCTTATTCTAATGTGGTCAGACCTTTAGTTTCGTAACCATGTTTCTGATTGTCAGACCATCTCCCTGAAAAAACAAGGGTTACTCAAAGGAGTGTGTGGATCAAACCACCCTTCTTTATCTTTTGAAAAAACTAATAAAGCACTTGATATAATGATTTTTCGGAGATGGCAATCAAAATTTTTAGAACGATCATAAAGGATTCAGGTGGTTCGATTGTTCCAATGATAGTTGGAATACCATTCCTGATTTTAATTGCAATGATACCAGTGCAGGTTGAAGAAGAGAATCCTGAATTGATGGATAATACGACATTTATGTTATTTCTTGCATTGCCATTTATAATATTTCTACCAGTAGTTCCAATGTTTTTCAGAGGCAATGCATTACAAATAATCAAGACAGCAAACATAGAAAAAAGGATGGAGAGGTTAAAAAAACTAGGCGCAGATGAGTTTGTTAAACAGACCAAGGCTATATTATTAGATCAATCTGAAAGGGGGAATCAATTGTATAGTACAGAAAATGTCGTAAAGGGAAGAACAATGAAGTTTTTGGTGTATGGAGATATTTCAACAGATAGAAAATACATCTCATTTGTAAGAGAGAATTTTACTGATGCAGATGAAGCAATGGCATCAAAATTTTCATTATCATCAAGTGAATATTCAATGTTGAAACGAGAGAATGAATCATGATTAACGTTCCCAAAGAAATAATCAAAGATAGTATGCCATATCTAATAATGTGTGTTATAAGCGCACCAATTGTTTTTATCATAAGTGGTGCAGTATTTTCTTCGATTACAGATTTGGATGTAAGTGCAATGCCACCAGAATTAAAGGCACAGTATGATCAAGTTAGAGCAATATCTGGAACAATACCAATAGTAATGACTGGTATCGTATTGCTTTTTAGTGCATTAAGATCAAATGCATTTCGTATAATCAGGACAGCAAACATTGAGAAAAGAATGGAGAAACTAAAAAAAATGGGTGAGGATGAATTTGTAAAACAGACCAAGGCGGTGTTGGTTGATACATCTGAAAGAGGCAACAAGCTGTATGAAACAGATCAGATAATACAAGGAAGGAAACTTAAATTTCTAGTTTATCCAGATGTTTCTACAGATAGGAAATACATTTCTTTTGTAGAAGACCGTCATATATGGGCTGATGAAGCAATGGCATCAAAATTTTCCTTGTCAGAACCAGAATACGCAATGCTCAAAAAGGAGAATGAATCTTAACTGATATGGACAAACTAGATTTTGAAACAGGTGATGATATGACGAATAAATTCGACATACTAGATCGAATGGTAAGACAGGGAGATGTACTCCTGTACCCAATCGAACAGATCCCAGCCGATGCATTTCAGGTGGACAATCCTGTACTTGCATACGGGGAAAAGAGTGGACACAAACACAAACTCAGAGGTCAGACATTGGTATTCCAAACACTGGATAAAAAACCAATGCGAACACTTGATATGAAACAAGTGCAAACTGACATGTTTGTGAGAGTAGTGGAAAGCACAATGACAAATCCAGCCGAGCTTGTTCATGAAAACAAGCAAGGCAAACAAGCAGACCACCTACCAAAGAACCTAAAGGTTGGCGACTACATGGTAATTCGAGAGGAAGAGCTATCTCCTTTCGAAGAACAAATCAAAAGAGTTGAGGATTAATCCTCATCTCACCTTTTTTCTCATCAGTTGGTTTGGACAATTACACGTTTAAAATCTGCATTTGTGGTCATGGAGAACATGAACATGAAATGCGTATGACTGGAATGAATAATAATAGAACAAATTGCGAGAAATGCAATTGTAATGTATATGAACAGATAGGAGAGTTAAACTACGATACTTGGCAAATCTACAAAAGAAAGGTACAAGCTAGATGACATACATAATTTGCTGTAAAAAATGCAGTGAAACAACACCAGCAAAGATCCTTGATGCATGGTATGATAATAAAAAAGACGGGCAGAAATTAATGTTCAAGATGATTCCAAATCATGGAATATTTTATTGCCCACATGTGAAGGTTTTTGAAAGGGTTACTATAGCAAAGTGGAAGAACAAGCAATGACATTAGAAGGTGTTCCCCCAGAATGGATCAATGAAATAAATAATTTGATGGTAGATACACAAAAAAAACTGCTTAGTTTAACAGTAACAGTAATTCATGATTGTGATGAAAAACAAAATAGATCTTCAACTTTAAATGAATCTACTTTTGGATTGAATTATTTTTATAGTTTAACATATTTTTGTTCATTACTTCAAAATAATTGCCTTGATATTAAATGGAATGAAGAATTACAAAAATGGAAGAGTTTACAATGAGCGTTGATGCAGAACTAACAAAAGAAAAAGATATTGCTAAACCACATCATTGTGTTCTGAACGAGGATCATCCATACAAGAACCCTGACTGCAAGCATGGGGTTTTGTGGGGTAAATGCAATTGCTGTGACATGTATTTTTGTCACGTACTCAATGGACTACAACATGATGAAGACTGTTGCAGTATTTACAGTCAGGAAGAAATTGATGAAGGTAGTTTTGTTAAATGGGATCAGATAAAAAAATAAAGGTAGGAAGCATCTATTGCCCTCATTGCTATCAAACTATAGAATTGGAAAAAGATCCAGATGGAACAATTTATGTAATAGAGGAAGACGATGATGACGATGAAACAAAATCAGAATATAGATAAAATCAAGAGTAAAAAGTCTGAGTTGAAAAGACTGATCAAATTAGAAAAAAACTTGATCAGAGTGATAAAGGCTTTGGAATACTTGCAAAAAAGAAATTATTCGGCATTTACAAACATTACCTTATCATATCTTACTGATATTAGGGATGGGAAAGTACCAAAAAAAATGACGAGTGATACACAGGAATGAGTCTAGTACCACTGGCAAAGTCAGTCAGATGTCCAGCATGTAAAGAATTGATTTTGAATATGAAACAACATCTGATAGACAAACATCCAATTATTGTAGCATATCATTTGAATTTAAAAATGACAGAATTATTGAAGGAATCTATGAAATTATTCAAGGAGTCTGAAATGAAATGGGAATGTTAGCAATAGGAAATGGAGAACCATGTCCATTCTGTGGTAAATATATTTCTGAAAAGGCTGATGACGTATTCAAACATGTTGAAAAGGAACATCCGCATAAACTGGCAAAAAAATTATTTGGTAAGAAAAAATGACTGATGATGACTCTTTTCTTAAGCAATTAGACAGAATAACAATAATGATTAAAAACACAAAAAATGATCAATTGTTGATTGAATTTTATGAATTTTTAAATTCAATAAAAAAAATCTATGATGTAAAAGACAAAATCGATGACAAATATAACAAGTTAGATAGGAAATTGGATAAAGCAAGTCTTTCAATAACAAAAAATCATTATGAAAGACATGATGAATTGATAGAGATGAAGCACGATGTAAAAGATCAGCTTGATACACTTGCTACAAATCTATCATTAATTGAAAGAACAATTTTTGTAAGACCAAGAAAAACTGGACTGATGTTAATCATATATGGAAAAAAATTTGTTGATTATGCAAAAAAATTTGAAGGTGGATTAATGAAAAGTGGTAAGATATGAGTATAGAGTCAATTGATACAGCATACCAATTATATCAAATGATATACGAAAGCAAACAATGGATGATGATTCCATTTTTTGCCTTTGCAATTTCAGTAATATTTCCTGCAATGATTCCAGAGAAAAACAAGTATTATAAACAGCGTAGAAAAATAATGGCTGTAGTAGCTGGGTTGTTTTTTGGATGGATGGTAATTATGTTAGGTATTATGATTGGTGATATGCCAAATTGGAAGAACGTGGAAGACAAAGTAATGGAACATGTCAAGTCATTAGACTGTAATGATTTACTTAATTTTATAAAAACAGTAAGAGCAGACCAACCAAGATACATGAGTGAAAATTTGCAGGTGTTAACAGAAAACTATTATTTTGATAATTGTGGAGTAATCTGATTGTCAGATTTTTTCTATCAAAAACAGATCAGAATACTAGATGAAGAAAAAGAAATGTTTGAAGGGTTATGGCAAGCTTATATACATGATAAGAAAAAAGAAAAAGACTTTGAAACGTTTGTCGAATTTCTGTCAATGCAGTATGGATTTCAGCAGAATAATTTTACATTATACGATAAGGATGGAAAGTTCTTCCATAGAAGAGTACCAAGGAATAACAAAACTGAGAAATTAGAGTGATATGACTAAGACAATTACAGTACGCAGTTGCCATATTCTGATAGCAATATGGATAGTAGTTTCAATACTACCAATTTTTCCTATAAATTATTACCAGACAGTATTAAACTCTGTAGATGAAAAAGGATGCAGAATTTCACTGTCAGATTCCAATCAAATAATTTGTCCAGATCAACCAATAAAAAAAGATGACATGGGAAATTTGTTATGCTCAACATGTGGCGATGAATGGGATACAATGACATCGCCAGAAGGAATAACAGGTATGATATATGCACTTGTTATCATAGAAATTATGATACAAATAGTTGCATTTTTCTGTTGGAATGTACATTTCAAGTGGTTCAGATTTGAAGTTAAATCATGTTGGAGTGGAAATGAGTCTAAAACTGAAACTTAAGACAATACTTGCAAGATGTATCTTTATAGAATATTGTGAAGACTGTGGAAAGAAAAATGAAGCAAAATACAAGTATGTGAACAATGATGGCGATGAGGAATGTTGTTATAAATGTGAATGCGGATCATGCTGGCACACAGCAGATCATCAAGGACAGTGAAATATTATGTGGAAGAAAGGCAAAGTTAAAGCTGTTAATGTATTAAATTTATTAAAATGGATAGCGACAAGAAAGGCAGTAGAAACAAAACATAGAAGTGAACATTCTGTTGAATTGATTTATTTTGCAAGGGAGATCTTGGAAAACGTTAATGATAAAAAATATTGGAGTGATGAATTTTACGAGGATGATAATTATGAAAAAATAGAAGAAGATTTTAAAAAAAGGGCGAAGAGAGATGTATAATCAAATAAGATCTGATTTTACATTTGAAGATCTGAATAGAATTATAGAGATTAAAGACAGGGTAATCAAGACTCTTTTAGTTGGCGGTGGCGGTGCTTTGTATGATAATGAAAAAAACGAATTTAAATTTTTGTTAGATAAAGCAAAGAGGTGTTTAAAAAATTGCAGTATCCAGTATTAATTTACGATAACCTTTGCAGTTCATGTACAACCTATGCAAAATATGTAAATCAGATAATATCTGGAAAGATTACAATGTTAGGACATTATACACAAGAAGGAAAGGACTTCAAGAGTCAAATTTTTCCACAAGGTTATGAAGGATTAGAGATGTCATGGTTTGTTACTAAGAATTTCGCTTTCGGTGGTCGTAAAGGACTGATTAAGTTAATCAAGTATATGCTTTCAATGAAAAAAGGAAATGGCTTTCCAATAAACAAATTTGATTTGAATGAATGTACGACTGATTGCAGGACAGTAAAAGGAGTAATGATCAGATCTTGCAGTATTTTAACAGATGGAAAAGTGATAAAAATTGGTTAAAAAAATAAAATGGTATGGAATATTCTCAGATTGTTGCATGAAAAACAAGAATATAGAGCTGATGCCAATGCCGATCAATACTGGTCAATGTAAAGTTTGCAAGAGGATTTTTACAAGATGAGTGCATATACTGGTTATAATATTTATTTGAATTACAAAAAAGTAATTGATATATTAACAGAAAAGGAAATGACAAAGAAAGAACTGGAAAAAGAAAGCGGTATTGCTGATAGTACAATGCATAAAATTTTGATGGATTTATTGAAAAAAAACATTATAAAGATTAAGAGATTTGATATGAGTAATGGTAAGACAAGGATATTGGGGATTGTAAAACAATGATACAAGAACATAGATATTGTTTGGCTGAGAATGATCTTGCAATAATAAAACAACATAATGGAGATAAACCTCTTTCAGAGAATGCTAGAAAATCACTGATAATTCTCTCGGAAGTTTTTGGTGGATTGCATCATATTGATTCAGATCAGTTAGAGATATTTGATTATCAATCCACAATCTATAATGATTATTTGTTTGAAGGAAGCATGGCAACTTTTGATGGTATGGTATTAACATTATTAGTAATAATTGCACATGACATGGCAGTTAGATTTGAAATTCAACCAGCTAGATTAGATCCAGATGATGAACATGATAGAAAATTATTAGAAAAACAACTATCTGATCTAAATTCCGACAATGATTATAATCTGACAATGGAAGATTTTATAGAAAACCAAAGACCGTATATCAGATTATTATTCCATCAAAGACAGCGAGATGGAAGATTCTGGCAAAGACATCCAACATTAGAAGAAACCATTGGTGCATTCAGAAAAAATAACAAGAGGTATGCATAGATGCTGATACAAAATTCCTATATGAAGACATCTAGGAATGACAAATTTAGCATTACAACTTACAAGGATGAAAAATTCATTGCACGAATTTTTGTGCCATGCCAAGAAATAGTGATGGATGCATTTGATGTAAAAAATACAATGGAAGCATTGTTCAGTGGATTGAATGACGAACAGCAAAAAAACATGATTAAGATTTTAAGAAAGGAAGATCAGGCTGATTAAAATGAAAGAACATATTGGTAATGCATTTATAATTGGTGGATTTTTTACATTGACAATCATGATCATGAAATATCTTAGTATTGGAGAAACATTTTCAGGTGGAATACCAGATATTTTTTGGATGCCAATTTTTACAATTATGATAGGTGGGATATACACTATTTTGTATAATAGATGTATCAAAGAAGAACCAAAACAGGAGTTGAATTAAATGGAAGAAAGTGGAATGACGTGAACAACCCAATTGATCCTACAATTGCAGATGAAGGCAATAATCTAGCAAATGTTCTAAAACATGAATTAAGCATTAATGATGAAAAGGCATTAGCAATAACAAAAGCTATTGCTTGGCTGGTTGATTTAGGAATCAGGGAATATGATAATAGCCAAAAAATAAAAAATGCTGTAAATTTGAAGAAAGGATACAACTGAAATGGAAGGCATAATTACCCTATGTGGTTCGACAAAATTCAAAAAAGAATTTAATGAATGTAATTATTATCTGACATTATCAGACTATATTGTCTTGTCAGTTGGATCATTCCTTCACTCCGACAGTGATCCAGAAATAAAAGAAGAGATAATTAAGCATAAAGATCAACTTGATAGATTACATAAAGAAAAAATTGACATATCAAGAGCAGTTTTCATAATAGATAAGGATGGATATATCGGTGAATCTACAAGAAGCGAACTCGATCATGCACTTAGACTAGGAATACAGATATTTTACTATTCAATGGGAGATCTGCAAAGGTTATGTCCTATGTTAAGGAATAAATGTTGCACATGAAATTTGAAGAAAGAGTACAACTTGGTAAGGATAGCTCACTATTGATTTGGTATCCAAAAATTAAAAAATTACCTATACCTCAAATTAAAACTGAAATTGCTGACACAGGATTTAAACCACTTTATAATTTGGTAAGAAGTAACACACCATTATCAGATGAAGTAAAAAACAAACTGTACAAGGCAATGGAAAAAATTGGTAAATATCCAATGTTTATGAGAACAGATCAGGCAAGTGGCAAGCATAACTGGAAGAGAACTTGTTATATTGAATCAAAAAATGCATTACAAAAAAATCTTGCAACACTGATAGAGGAACATGAAATGCAAAACATGGCAGGAGAACTTGGATATGAAGCAGTAATATTCAGAGAATTGTTAGATTTAGAAACTGGATTCAATTGTTTCTATGGAGATTTTCCAGTTAACAAGGAAGTCAGATGTTTTATTAAAAATGGAAAAGTTGAATCAATAAGAAACTATTGGGTTAAAAAAGCTGTTGAAGAAGGAGATCCAAAAGATAAGTATTGGAAAATAAAGCTTGAAAAATTAAAAAAATACTCTAAGAATGACTTGGAAGAGATTAGAGAACAGCTAAAAGAGGTGTGCAAGGTATTCAAAGAATATTGGTCTGTAGATTTTGCAAAGGCAAAAAATGGAATCTGGTATCTAATCGATATGGCCAGAGGTGAAGTTTCATATCAATCTGAGGAAATTATATGGAAAATGGAATAGAACTACCAGTAATGCCAGACCCAAATAGAATGCAAGTCAGATTATTAGACTGTGATCATTGCAATGAATGTGGAAAACCACTATCTAACGGTGCTTTTTTTTGTTCTGATAAATGCATAAGGAAGTCTATTAAACTGAATAAATTGATGAGGGATACATGAGATGCAGGATTTGTGATACTGTGTTCCCATCAAGAACAACAACAAAGAATAAGTGTTGGAAAGAGGAAAGAATCTGTGGTGTGTGTTTCTGCCTATTGGAATTTTTTAATTTTTCAGGTTTTGTGAGGGCATATTGGAGTTATTAAAATTGGAACAAGAGGATATTATTCCAAGGATTTGCCCAGAGGGATGTGGAGAAACAGTAATTGCAACAAATCCTACAGTTCAGGAGTTGGAACTATTAAAATACCAGCATCCACATGGAAGACATTTTTTCCATATCAAGTGTTCAAAATGCATGCATCAGTGTTTCATGATCGATTATACAGGAGCTTTTGAATAAAATGAACTGCCCTCATTGCAAATCCAATAAGATAAAATTATTCCCAGCCAGTAAAACAAAGTATTTTTGTACAAAATGTGGATTTGTTTTCAAAAAATAACCAGATAATTTTCTTTTATAAGAGAGTAAAATATTACAGCAAGACGTGGTAACAGATACATTGGAGAAATTCTACTCTTGGGGAGTATAGTAGAGTGCTGATGCATAACCTAATGAATCTGTACCTTCATTTTTTACTTTTTGAGGCGGTGAGATAAATGAGAAAGAAAGGCGGTAAAAAGAAAAAATAACACCATATAGATTAAAAGATCAGTGATTTTTTCAGAGTGGAATTGATGCGATCAATTTCATTTCTGCACTAATCTGAAAACTTAATTAGTGTATGATTTTACAGCCTGCATTGGTTGCCGAAGTAACTATCACAGCAATTATTTCGTTTATTAGTGGTGCAATATGTGGAGTAATTACCATGACGTTTATACATAACATGAAATCTAAGAAAGGCACAAAGCTTGAAACTTAAATCTGATCAGATCAAGAAATTTTCCAGATATTTAGAAATATTTGGGGTTTCAATAATTATAATTTATGTTTCAGTTGGATTATATGCATATATTAACACTGACTGTTCCTACTCGTTTTTCTGTACAGTATTAGAAGAAGTCTTTGCAGATAAATCAACCGAAGGAAATAATTACATAGTTTCAATATTTGATGGTGTTGGAACTCAAGAAATTCTTAGATGATCACTATTCAATAATTATAGTGACAGTATTAGTTGGAGTACTAACAGTCTGGGCATTCATAGATTATTCAGAGCATTGGGCAGATGCGACTGGTGCTTATTTTTGTGGAAAATCATGTCAGGCACAGCTAAAAGCAAATGATCCAGCCAATGTAAAACCAGAACCTTGCTATGGACTCTATTGTAAAGACCCAGCAAAATCAACAGCTACAGATACAACACAAGGAAATCCAGCTCAAAAATCTGCAAGCCGACAGGAAATAATAAAACATCTGAATGGCAAAAACTTCATCTCATTAAGGGTATCAACTTCATGTAAAAAGTTGGATGAAACACAATGTCCTAATGAAAAGAAGCTTGCAGATATGTATGACAATTCAAACAAATATCTGTCAGGTAACTTTTATTTTGATAACAAAACAAATGCATGGAAAAGATATTCACCAATAATACCAAATGCATTTGAACTTTACAAATTCATTGATAACATGCCTTGGACACTATGGGTAAATCCAGATGATTATACATGGGATAGATCAAAACAGATTGTAATTGAACCATCATTGAGATATATCAAAAGAACAGATGGTATTGATAATGTAAACAGGATTAGATTTGAATATGAAGGACTATCAATGGTAAACTGTGCAAAGGCAACAATTGGTTGGGAAAACAATGGTTCTGCCATTTTATTAGATGTACTAAATCATTTTTACTCAAACTGTGCAGAACCAGTCAAGTATGATCCTACAATTGAAATCAATCTGGGTTCAAAAGTATTTGAAGGATGTGATAGAGATTGCTTGTACTGGAAACAACATTTCAAAGATGAGTTGAAAGCAGAAGCATTTGCATATTATAGGGAAAACAGGATCTCTGAAAAAGAACCAGAAAAAACAATATGTTATGGAATTTACTGTGATGATAAAAAACAAACAGTAGAAGAAAAGATCACAACATTGGAACAAAAAGAGAAGGTGAGAAAGGAACATCTCAAAGAATTGGAAGATATACAAAAATGTGAAAATTTAAAAAGACGTGATATAAACACAGGAAAGCCAGAAATAAGTGAGGTTGACTGTAAGATCAAAGAACAACGAGAAAAATATCTGGCTGGATTTGAGTAAATTGAAGGGGTTATGTCACGCGTGTCTTACATCAGATGTGGAACTGATCAAAGATAAAGGTCAGATAATATGCATGGATTGCTATCATAGAAAGTACAAACAATCAAGTGAAAACATGAAAAAAACAGACAATCCAACATTAAATGACTTGAAACAGAAATGGGAACGCAAATAATTTATTTTAAATATGTCTATACCAATCATAGATCACATGCAAGAGATCTTAACAGAACCAAGCCAATCTCAAATAAATCTGGCAGAACAACTGAGAAAGCTCAATTATAAGCAAACCACATATTGCTATATCAACCCATTTGGGTTTATCACAAAAAATCATAGCTATTGTGCGCTTGGTGGAATAGCAAAAAACCTAGGCTTATCAAATTTCAGCATATTAATTTCACCTGAGAGAGTCAGACATACAATTGAATCGTCATTGAACATGTCAGATGATGAAAAAAACCAGATTTACAAATGCCCAATGTGTATAGAAAAAAGAAGACTGATTGCAATGATCCCACATCTGAACGATTCACACAAACTTAACTGGAAAGAAATATCTGAAAAGATCGCTGTATTGCATTATTATAAAGTCAGAGGAAAACAGCCAAATAGAATCTTAGAGATCGTTAGAGTCTGGTACAATAGGGCATTGAACAATTAGAAAGTTTTTTAAAATACTATATTTATTGTAAAATATGCCAACTCCGTTCAAGAGGGTAAAGGTTTACAAGCGAGTGAAGACTGGATTACAGGCAGGTGGAAATTAGAAATGGGTAAAAAGAAAGTAGTAGTTGAAGAGAAGAAAAAAGTTGTTAAACGACTAGATGGCGAGATCAATCCATCAGCATTTGGTTGATAAACACTTTTTTAATCTAGTATGATGTGAATCCATAAGTGAATGGATACAAACTTTCCACTTTTATTTTATCATTTTTATTTGCTGGATCTGTTGCAGTAATTATTATCAACTCAGATTTTGACAATAACAAGATTCTAAATCCAGAAAGACAGACGTATGTGATCCCAGAGTGGGTAAAAAACAATGCATATTGGTGGTCACAGAATCATATCAGTGACAAAGAATATAGCTATGCAATGGAATACATGATCGATGAAGGAATAATTTCAGTGAAAAAATGTATTGGAACATGTTTGGATCAGAAAAATGATTATAATGAATAAAAAAATTTTAGAACCGTTAACTAAAATAGTAGAAAAACCAAGCCAAATGCCGAAGGGAAGAACATGAAATGAATCAAAAGATCCAATATTTTATAATTTCAATGCTTTTATCACTGATGGTTTTTATCATAACTGTAGCTATTTGGTCATTTTTAATCCTACCATTAATTCAGGATCAACTTGATCAAGTTGCAGAAGATTGTATTACACCAGATTGTACATTTACAATAGATCAGAGTCCAGTTCAAATGATATTTTTAGTTGTACCAGCACTGATTGTATTCTATTTTACATTGAATTTACTTGCAAAAAGAAATGAAAAGAAATGGGCATCTCTTCGCTAGAGGATGAAATTCTAAATACATGTATGTTTTCACATACAGAAATGGAGATGTTGCTGTGTACGTTACAAGATAGGAAGGAAGCAAAGCCAACGATCAAGAGATCAAAAACAAGATTTTAAAACAAGTAGAATAAACATAATTATGGATTGGGAAGATAGTCTTGCATTACTGCTGATTGTATTTGTTGTTACATTTTATGTAGTTACGGGTTGGTTTAGCGATAATCAAGCGTATGGTCAAGAAGCTGTGAATGGTGTCAATGGCGCATTTGGTGGAGTATCAACAGGTCTTAGAGGAATTTTAGATTCAATTGGTGGCATTGAAGATTGGTTCGATCTGATCGGATGTCATCTAATGGGATTATTTACTGGCTATGATAACTTACCAGAGGGTAGCAAATGCCTCTAAGGACTTTCCTAGAAATTGCATTTGATGAACTTTGCATGATGCCAAAAGAAAAAGATCCAGAATTTTCCAATGCATTAAGATGGATAGATAAAACAGCAAACAAAGAAGGAGTGACAACTTATCAGATTGTACGCAAAGTCTTAAGAGTGGAAAGAGCTGAAAATGGGTTAACTTCTGTCTAAACCCAAAAAAATATCAAACGGACTTGGAGTAAAATACACAAAGCACGACAAAAGATCTAGCTTTTCAATAAAAAATTATACAAGCTGATCTTGCCATACATGCAACAGAATTTTTTTATATGAGAACTACACATAACAAACAAGCATGTACATGAGTCATGAGAGGGTGACATGTGGCACGTATTTCCGAGTGTAGTCGGATTGAAACTGAACCTAGACCACTGAACATCGGGGAGTCTAGGAATGGTTGTGGAACTACAAACCACAACACTTTTTAATTAAAATTAATATTCAAATACAACGTCAATGAGTTCCAGTTCATAGTTCGACACGTTATGAATTGTCCATACAGATATACGGTGACTGTATTGGTAGGTGAACAATGACTTGGCGCGATCTAATTAATCTTTATAAATTGCATTTTACATGTCATGATAATTGAATTTTAAGTTCCTTTTAGATGAAAACATTACTGTTCTCGATGAATTTCTCCCTGAAAATGTGATCAATGTTAGAGAGTTATACTACCAGAAAGGTTTAAGACAATATGGAATTGAAGATGTAGATCTATTAAATCTAGCAAAAGATAATGGATACATAGTAATTACAAAGGATTCAGGAATGGTACTTAGAGCAAATCGGAGAAATCTCGATATAGTTTTTGTAGATGGTGGTGGCTATGGAAAGCGCTGGTATCTAATTCCAAGAAATAAACACATCTCAAATAGATTAAAGTTAAAAGAGTACATGCTAAAGGAAGATAATTCGATCTCAAATCTGACAGTCTGATTTGTAATATTTATCAGATTTTGATTGATTTTTTGATTAAATTATACGAGGATGTAATGGCCACAACAGTTGGTGGCAACTTCATTCGTGATTCAAAATCCTATTACGCCATAAATGGCATAGTTCGTTCCTATTCTAAAAAAAGCTTTTAGAGCTGAAAAAGCCAGAAAAAAATAATGTCTGACAGCATTATCAGATTGTAAGAGTCGATCACCAAGATTAAATACCATCAGCCATAATTCTAAATGGTTGGCTAGATTGAGGGCAAGGGATTCCTTGATGATGAAATCCTCACAAAGATAGTATTATAATCTTATTCATTGAAGCCAACCAAAAAATTTATTTTAAAAAATTGAGAAAAAAGTTTTCTTTTATAAGAGAGTAGTTTTTACTCAATGCATTGAACTGTCCGATTCATAATGTTTTATTTGATGAACGAACAACAGACTGTTATGTCTGTATCAAAGAACAATCTCAGAAAAGGTTGCTGAGAAATTAAAGTGATGTTTATGTCAGAAACAACAACAATCCAAAAACCTGTTTCTGATACAAAACAAAGTGGCTGTCAACATGATAAAAAATTAAGATGTCCAATCTGTGAAGACAAATTTTGTCCAAATTGTTTAGGAAAGCATGTGGGAATACACATGAATGTAAAGCCAACTTCACCCTAAACCCCCACCTAATTCCTGTAAGAAATAGACAAAAAGTAATTTTAGTGTTCTTTTAAATATGTCTGTGATAATAATCAGGCATGTGTAATGACATGTACGGTGGATATGGAAGTAAAAAATCCAAAGGAAAAAAATCAAGAAACTATAACGTACTAGATCCAAACATGAGAATCTAAGATTATCATGGCTTTCCCAAAACCCACACCCCCGCCATTTGGTAGAAGAAGATCAGAAGAGCTAGGTACAAACAGAGGCGAGTCTTCAATAGAAAGACAAAGAAGAGAAAGTAAGGCACGGTATCCAGATTACAAAGGTCACTTTGCACCAGTAACATCATCTGACTATATTAGGCATATTGCACAAAGACCAGAAGAACCATACAGAATTACATCAAGAGCAAGTGCAAAAATGCTATGCCCAACATGTAAAGAACCAAAGGGTAACATCTTCTGTCCACATTGTTCATAGTAAATTAGCAATTTTTAATCAAATTTTCCATGCAGACAGTTCATCTTAAATTCAAGATAGCTCTAAACCCACTTAGTAAAACTCATGGATGACCATACCCAAAACGAGATCAAACCAGTAAGGAAAGCTCAAAGGCTAGTTTTCTATATGAATAATATCAGAAAGATAGATCCAAGCTTCCACAAAGAGCTTAAATTCATGAGGGATGAACAGACAAAGCAGATACATCCACATGACTATCTAAAGGTCACTCAGGTGATCAAGCACATGTTACAGTTCAGCTAGGCATTTAAGCTAAGCTTATTAAAAGTAAATTTAATTAATATTAGTACACAAGCTCAATATATGATGATTAAACTTAATTGATATTAGTACACAAGCTCAGTAGATACAAAGTAGTTCATAATAAGCTAAAAGCTTAAGCTCATACCATGTTACGGTGTGTCAGAGTGTAAGATGATTATCAGACGAAACAATTGATTACTACAGAACCGTATCTAATTAGATACAAAACAAAGTAGGAGATAATCATCTGACAATCGACTATTCCAGTCAGACGTGTCCTTAAACCCCTTTTTTTCTTTGTAGGGAAAAAGGGTTACTTAATCTGAGTGCTGGAAAAGAGTTGCTACTCTAGGTTAGAACGATTCTAGGCAGTGAATAAACTACTTTCTATCAAATATGCCATTTTTCCATGACTGAGGGTACTATACCCCCAGCTAGTGAGGTCTAATATCAATAACAACAATAGAATCATCTTGATCAACATGAAATAGCTCTAGGATCGTGCCTGACGTGGACTTTGTTTAATTTTGCCTTGAAGCTTTGTTTTCTTGCGAAATTTCGCTTAATTTACTCTACTTTCTCCATATTATAATAGATAGTCATGATAGAATCCA
The DNA here is from genome assembly GCA_023251295.1 of Nitrosotalea sp. GTDB lineage: Archaea > Thermoproteota > Nitrososphaeria > Nitrososphaerales > Nitrosopumilaceae > UBA8516. The sequence goes on along the minus strand of JAHEYZ010000001.1, from coordinate 5,492 downwards.
GAATCGAAGACCATTGCAACCACAAAACTAGACTTCTAGAGATGTTTTTATTTTTATTCTTTATAACGCAAGCGATTTTGGAAATAAAAATTCAAAAATTTGAAAAATTCAAAAATTTAAAAAATATTTTTTTTAAAAAAATTTAAAATTTTAATTAAATGAGTTTATAAGAAAGTATTAGTACACAAAAGGTAATGTCAGGTTCATCTGCACTTGTGGCTACAGCATTGTCACAACTTCGCAATGCCTACATCTCTTGTATGATTAACAAGAACGATCCGTATAACGCTTGCACATGTATCTACAATATGTTAGCGATGTTGCCAGAAGAATCCAGACCAGACATATCAGATCTAGATGATGGCAGTAAAGATAAAGTTAGTTGGATGGATGACCCAGAGGAATCTAGTAATCTGGAAAAGACATGGATCTATTTTCGTAAGCTTTCTTTTAGGGTAGAAGAAAGCGTTGCCAAATATGTAGCCAATGTACAAACCAGAAGGCAGTTCTGATCTCTATGGCAATCGAAGAGTTCCCAAAGGTAGAAGGCAATCTTGCACTACAACCTTCGAATCAATTACTGATTAAAAAGTATCAGGGATTAAAGACTACACTCTTCACTGACCCAAATACAATGCAGAAATGGCCCATTCCAGTATCGATGAGTCCAACACCAACGATAGATCGAATGCTAAACTATCTTGATAAGACTGGATTTCTTGGCATATTAAATATTGGAATGTCAGGTTCAGGAAAATCCACATGGTCAAGAATGCTGGTTCACATGTTGCATCAAAGGAGAAACTTCCAAGTGCATTGGTTTTACAGGGATGATATTCAGAAGCTTGATCGCATCATACATAATCTGACCAAGGGAATTTCGCACATACTTATTATGGATGATGCTTCGTTCGCACTCGATAAGTTGCCCAAGGATGATATTAATAGAATTGCACAAGCTCTTACATACATTAGGCATGATGTTAAGGGTCAAGTAGTAGTAATGATGAACATCCATTACTCAAAAGCTCTATCAAGATTTTTCCGTAATGTACCATTTGTTTTCTTGACCAGTATAACTATGGAAGAGGTTCATACATTCAGTGATGTCTTCCCACATGCAAGATGGAAGTTCAAAGACTTCGCATGGTACTATCAACAGATGATGTTCAATAATGAATTTAGATTTGAAGTAGATCGATGGACAGGAAAGAAGATGAAGTACCATACTGATCGACCATTCAGATTGGGTCTAGCGCTCGAAGGAAATATAGTTCACTTCTTTGTGTATCTAAGAGATTCATGTATGATATGTGATGAGGATTATAATGCAAAGAGGATCATGAATAGTGATGAACTTGTACAACATTTCGTTGATGCCTATGGTAAGGACAGAGCAAGGTCTATGATTAGATTGTATAGCTTTGCAAGGCATGGACTAAAAGTAATTGATACTAAGAGGCTTTCAATATGGAATAGTTTAGGTGAGATGGATAGACAGAATCAAATCAATTGGAAGACAGTCAATCAGATACTCGATAAAGATCTAACAAGAAAGAGAAGACGTACATATATGAAAAAAGGTTCTGTACAATCTCAGAGTGTAGCGCTTGGAGAATTAGGAACTGAACCAGAAAAATCAGACGAGGAATTAACAAGGGAAGAAAAACTATTCAAGCAAGAAATGGAAGAGCAGTTTGCAGATCTACAAGCAGAGGAACGAATCAAAAAGGAATCTAATGTTGACCAAGAGATAGAAGACAATACAGAGGAATCATTAGAGGGTGCAACATATCAAGAGGTAGAAAACCCTATTGATATGCCATACGGATATGAAGAGAATGATCAATCAGGTGTACAGGATTACACGAAGGAACAGGTATAGTATATTGATATTAGTACACAACCTTTATATAATGTAATGGTGTAATAGATAGCATGAACGAATTGATCTTCTTTGGATGTTCTATATGTTCAAAGAACAAAGCACATAGGCATTGTCCAAAATGTAGTTATGAGATGGACAGAGAATCTAAGACGTACAACTATGGCAAGTATGCATCTGAATCATTTACATGTTTGAAATGTAATAACAAGATCAATGTCATCAGTTCATTCAACGAAATAAGACATGAACATAAATCATTTGATGTTTACTTGAATGAAAGATTTCTGAATCAACAAAGAGAAAAAAACAATATACCAGCACTGGCAACTTGTACAAGTTGACTAGGCTTTCTGTCCTTTATAGAGGACAGGATCATATAGCTTCCTGAGCTGTATAAAATATTATTAAAAAGGTTTACCTAGTTTACCTTTTAATCTACGCGCAGACATGAGCGTTATATAAAGCGCTATGTGTTCACATGTGCGCACAGCCTTTTATAAAATGCCTAAAGAAAAAACAACACTAGATTAAAAATAATCCAATGATACTTTAAAGATAAAACAATCAGACAAACTAATCTAACAGTAAGATAAAACAATCAGACAAACTAATCTAACAGTAAGATAAAACAATCAGACAAACTAATCTAACAGTAAGATAAAACAATCAGACAAACTAATCTAACAGTAAGATAAAAAAAATAAGATCCTATTTACGGATCTTACTATAGGATTGATTATAACCACAGCGACACGAATAAAAAACCATTGCTGGGTTAGTCTGCCTTATGAGCTGGCAAAGTTTACAGCCTTCAAAAGATCCGATCTTGTATGCCTCAGGATTAACTTTAAGGATTAATCTTTTAGTCATGGCTTTTAGTACTCCCAAACGATCCGAGCTTATAACGTCTTAAAGCTCTTCGGTTTAACGTGGGATCATCTATAGGCGCGATCTCTTCGTATGCTGTATTATAGCTTTGTGATTGCTTCATATTAATATAAGTACACGCTTACTTAATAGATTCATGTGTGTTCAAAAAAACAAACAACGATTATTAATATACGTACACAGAATAAAAGGCATGAATAAAACCGATAAGATAAGCCATGCCAAATCAGAGCAAAGTTTAACCTTAGATTTTATCCTAAAGAATCTTAGATATTTTCAATAAGATTCTTATTCTCTTTTTATTTATTTAGATTCTTACAGGGTCAGACTTTATTAAAATCTGATTAACATGTTTGTCAGATATTATAAACACATCTTTATATACGACCACGATATTTATAATGTTAATGAAATCAAAAAAACAAATCAACCGCGAACACTACTTAAAGAATAAGTCAGACATCAACGCAAAGCGCAAAGCTAAACGCGAAGCTAAAAAAGCAGAGTTAGAAGCTTTAAAGATTGCTGTTAATCAAAACACACAGAGCGCTATAACATCACAGTCACAGCCAACACAGCCAGAGCTAACGATCGATCATGTCACACAGCCAGATATAACACAGCCAACACAGCCACAGATCCAACAGCCAAACGAATTAAATATTTCTATAAGTGGTTTAAAGATTCGAATGCCAGACTATAGAGAATTTTTAAACGCATCGAATGAGAAATATAATATAAGATTTGGAGAGGATAAATTAATTAAAAGATGGATCAGACAAACAAGATCCAAAGCTGTTTTAGTTGAGGGCGGATCGGGTATTGGAAAAACAGCCTTCGCTAAATATTACGCGACACTACATAAAGATCCTTGTATCTTTTTTAGTTGCCATTCGACAATAGATAAAGACGAGCTGTGCGGATCTATGCAGTTAGAAAATAATTCTAGTGTGTATATCTTAGGCGCAATATTTCAAGCGATCGAAATATCTAAACAGTCACCTACAAAAAGAGCGTTTTTAATTCTCGATGAATTGAATACGTTAACACCAGAAGCACAAAAGAATCTAAACGAAAAACTAAACTTTCATGAAGGGGTTTATAATGAAACTTTAGGAATGAAATTTAAATTAGATTCTGACTGTGAGATCTTAGTTTATGCAACCGCTAACCCTTCAAGTTATGCGGGTACGTTCGAATTAAACCGCGAACTAAAAAGCAGATTTAAGATCTTCCAGTGGCCAGATTTTACAGACAGCCAACTAAAGCAAATCATAAACGATCAATACAAAACAATCGCAGACACAACGATCGAAAACATCTTACAACTAAGAGCGAAGATCAAAAGCGCAGAGAAAGAAGGCAAGCTTAACGAGGGTTTAGATCCTAGGGAGATCTTAAGATTCTGTGAAACTTTTGAAGACATGAAGACAAACGAGAAAGCAACAAACGAAGAGGCTTTAAAGACAGCATGTAAAGAGGATCTTTTTGGCAAGTACGCGATCACAGATGACGAGGATCAGATTAGATTAATCACTGAATTAATCGAGTCAGATTTAGGCGTTAATCTAAAAGATGATTAACCCTATAACCCCTTTTTATTTTATATCATACAGTCAGATATTATTATTAATATACGTACACAGTTTATATATAAATAAGTTAGGTGTGTTTGTAATTGTGAACACACAGATATTAATATACGTACACACGATTAAAGAAGTGATTAATAAATGACAGACATAAAACAGCCATTAGAATTAAAACCTTATTTTGAATATAGCGAAGCTAACGAAGAGGATCGAAAAGTCTTAATAGAAATAAAAGAGATCTTCGAAAAGATTACAGGTAAAACAATTAAGTTAGTTTTTAATTCTAAATCAAAAGCTCATTATGTTTACTTTGATAAGTACGCTAAACAATATGTAATTACAACCGATGAAAACCACGAAGAGATCGATCGCAAAACAGCTTTAGAACATGAGCTATCCCATATTATTTTTAATACATTAATGCAAACTTTCTCAAAGTATTCTCAGGAATGGATCACAGCTTCAATTAATAAAGCAAAGTTAGATCCAAAGAAAAGATCCACAGCTTTAAAAATGTTAAAGAGCGCATACAATATAATCGAGGATCAAAGAATCGAATCATTAACGGGTAAGCTTCAAGAAGGATCAAAGAATAGATTCATAAAACTAAGATCATATTTTGGTTTAAAGAATTATTCAGTTAGCAATACAATTAAAGATCCAGTCAGCGCGCTTTTAGCTTCTAGGTTTAACAGAAATAATATAGTTAACCAGACAGAATTTAAAAAAGTAATTGAGTACATTAAAAGATCCGAGGGGTTAGATTCTAAAGGTGCGTTATGGTTAACATATAAATTTTATAATAAAGAGATCTTACCATTCCTTAAGAATTTAAAATCAGATCCAAAAACGATCCCTAACATAGATAATATTTTTGTATCAAGTAAAAGCGAAGAGCTAAACGAAGAGAAAGCACAGAGCGAAAATAAAAGCACAGACAAAAAAGAAAACAAACAATCAGAGAATAAAGATTCTAAAGACTCAGACAGTGATGACTCTAAGGATTCAGAGTCAGACAGTGATGACTCAGACAGTGATGACTCAGACAGTGATGACTCTAAGGATTCAGAGTCAGACAGTGATGACTCAGACAGTGATGACTCAGACAGTGATGACTCAGACAG
>JAHEYZ010000050.1 GCA_023251295.1 Nitrosotalea sp. | reverse complement strand
AATAAAAAGAAGTTATTGTAGGACTTAATCTGCTAATTCAGTCCAACCTTTAACGAATACAGAGTTTCTGTATAATGGCACTGGTTGTCCGACAGTAAAGTCCATTGGTCTCATCCAAAAGATTGCCTTTGTTGGGCAAACTCCAATGCATGCTCCGTCAGAGATGCATCTTTCTGGATAAAATACAAATGCCTTACCTCGTTTCCAGCCTTCTACTGGTTTAACTCTTAATACGTCTGGTCCTAGTGATGTACAAATCTCTACGCAGAGTGCACATCCTATACACATTTGTTCGCCTATATCTGGAATAATTCCAACTGGCATGTTTATCGAATAATCTTTCTTTATAGATCTTAATATAACTTCCTCAAAAAATCGATGTTATAACGGCGTTTGAAAATTTTATAACAGTGTTACAAAAAGTGAATTATTAGCTTTTCCTAATTAATCATTCTAAGAATTTAGAATTGTATTTTTTTAAAATTAAAATGATCAACGTTTTTTTATAATTTGGTTTTATTGCCAAACATATGGGAAGCAAGGTTCATTGTGCACACATATTAGTAAAAAAGCTAAGTTTGGCACAAGAAATTAAAACAAAAATTACCAATGGGGAGAGTTTCGCGAACCTAGCTAAACAACATTCTATAGATAGCTCGAAGAAGCGGGGTGGAGATCTTGGTTTTTTTGGACGGGGAACCATGGTACAAGAATTTGAAAAGGCCGCCTTTGTTTTAGAAAAGGGTCAGGTTTCCGACATAGTTAAGACCCAGTTTGGTTATCACATTATAAAACGATTAGATTAGAGGAATCAAGTTTGACGGAATAATAGTTTTGTCTTTATTCAGAAAATCAAGGATTATACCAGACTCATCTTGTTTCAATAATATTTTTCTTACCATATTTGTCTCAATAAGACGTTTTCCTGTAGGGGCAAGTATCCATCCTTCTTCTTTTTTGAATCTTGCCATACTTGCTACGACAACATAAGAATCAGTTTTTCTTGCCATACTTGTAATTAACATTATGTATGAATTGACTAGTTTACCAATTTCTTTTTTTTCATTTAGTAAGTTGTAAAGTCCGTTAAGTGAATCAACTATGATTATTGATTTTTTTATACTTAGTTTTGCCAGAATGTTTGTTAACATTTGATTCCATAACTTCAATGTAGGTTGGAATAAAGAAAGGTTGAAGGGAGCTGTAAGCATACCAGATACTATGTATCCGCTATACAACAAATCAAGATCCAGATACAAAACATCAATTTTTACATCATGAACAAGTTTTGCAATGAAACCTGCTTTTAGAAAAGGATCTGAATACAAAATAGAATTAATTTTGAATTGTGAAAGTATGCTTTCTAGGTTCAGGGTATTATCATCTGAGCTATTATCATGATTTTTAAACAACACTTTGTTTAGTGATATTGTAATATAATAATGAATTTAGATTATGATGTTGCACAAGATTTTCCATACAAAAATAGAATCTATTTGAATAATGCTTCTACTTCACTTATGCCAATTTCAAGTATAAAGGCAATGACTGATTTTCTTGTAACATATAATGAAACAGGTCCTGATTCAAGTGCTGCAGATGATCTAGTAAGAGAAAAACTCTTCCTTGTTAGAAAAGCAATTTCTCATTTGATAAAATGTAAACCTGAGGAGGTCATACTAACGCAGAGCACTACAGATGGAGTTAACATGGTTGCAAACGGTCTAAATTTAGCGTCTTCGTCAAATATCATAATTCGTGGTTCAAATCATGAACATCCGGCAAATCACTATCCTTGGGTTAGACTGTCCAGAAAAATTGATGTAAGAAACATACAGGTTGATGAGAATGGATTCTTTGATCTTAAACATCTTGAACAGAAAATTGATAACAATACAGGTCTTGTAGTTTTAAGTCATGCATTATTTAATACAGGAGCAATCCTTCCTGTAGAGCAAATTGGAAAATTTCTTTATGAAAAGAATATTCCGTTTTTTGTAGATTCAGCTCAAACTGTTGGTTGTATTGAAGATATTGATGTAAACAAAATTAATTGTAATTTCATGTCGTTTAATGGGTCAAAATGGCTATGTGGACCAATGGGGATGGGTGTCTTTTATTGCAAAAAAGAATCAAGTGATCTGCTAGAACCTATTCAAGTTGGTGGTGAGTCAGCCATTTTTTATGAGGACAAGATTGTTTACAAGGAAATTCCGGCCAAGTTTCAAGCTGGATTTCGTAATTGGCCAGGGGTAGCGGGACTAGAAGCATCTATCGTCTATCTATTACGATTAGGGTTAGGCAATGTTAGAAAAAAGAACATTATGCTTGCCAATCTACTGCGTGAAGAACTTTCAAAGGTCGCTGGTATCTCATTACATGGGCCAGAGGAGTCAGAAAAAAGAACCAGTATAGTGTCCTTTTCGCTTCAGGGTCAAGAGCCAAAGATTATCATAGAAAAACTTGAAAAACAAAACATGGTTCTTGCGGTACGAGAAATATTTAATAAAAAAGTAATTAGAGCTTCAATGCACTTTTTTAATACTGAAACTGAAATTCTAAAAGTGGTAGAAGCTATCAAAAAAATGTAATTATTATTCTTGTTCTTCTATAACCATCATAGTTAGAGTCGAATAGACCTTGTCGATCTTTCTAATCTTATTTGTAATTATGTTTCTTAGATGATCCATATTATCTGATGAGATTTTAACTACTATGTCGTAAACGCCATATACCCCCTGGACTTCGTATTGTACAGATTTGCCTTCGTTATCCAATATTTCTTTAATCTTTTTGATTATTTCAACATCAGAGCCCAAATCAGAATTCAACAAAATGTATGTTGTTGGCATGTGATCATTTTCGTTTTACAATATTTAACCTTTGATTGAAATCACCAAATTGATTAATTACGAATATTAAGTAAATTTTGATGCCCCTTATCGATTTGACTCTGAAGATTTCTCCCCAACTTCCAAGCTTTCCAGGATCACCACAGCCCCAATTCTTATCATGGGCAAAAAATGAAACTAATGGATATAATTTGGAGCTTATTTTTCTAAGTACGCACTCAGGAACCCATATTGATGCGCCGTTTCACTTTATTAACAAAGGACTCGTGGTAGATCAAATTCACCTTAAAAGACTTGTTTGTGATGCAATCTTATTTAGAATTAAGAGAGGTCCAAATCAATCTATTACCAAAAAGGATATCATAAATTTTGAAAAGAAATATGGAAAAATACTACCTAATTCGACTATAGTCTTCGTTACTGGTTGGTACAAGAATTTAAGAAAACAATGTTATTTTAATAACAATCCAGGTTTATCGATTGATGCTGCAGAGTACTTAGTATCTAAACGGATCAACCTAGTTGGAATAGATTCACCAAGTATTGATTTGGGAAAAGATTCAAACTTTTCAGCTCACCATGTTTTATTGAATAACAATGTTTTAATTGTTGAAAACTTGTGCAATTTGGAAAAAATTTCTGGAATGTATTTCAAGTTTATTGTTTTACCGTTAAAGCTTAAAGGAGCTACTGGTTCTCCCGTACGAGCAATTGCGATTTAACAAACAAATTGGAATCTGCTTTGTTTGTAATCTTTTGGTAGTTTACCTATTATAGGAATCTTGTTTCCACAAAACTTACAGTTGTTGTTTTCATCCATGTTCC
>JAHEYZ010000024.1 GCA_023251295.1 Nitrosotalea sp. | reverse complement strand
GAGCCACGAGTTTATGGGACAGAATCAGAAACAGTAGTAGTTATTGATACTGGAGTAAAAAATGCAATTTTACGAAACATACGAAAAATTGGATACAAAGTAATTCAACTTCCTTGGAATGCTTCAATTGATAAAATACTTTCATACAAACCAAAAGGTGTTGTATTAAGCAACGGACCTGGCGATCCTCAAAAATGCGGTGATACTATGAAGACAGCAAAGGAACTTTTAAACAAAAACATACCCACACTTGGAATCTGCCTTGGTGCACAAATTATGGGGCTTGCAGGTGGCGCAGAAACATTCAAACTAAAATATGGACATCGAGGACAAAATAAATCATGTATCAATCTAGATAACAATCGAGTTTATGTTACAAGTCAGAACCACGGATATGGAATCGACCCAGATTCGTTGAAAAAATCTGACTTTAAATTATGGTTTACTAATGCTGACGATAACACAGTAGAAGGAATAAAACACAAAGAAAAAAAACTAATCGCGGTTCAATTCCATCCGGAAGCATCGCCAGGACCTTTTGATTGCAAGTTTGTTTTTGAAGAGCTAAAACACCTTATGGAGGAGGAAAAGACTGCCAAAAGATGAATCGCTAAAAAAGATTCTTGTTCTTGGAAGTGGGGCAATAAAAATCGGAGAAGCAGGCGAAAGTCGCTAAACGACCGCTAATTCGACTACTCCGGTAGCCAATGTCTCAAAGCCATTCGAGAGGACGGGATTAAAAGCGTACTTATTAATCCGAATATCGCAACCATCCAGACTGATACCAGATTTGCAGATAAAGTATATTCTATTCCAGTGAATCCTGAGTATGTTGAATCAATCATAGAGTCTGAACATCCTGATGGGTTGATACTTGGATTTGGTGGACAGACTGCACTAAATTGCGGAGTAAAACTTGAAGAGTTTGGAATTTTAAAAAAATATGGGGTCAAAGTTCTTGGGACACCAATTAATGGAATACACTCTACCGAAGACAGGCAACTTTTCAAGGATTCTATGATAGCATGTGGCGTTCCAGTGCTAAAAAGTAAAACTGTTTACAACTTCGAAGAAGCAAAACAGATTGCAAAAGACCTAGGATACCCAGTAATTGTTAGAGTAGCATATACTTTGGGTGGCAAAGGTGGGGGGGTAGCACACAATGAAATCGAACTACATGAAATTGTCAGTAGAGGTCTTAACGCCAGTCTCGTTGGACAAGTCCTAATCGAGGAATATGTCGGTCACTGGAAACAAATAGAATATGAAGTAATGCGAGACTATCTTGGAAACAGTGTTATAGTATGTAACATGGAAAATGTTCTCTCAATGAGGGTGCATACAGGGGACAACATTGTTGTAGCTCCATCACAAACATTGGATAACAATGAATACCAGATGTTAAGATCTGCAGCGCTGCGTGCTACGCAACATGTTGGGATTGTAGGTGAATGCAACATTCAGTTTGCACTCGATCCAGAATCTGATAAATATGTGGCAATTGAGATGAATCCAAGACTTTCTCGTTCATCTGCACTTGCAAGTAAGGCTACAGGTTATCCAATTGCATATATGGCCGCAAAAATTGTAATGGGTCATTCCCTTCCAGAATTGGTTAATCATATTACAAAGACTACTACTGCGTGTTTTGAGCCATCTCTGGACTATATTGTATGCAAACATCCGAGATGGGATTTTACCAAATTTGAGCTTGCAAACCGCAATCTTGGACCGACTATGAAGTCAGTTGGAGAAGTGATGGGAGTCGGTAGACGCTTCGAGGAATCTCTTCAAAAAGCGATTAGGATGTTAGATGTTGGAAAGGATGGGCTTGTAGCGAACCGTGATAATGGTAAAGTCTACGACATTGAAGAAATTGAAAATAAACTTCAAAACACTGATGACGGAATTTTGTACTATGTTGCAGCCGCACTGCGACAAGGTATGTCAGTCGAACAAATTTACAAACTCTCTGTTATAGATCCATGGTTTATTGAAAAAATCCGAAACATAGTAGAGATGGAAAAAATCCTTAAAGACTCCAAGTTTACAACAACGTTGTTACGTGAGGCAAAAAAATTAGGATTCTCAGATAAACAAATTGGAAGGATAATAAATAAAGATGATTTTGAGATCAGAAAAATCCGAAAGGATGCAGGGATAATTCCTGCTGTAAAACAAATAGACACTCTAGCTGCAGAGTGGCCTGCAAAAACTAACTATCTGTATCTGACATATGGTGGTGACATAAATGACTTTGAAGTACAATCAGATCAGGAAAAGATCATAGTGTTGGGTGCAGGCCCTTACAGGATAGGTAGTAGCGTAGAGTTTGATTGGGGAACGGTAAACATGGTTTGGGGATTACAGGAAAATGGTATTAAAGAAGTTTCTGTAATAAACTGTAACCCCGAGACTGTATCAACTGATTATGATATTTGTGACCGATTATACTTTGAAGAGCTAACACTTGAGAGAATACTTGATATTGCAGACTTTGAAAAACCAACCGGAATAGTCACTGCAGTTGGAGGACAAACTGCAAATAATCTCACCACAAAACTTGCAAAAAACGGAATCAAGATAATTGGAACCTCATTTGAGGACATTGACAAGGCAGAAAATCGTTCAAAATTTAGTCAGGTTCTAGATGAATTACACATAATGCAGCCGCTGTGGCAAGCATTCGTAAAACTAGCTGATGCTAAAAAGTTTGCGAACAACGTAGGTTTTCCTGTATTGGTTAGACCGTCATATGTCCTAAGTGGAGCTGCAATGAAAGTTGTATGGTCACAAACACAACTTAAAAAATATTTGGAAGAAGCGACCAATGTGTCACCAGATTATCCTGTTGTTATTACAAAATTTATGTTAAATTCACTTGAAGTTGAAGTAGACGGTGTTTGTGATGGAAAAAATGTTGTAATTGGTGCAGTAATTGAACATATAGAAAGTGCTGGTGTACATTCTGGTGATGCAATGATGTGTATTCCTCCATGGCGATTAAGCAACAAAGTAATTGAAACCATAACAGATTATACAACAAAGATTGCTATTGCGTTTTCAATAAAAGGACCATTTAATTTGCAATTCTTAATAAATTCGGATCAAGTCTATGTAATAGAATTAAACATACGTGCATCACGTTCTATGCCTTTTGTTTCCAAATTTGTAAAGTTAAATCTAATCAATTTAGCAGCACGTGCAGTTCTTGGTAAAACGCTACCAAAAATAGCAAAAGACAGATGGAGAAAAATTCATTCTTATGGAATCAAAGTGCCACAGTTCTCATTCATGCAACTAGAAGGTGCTGACATAATCTTAGGAGTTGAAATGCAGTCTACTGGAGAGGCTGCATGTTTTGGTGACAGCTTCTATGATGCCTTATCAAAAGGTTTGATATCTGTGGGATATTCTTTACCCAAAGAAGGTAATGCTCTCATAACAGCAGGTGGTGCAGAAAACAAAGAGAAATTGCTCCAAACATCGGTATTGCTAAAAAATCTTGGATACAAGATACTTGCAACAGAACACACTGCAGAGTTCTTGTCTGATAAAAGAATTGGAAATGTTGAAGTCGTATACAAAATCAGCGAACCGCAAAGAAAACCAAACATTGCTGATTTGCTCTATGAACGCAAGATAAACTTCATCATAAACGTTCCAAGCACAGCTACTTTAGAAAAATACGTCGGGATGCTATATGACGAATATCAAATACGAAGAAAGGCAGTGGAACTTGGCATCCCAGTACTTACTACTACTGAGCTGGCAGATTCATTTGCAAAAACGCTGGAATGGCTGTTGCACAACGAAACTACAAAAAAACCACTTGAGTCCTATGAATCAATTGATTAGATAACATTTTCGAGCAAAGCCTCATTTCCTATTATCGACCCATCAAGAGTTACAATCTTTGCCGAGTAGGCTTTTTCTATTCGCTCAATTATTGGAGAAATTGATTTTTTGTATCTTTTTTTGCTGGCATAAAAATATTTGTTAAAGGCCGGTACAATGATAATTTCAATTTCTCCTTGTAAAGAAGGGAAAATTTTTCTTTTTTCTGTCTTCAATGAAACCCAGACTCTTTGGCCATCTAAAACTGAACCCTCGCTGAAAAAAACAGGATGTACATGCCCCATAATTATCTTATTTACATTTGAAAGATTCTCCGTTGGCATGGTGTGACCATGAGTTAGAAGCACATCTTCGATTACAATACCTGATGAACTTGTGACTCGGACATTATCAGGCAAAAGTTTCTGGATATTTCCATCATGATTTCCAGGAATTACAATAGTGTCTATTTTTTTTGCTATCTCAAAAAATAATGGCACTGTTTTCCACTCTATTTTCGATATCGAATCTATGCCTGACTTTATGTCACCTAAAAGGACCAGCGAATCTGGTTTTTCAGATTTTATAATTGATATGATCTCATCTGTATATTCATTAATGATTGTAGTTGGTTCAACGAATATGTCATTTGCAGCTAAGGTATTCTCAAAGCCAATATGTAAATCTGTAACAACAAGGTAACGCTTGATATCTTCTAATATTAGAGCAGGATGGGATTGAATGATTCTGGTCTTTAGCATCGATAAACAATAGTTTGGAGTTATTGCTTAATTTTAGGTAATTGAATAGAAAAATAATGTTTTCACAATACAAGTTTACATCTTTTGTTCCTATAGTATACTCTGTTTCTACAGGTAGAAATCTGCAGCAAACTATTTCCCATCTTATTTTTTATATGATAAGAACACCTGGTTAATATGAAAAAAGATTCTGACAATTTAAACACAATCGTATCTGCAAAAGGTATAAAACTTCATTATTTTGAACCCAGTGAACGCAAAATCTGGACGGTTGTGGGAAAAGAAAATGAACATTGGCTTGATCCAGAATTGGGTTTTTGTTCATGTGAAGATTATTTTTTTAACACACTAAACGGAGGTGACGAATGTTATCATCTCAAATCTATTAGAATTGCTAAAGAACAAAACAAAGTTGAAATTATACGATTTTCAGATGAAGAATTTGCAAATTTTGTATCTGCTTTAATCTCCGATCTTTGAATTTATCTTAATGTTATTTGTAGGACATCTTCTTTAGAGACTCCCTTCCACAACCCAATCACTCCTTCAGGGATTACTTGTTCTACTTTTGTTATTTTTTGAATCTTGATATGATCCGGATTTGGTGGCATCCAAAGCATGGCCATGTAATCGCCAACGTCTCCAACCTTGTCTGGTCTTGCAGACGTGATCTTATCTTTTGAAAAGCCATTTGATACCAGAGCATTTATTGCAACAGGTTCAAGATCCATTCTTCCATGAACAAAAAGATAGATTTTTTTTTGTTTATCTATCTGACTCATCTGTCATGGTTATAACGCAGTGTTAATCAACATTTCTAAAACCAATCTTGGATTATATACTGGGTGAGAAAAGACAGACTATTGACTGATGTTTTAATCGTTGGGTCCGGTGGGAGAGAGCATGCCATTGGTTGGAAACTCTCTCAAAGCAAAAAAATTGGTAAAATATTTTTTGCGCCAGGTAACGGTGGTACTATCAATAACGTGGAAATTCCAGTAGAAGACATTGACGGTCTTGCAGAATTTGCCTCTGAAAAAAACTGTCTGACTATCGTAGGCCCCGAAATTCCTCTTTCTTTAGGTATAGTTGATGCATTTACAGAAAAAGGATTGAGGATATTTGGGCCAACAAAAGCGGCTGCACAGATTGAATCAAGTAAGGTTTGGGCAAAAAACTTTATGAAAAGAAACAATATTCTTACAGCTCAATTTGAAATCTTTGATGATGCAAAAGAAGCAAAAGAGTATGCCAAATCCATTGATTATTCACTTGTAGTAAAAGCAGATGGTCTTGCAGCAGGAAAGGGCGTAATCGTTTGTAATAATTCTGCAGAAGCAATCGACGCGATAGATGAAATCTTGACAAAAAATAGATTTGGCTCTTCTGGCTCTAAAATTATTCTGGAAGAAAGAATTGATGGAGAAGAGGCATCATTCATTGCACTTTCTGATGGAAATATTGCAATTCCTATGGCTACAAGTCAAGATCATAAGAGAATTTATGATGGTGATAAAGGACCAAATACTGGTGGAATGGGTGCATATTCACCAACGGCAATAATTGATGACTCTTTAGCAGAAATGATTCAAAAAGACGTAATTGAAAAAACAATTAATTCTATGAAAAAAGAAGGTAACCCATTTAAGGGATTTTTGTATGCTGGAATAATGCTAAAATATGGAAAACCATATGTTTTGGAATTTAATGGAAGAATGGGTGATCCAGAATGCCAACCAATTATGATGAGGTTAGACTCCGATTTGTACGATTACATAAATGCAAGCATTGATGGCACACTTTCGAAATTACCTGCTATGTTATGGAAGAAACAAACTGCAATCTGTGTTGTTCTAGCCTCAAAAGGATATCCTGGGGTATATCAAAAAAATGAAGAAATTTTTGGTCTTGATTTAGAAGATAAACATTCCTTTGTCTTTCATGCAGGCACAAAACGTGAAAATGGAAAAATACTCACATACGGAGGAAGAGTTCTTGGAGTCACTGCTCTGGGCGACACGCTAGATTCTGCAATCTCTAACGTCTATTCAAGAATTGAAAAAATCTCCTGGCAAAACAAGTATTTTAGAAAAGATATTGGTAAAAAGGGATTACTTGTCCTTTGACATGATAACTTGATCTTCTGTAACAATACAGTCTATTCTGATATCGTGGTCAGAGTATGGGAATGATTTGATAATTTGTTTGGAATAACCTAAGGCTATAGTCTTTGATTTTTTACCAGAAAGATATCTGTCATAATATCCAAAACCGTATCCAAGTCTATGTCCATCTCTTGTAAGTGCTATGGCAGGAACGATTATTACTTCGATTTTTTTTACTTCCTCACAATAATCTTTTGGCTCCATGACAGAAAAGTTTCCCTCCTCAAGATCTGAAAGACTATGTATTTTTTTGAAAACAAGATCTTTTTTAGCAATTTTTGGCAGCGATACTTCTTTCTCCGATCTTAGTAATTCTTGTAGTATGTCATGAGTTTTTACTTCACTTCCAATAGAATAATATGCCCCTATGTTTTTTGCATTTCTAAAAAAATCAACTTTTCGTAGATTATCCTGTATTTGTTTACTTGTGATGTTGATAAAGTCTAACGATAAAGAATCCCTTGCATCCAAAAGTTGCTTTCGCAACCTTGTTTTTTCAACTTGAGACAAGGCTTTTACTAATTGAAGCTGCAGTTATTGTATTTTTTAAAAGCATTGCAACAGTCATAGGACCTACACCGCCTGGCACAGGCGTAGCGTATGATGCTTTTTTTATTATCTCATCATAATCTGTATCCCCAACAATCTTTCCTTCTTTCCTGCTTATGCCAACATCGATAACAACCACTCCATTTTTTATCATATCTGCGCTAAGAACAAATTTTGCTCTATTCCCTATCGCTGTAATTAAGATATCTGCTTTTTGGCAGTGCTCATTGAGGTTTTTTGTTTTAGAATGACACATAGTAACGGTGGCATTCTTTTCAAGTAAAAGATGGAATAATGGTCTGCCAACCAGATTGCTTCTATTAATTATTACTACATGTTTTCCTGCTAAATCAATGTCGTAATAATCAAACATTTCCATTATTCCTGACGGTGTACAGGGTTTGAGAATGGCTTTTCCTGAAGATAAAAGGCCAATATTGTATGGAGTTAATCCATCGACATCTTTTATTGGTGACATTCTTGAAATCGTTGAAAATTCATCTAGTTGTTTTGGTAATGGTAATTGAATTAGAATTCCATGAACTGAATCATCCTTATTTAACAAATCTACAAGTGAATTCATCTCATGTTGTGAAAATGATTCTGGAAGTTTGTGGTCCTTTGTAATAATTCCAACATCAGCGCACGCCTTTTGTTTGTTCCTGACGTACGTTGCAGACGACAGGTTTTCCCCAACTAAAAGAGTCGCAAGACATGGTGTTACTCCTTCTGATCTCAATTCTTGGACTGCTTTTCTAACTCTGTCCTTGACAGCATTTGCAATTAAAATGCCATCCATTTTTTGTCCTGTCACAAGCTTGGATACTGTGTAGGATATTTAATCTTTGGAGTATCTTAATTATGTACGAGAAGACATGATTTGCAATGGAACATAATGAGTATACTAACTTCATTAAAAAGGAATTAGAAAAAATCAAAGATCATCAAGTAGACCTTCATGGAAGCTGTGTTGCATGTCATATGATCTTTATATTGAAAGCACGGCTAGAAAGTTCAGAGCAAAATGCAGCTGATTTACTTTCTGAAATTCTCACTGCAAATTCAATTCTGAATCGGGAATTTATTGATGTAGTTGAAAAAATCCACATGAATGAAAGGCACCTTGGTGGATCTTTTGCATTAAGAGAAAGAGAATCAAAGGATAGCTATCTTGAAGCTTATTTTTCTAATGTCTTGGATGAATTAACCTCTGATCTTATCACTACCTCACATCGAATTATACTTAGAAAGCTACTTCTAAGCTATCTTTCATTATATCTTGCTCAAACTATTGGTGTAGATTATCATGCAGCGACAGAAGAATTATACTATCTTTTAAGAAAAGATGACAGTAAGAATTCAAAGATAAGTCAGCTTATTTCCAAGTTTGAATCAAAAATAAAAACAAATACAGGTCAGGACAGTCGTTAATAGGCATCCAAGGGTTGTGATAGTGTGAAGGTAGAATTTGATACAAATGAATATCTGGTGGATATTAAAAAAAGTGGTTCTTATTATCACACATTTATAAATAAAGATAATCTTGCTGCTGGAATTTTAAAATTAAAACCAGATGAGGTAGACACTCAAACCCCTCATGAGAGTGATGAAATTTATTACATTGTACGGGGAGATGGTTTTCTTAGAATCTCAGAAAAGGATTATCCAGTCTCAGTGGCAAAGGCGTATTTTGTCGGTAAAAACATTGAACATAAATTTCATGGCAACAAAAAAGAACTTGTAGTTTTGTATTTTTTTGGAGGTCCTGATTCTTAAGAAATGATTGTCTTATGACCAATCATTCTGATTTTTCCTTCTGCAAAAAGTTTCACGGCCTTGGCATAAATACGGTGTTCTTTTACAAGGATCCTTTTTGATAAAGTTTCTTCTGTGTCATCATCCTTTACATTAACCACATCTTGTAAAATAATTGGACCGGTGTCAATACCTTCATCAACAAAATGAACTGTACACCCAGAAAATTTTACTCCATAATCAAGCGCTTGTTTTTGTGAATGCAGTCCTGGAAACGAAGGTAAAATTGCAGGATGAATGTTCATGATTCTTCCTTTGAAATGTCTGATAAACTCTGGACTCATTATTCGCATGAACCCTGCAAGGCAAATGAGCCCATTTTTTGGCTTTACATTATGTTTTTCCAGCGCCGATATGATTTTTTTATCAAAATCCCAACTTGCACCCTTAATTCCTTTTGACTCTATGATCTCTGTTTTTACCCCAAGTTTCTTTGCAATTTCAAGACCTTCTGCATTAGCATTATTCGATATGACGAGAACAGGGCTAACTGAGATTTTGCTTTTTTTGATTGATTTTATTATGTGTTCCATATTGCTTCCGCGCCCAGAAATAAGGATAGCGAGATTGATCAACTAACAAAATTAATTTTGCATTCAAATAAAGTGTATGGAACAATTGTTTGGTCTTCCAAAGTTGAATAAAAAATATACAAATATTTGTAATAATACATCATATAATGGAAGATTTATCACATTTCTAATGTAAGTCACAAATATTACAAACAAACTGCCATTAGGTGAAGAATTTACCATAAATGGTAATGTTAGAGGCAACTGATGCACAAATTAAAAAAGCATTAATTTCAATCACAATTGAAGAAGTTCTTCTTGAGATGGGAAAACCAGTTCTTGATGCGTTTACAAAAAAACTATACAAGAATTATAACTCTTATCTTCCTGACTGTTATGATCATCCTGAATATCTCTCTCAAATATTAAAAGAAATGTATGGAGGCTCTTCAAGGACCATGATTTTTGAGATAATGGATAGATTAAAAGAATTTTCTGATCAAAAACCTATTGAAAATTTCATTAAAATCATTTGTAATTGAGGTCATAAATATTACAGAACATCTTTTTTTATATTATTGAAGTCATGACATTCCTATGCTAAATAGAATTGATAATCAGAATCTAACAAAATTTTCTAATAAAAAACACTTTACAATTTTTTATAAAATTGTCGGTGACTGATTTGCAAAGACTCTTAGAAAAAATAAGATTGCACAAATTTTTATTCTTATCTTTGTTAGCTACTGGCATCATCATGTTGATTGCAAATTTGCTTCCTGATGATAATAGGACTCTTCTGACGGATTTGTTATATGTGCCTATACCTGCATCTGTGTTAGTTTTATCAATATTGATGGCACTGAGATTCAAAATGTCTGGTAAACATGGAAAAGCATGGGTTGTATTTGTGATATTTGCAGCTTCATGGTTTTCTGCTGAACAGATATGGCTTGTATATGAATTAATATTTAATATAGACCCATGGCCTTCTGTTGCTGATTTTTTTTATATTCTTGGTTATCCACTATTATTTGTATTTTCTATCCTTTATCTACAACCAGTAAAGAAGGCAATTTCAAAAAAACTTGTAATTTCTTCATCATTGATATCTATATCATTATTGATATTCACGTTTATTCTCGCGTATGAGCCTGATTCATCAGAAAATGAATTTGAAATTGCTTTAGCAGCAAGCTATCCTATATTAGATGCCATTATCTTGTGTCCTGCATTGATAGGGGTTTCATTATTTTTTAGAGGTGAAGTAAGTTTTCTGTGGTCACTGATGTGTATAGCCATTGTGCTAAACGTAATTGGCGATACTGGCTTTCTAATGCTAAATATGACTGATTCATATTATACAGGACATCCAATCGATTTACTTTACAGTTGGGCATACATTCTTTTTGCATTTGGTGTTTATAGTCATATTAGAATATTCCAGAGTCGTATAGATGAGCCTTATGAAAACGCAAGTGAGCTTAGATAAAATTTGTTTGTTTAATGTCTTTTATTTTTACTTCTCTTAAAATCGTAAATGGAATTAGCTGCGATTTATCTAGGGCATTTATTGTGGGATCAGTAAAAATATCGATTTTTTCTATTACTTCATTGAATTGCTTATCATTCTCTAAGATCTCCAAATATTTTTCACTCCATGTCCAATCGCTGTCAAGATTACATAAATAAACTATCCATCTGTATTTGCCATCGATAAAACGTATGTCAAATGGATAAGCTCTACAATCAAAAGGTTTTTTCTCATAAATAGAGCAACGTTTTGAATCTGAATTCCAGAAAACGCATTCGTTTGAATTTTCTTTTTTCTTGATAATATCTACATCCTTGCCGTTGATCTTTATTTTTTGAATGAACTCTGATCCATTTTTTTCAATTGACTTCAAATCCTCTAAATCATGTGAAAAAACTACTGGTCTGGCAAAGTTTGTACAACAAGACTGATGCGTACAATTCCCACATAATTTATTAAAATTGAGGTTTTTTGGTGTAATATTCATGGTTTTTTGATTTATCTCATTCTTGCCAAGTCTATATCTTAGAATGTATAGCCCAGCAGATACTAGAATTATAGAAGTCACATTTGTTAAGGTTATGCTCTCATGTAAAATCATATTTGCAAAAATTACTCCAAATACTGAAGTTGAAGAAAAAAGAAGCATTGTTCTAACAGTGCCAATTGTTCTTAAGGCGATCAGAAATAGAAAAGTAGTCATTCCTGTGCCAAAGAGGCCAATTAATACTATGCTTGGTAATTGTTGTATTTCGATATTAAGCGGTATTTGAAGTACTAGTACCATCAAAAACGCAACACCTGCACCTATGAATGAAACCCATTGCGTGATTTTTTTTGGTCCCAATTTGTGAGTTATGTATCTGCATAAATTGATGTCAAAGGCAACAAACACTCCTGATAAAATAAGCAAAATGTCACCAAGAACAAGATCCGTAAAGACTAATCCAGTTGTATACAAGTCATATCCTATGGGTAAAAGAATTATTCCAGTAATTATCATTGAAAAGGGAGCCATTTCTTTGCGTTGAATTCCATCACGATAAATTGCAACAGCAATTAAAATTGTAAAAAGAATTTCTCCATTAGTAAGAATTGAAGCATTAACTGCAGTAGATTCTTTTAGGCCAAAAAAATATGTAATTATTGCAGAAATTTCTAAAATGCCCAATACCGTTAAAAAGAAAATATTTCTTCTGTCTAGTCCGCTTTTTGAATTACTTTCTCTTTTTATTGGTGTAAAAAATAAACCATTGAAAAGAAACATTATCGCAGCCAACATTATTGGGTTTATCTCTGTAATTCCTGATACAGAAGAATCCAACAGTGGTTTTGATATAGTGTGCAATAAAGCCGCTAGTGCAGCTGCAACAAGTATTACTCCATATCCAAAAAAAGATGATTTGGCGAATCTATTTTTTTGATTTACAAATACTCCAATCAATGACATATGTTATTTCCCATTTTTGGTATTTAGTTTGTTACTAATATCTTATAGGTTGATGCAGCATTTGACTTCTCAAAAAATTATACACCAGTTTTTATTACCTCATGTAACTTGAAAAAATTTGACCTTAGTCAAAAGGTTTCTTTTAATTGAATGAATTAATCCTACGCTATCTTTAATTATTGTCAAAATCCTTTAAAATTTTTATAAAAACAGTTTGTTATTTTCTATTTTAATTTTAATAAGATTCTTGTTTAGTGTGTCAATTGCAATTAATTTTGATGGCCTAAAAAGACTTTTTGGTCTAATCATGATTTGCAGATGGGTGTTCTAATACATTTGACGCTTATCAATTAAAATCAGATAAAATATTTTGATTTTCAAATGATATTGAAAATAAAAGGGATGGTGTTTGTATATCAACGATCTCAAACTACAGATACAAACGTCATTAAAGAAATTTTTGATGAAAATGGAAAAGTATGAGAAAGGCAAGTAAGCAACAAATTTCAAACACGAAATAATCATTGGTATATATGGCCTTGCTTTTTTTTGAAGTGTAAAAATAACAACAAGTCAAGCAATAGTGGCAAATTCTATAAAGTTGATTTTTCGCTTAACTGATTGGTACAAGTTTGGTTTTGGTAACTCGCCAATAAATGACCTAAGACACTGCATGTGAAGAAGTTTTTAGGGAATATCTATAGATTATGTAAGATTAATCCGCCAATCTTACGAGGGACTAACTGGATTCTGGAGATCTGCCCCTTGTAATTATTGCCAATCTTGGTGATATTTTGTTAGAGTTTGCTAAACTGAAACTCAAACTGCATGCGAAAAATGAATTTAGCAAAACCTCCATGCCATTCATAGTGTATTTTTTATTACAAATGCGTCATTTCTATTTGTGACTAACAAAGATTTACTAGATTACTGATACCAAAAACAGGTATAAATTAATGAAAATTTTTGGAAAAAAGGAAAAAGAACCACAAAAGGTACCGTTGAAGCTAGTAAATCCGATTGATTACAGATTACTATTTGTAATTTTTGGGCTGGCAGTAATATTTCAAATATTTATCCTTATCACCCAAGGAATCAAAGAAGCGGATATTACAATTGCGGCAATTTCCTTTGGATTCCCACTCTCAGGATGTATTGCAGCTTTTGTTGTTGCAAAAAGGTATAAAAAATCTGAAGTCTTTGGGAAAGCCTATTTTGCCTTAGGCTTGGGAATGTTGATGAACTTCCTTGGAGAAGTTTCGTATTACATACTAGAAAGCACTAACCAAGTAACATACCCATCAATTTCTGATGCCTTCTATCTTGCATATTATCCATTTGCATTTTATCATCTTTTCAAAAACATTCAATTTTTCAAACCCACAGTAAAGCCTGGCGTAAAAGCATTGGTGGTTTTTATTCCGGTTGTTCTGATATCTGCATATTCAATTTTTTCCTTTGAAAAGATTGGCGAAATAAACAGTGATTATTTTTATGGTCTTTCCTATGTGGTTGGCTCATCAATTCTATTATCTGCTGCAGTTTTTGGTGCAATAATTTTCAGGCAAGGTGTACTAGGAACAGCTTGGCTTGCACTTGTTATTGGCATCTCGCTTCTAACAATTGGTGATAATTGGTATTCATATCTTGAAACATTTTTTGAATATGATTCTATACATCCAGTAAACCTATTGTGGTATACTGGTTATATGGTAATTGCATATGCCTTGGTAAAACATAAAGATATAATCTAATTACATATTAATTCTTTTTTTCATTGGCATCTGTGTTTGTTCTTTTTAGTACTTACTTGATTTTATAGTAAACAAAACATCGATTAATAATAGTTTGAAAAAAGCTACCTTACTATACACGCCGTCATTGATGGTTATCGCTGTATCTTTTTGTGTTGCAGGCATTGCATTGTTTGGTTATTTTTATTATTCTGATTATCAAGATGCACAATTGGTGAGAGACGAAAACTATTCAACAAAATCGATTTCACAAAAGATTGATTTGACACATAAAGAATCAAACAATTTCATTAAATCTCCTACTAATTTGCCGCTTGAAATAGCAGCAAGGGGCGTTGGCATAGATCAAAAAACCCATCTTGTTTCTTACTCTGAGATTTTTCATGCCTCATGGATGCCTTTGATTGTCATAGGTAGTTACCTTTTGGTTCACGCAAGAAATGGTATTGAATCAAAGGCAGACATTTAACCGCTTATTGCAATAAATCCAGTGTATTTCTCATTTATGACATACCAGTCCCTATAATCACCTCAATACTTGATTATACCATATGATGATTGGAGTCGACAGCCTAATTGCCAAATCACTGTGTAATGTCATTCAGGACAACC
>JAHEYZ010000049.1 GCA_023251295.1 Nitrosotalea sp. | reverse complement strand
AGAATTTTGATCTGCAAAACACTTGGTGTTGTTGGAACTGGTTCTCTTATGGGTTCAAAAGCATTAGAGGTTCAAAAAAGGGTTGCAAAGAAACTTACTCTTTATCCTGCAGATGTCACTACTCAGATTATTCCAAGAGAAGGGTATGCAGAATACGTGTTTTGTATTGCATTAATTGGTTCAACACTGGAAAAAATTGCAGTAGAAATAAGAAATCTTCAAAGAACTGAAATTGGTGAAGTTGCAGAACCTTTTAAAAAAGGTCAGATGGGAAGCAGCGCTGTTCCTGTAAAGAGAAATCCTGTAAAAAGCGAGCGTGTAACTTCGCTCTCAAGAATGCTAAGAAGCCAGATTAATGTATCATTTGAAAACATACCATTATGGCATGAGAGGGATTTGTCAAATTCTGCAAATGAGAGATTCACTCTTCCAACAAGCTCCATCCTGTTAGATGAAATGTTGGAAGCAATGACAAAGATCGTTTCCGAACTTTATGTGAATAAGGAAAAGATAAAGAAAAACCTCAATATGACAAAAGGTCAAATTTTTGCAGAATTTGTACTTGATGCCTTAATCAAAAAAGGCGTGTCACGTTTTAAGGCGTATAGAGACATACAAAGGGTAGCTTTTGCAGCTTCTGATTCAGAAATGGAGTTTTTACATGCTGTAAAAAATGACAAAGAGATATCATCACATCTAACTAACAAAGAAATTGAGAGAGTTTTTGTTTCAGAAAATCATCTTGGAGCATCTGGCGTCATAATTAAAAATGTCTTTAACAAAGTAAACAAAACATGCTCTAAATTTACTTGATTTTCATCAGGGCTTTGTGAATAAGAGAGCCGTATTGAAGAGCTTTTTTACGCTTGAAGGCAGCTTCTTTTGGAACTCCAATCTTTAAAGCAAGATCACGTACAATATGTTTTCGTATTAGATCATCAGGCCCCTGAATTTTTTCTTTAATTGGAATTTTTTTTGCAAAGGTCACAAATTCTTTTGAAAGAAATGGTTGAAGTATCTTAATGTTAGATTCTGAAGCAATTATGTTAGCTGCCTTCATCATGTTAAGCTCATTTTCAATTTTTGATTCCATAAGGTTCATCACCTTTTCACTGCCGTGCTCTATTGCCTCTCTATATGCATTATAACCACAGAAAAGCTCATCAATTCCATTTGCTGTGAGTACTTTGTCAATACCGGAGAGCTTTGCAAGTTTGGATATAAAATAAAACGCAATACAATTTTCGTTCCATGAGAGACTATCTGTTTTTATAGTTTTTTTGATCTGTTTTGCTATTTCTGGAAATATTTTTGATGAAATTTTTTCAATTTTATGTTCATATCCAAACAACTGAGATATTTCCTTGGAAAATTGTATATCATGAGAATCTGCAAATCCGATTGTTAATAGAATTACATCATATCCAAGATCGGTACAAAGTTTTGCCAAAAGGGAGCTGTCTACACCGCCTGAAAAGGCAATACCTATTTTTTTGTCATCTACTGTTTTTACAATTGATTCGTTCATCTTTTTGTATAGTTTATCAAGATCTGCCAATTCTATAGAATGTAAAAATCCGTCCTAAGTTAGTTGCGATGTTTATTAGTTAAATATAGGAATCAACAAAAAAGATTCATGGGTTTGACCAAATTATCAGATGAAGAAATCAAGAAAGAATTAACAAATTTGCCAGGTTGGAGTATAGCAAATGGAAAATTACACAAGGATTTTGTCTTCAAAGACTTCATCGAAGCGTTTGGCTTCATGAGTACAGCAGCACTACATATAGAAAAGATGAATCACCATCCAGAATGGTTTAATGTATACAACAAGATCAAGGTTGATTTAACGACCCACGATGCAGGTGGAATTACTCAAAACGATATCAATCTTGCAAGAATTCTAAATTCTCTGACATAAACAAAGATTCAGTAATCTTATTTTTTGATTTTTCTGCTGTACAGAATTTATATACAGAAGAATATCAAAAATTTTCAAATGGCAGGCGGTTCAGCAATTTTGGATTCTGATTTCAGATACACCGATAGAAAGGGCAACCTCTTGAGAACAAGAACAGAACTTTCCATAGCAGAGATGCTATCATTTTTGGATATAAAATACGAATACAATCACAAGTTAACTCTCAAGGACGGAAAGAATGTCACAGTAGATTTTAGAACAGAAAAAGGCCTTATTGAGGTAATAGATGATGAAAAAGACATAACAAAATACAAGGAGATAAAGCATGAATTTCCAGAGACCAAAATTATTGCAATTGGTCATCCAAAATTTACTGCACAAATAAAAGAATTAGAAGATGTTGTATTTTACAAAACAAGAGAAGTTCAAACAGGATCTATTTTTATTGAAGACCCATCCTTTGCGTTTGATTATGCTCATATTCTTCCATTAGTAGAAAAGTGTTCTATACTCCATGGACATACATCTTCTGTTATGGTCGAGCTTGTAGGAGAAATGGAAAACAATTTGCTAATAGATTTTAGCGAAGCAAAAAAAATTATCAAGGAAGTTATTTCTATTCTTGATCACAAATTTTTCATCAATAAAAAATATCTAGTAAAAGAAGACAGTTTACATTACAAGATTATGTTTGATGGTCCAAAGGGGATGTTTGATTTACAGGTTCCAAAAAACACGACATATCTACTTGAAGGCGAAGCCACAGTAGAAAATCTCTCCACAGAAATTATTAAGCTCCTCATTCCAAAAATGCCAGAAAACATAGAGGCAGTGGGAGTCTATATTTACGAAGGATACAACAAAGGAGCTCATATTTTATCGCACATCTCCAAGTCTTAGGATATGGAACCCAAGATCAAAGAGACTGCATGGAACCCAGATCTTGAAAAACAGATTCTAAAACAGTGGACCGATTCTCATATTTACGATTTCAAGCCAGAAGGCGATGTTTTTGTTATAGATACTCCACCTCCCTATCCATCTGGAAGGCCGTGGCACATAGGAGCCGCAGCACATTACGCACAGATAGACATGATTGCAAGGACTGCAAGAATGTCTGGCAAAAATGTGCTTTTCCCAATAGGTATAGACAGAAATGGCCTACCTGTTGAAATGTACACTGAAAAAAAATACAACATAAGAATGCGTGAAACAGAACGTGGCGAATTCTTAAAGCTTTGTGCAACTGCGTTGGATGATTTAGAAGCAGAGATGATTCAGATAATGAAAAATCTTGGACTGAGTGGAAATTTTTCAGAATATTATAGAACAGATTCTGAAGAATATAGAACACTTACACAATCAACTTTTATCGAACTTTGGAAAAAAGGTTTGATATATCTTGCAAATAGACCAAACAATTACGACTGGGTTACTGGCACCACAATTGCGGATGCAGAGATAACGTATCAAGAGATTCCAACAAAATTGGTGCATATGAAATTCAAAATTAAAGATTCTGAAAAATCACTGATTGTAGCTAGTACCAGACCAGAACTTTTGTGTGCATGTCAAACAGCAGTTGTAAATCCGGATGATGCAAGGTATACAGAGTTTGTTGGTAAAAAAATAACAATTCCATTAGTCAACAGAGAGGTAGAAATAAGAACACATCCTTCTGCAGAAAAAGAATTTGGTTCTGGCATTGTCATGGTATGTAGTTATGGTGACCAAAATGACGTTGCGTTATTTAGAGAACTAAAATTACAAGAAATAATAGCCATTGGAAAAGATGGTCGTATGACTGATGTTGCTGGGGCTTATACAGGATTAAAAATAAAACAAGCAAGAGAGAAGATAATCGAAGATTTACAGAACAGTGGATTTGTTGAAAAGATAGAAAACGTCAATCACCGGACGCCTGTTTCTGAGAGAAGCAAGGTTCCAATTGAGATAATACCAATGGAAGAATATTATGTAAAGCAAAAAGACTCTATCGAAA
>JAHEYZ010000023.1 GCA_023251295.1 Nitrosotalea sp. | reverse complement strand
CCGGTCTGCTGCCTTGTCTACTATCCGGTCTGCTGCCTTGTCTACTATCCGGTCTGCTGCCTTGTCTACTATCCGGTCTGCTGCCTTGTCTACTATCCGGTCTGCTGCCTTGTCTACTATCCGGTCTGCTGCCTTGTCTACTATCTCTACCATATCCTCTTCCACCTCCGTATCCTCCACTTCGGTATCTTCCACCTCCGTATCCTCCACTTCGGTATCTTCCACCTCCGTATCCTCCACTTCTATGACCAACTTCCCTTTTTAATGGATCTGGGATCTTAACTTCAATTCCAAGTTGCTTATTCAGATCGGTCATTTGCACTTTGGTTTGATTTGCAATGTTTTTGAAATCTCCAATAGAAGAATAAGATACTAGTGTGATCGCTCTTCCTTTTCCGCCCGCTCTTGCAGTTCTTCCGATCCTATGGAAGTATACCAAATCCTGATTTGGAACATCATAGTTTATGACAAGTGCAACTTCTGGTACATCTATTCCTCTTGCAGCCACATCGGTTGCAACAAGTATGTCTGTCTTGCCTTTTTTGAATAGATACATTGCTTTGTCTCTTCTAAATTGAGACATATCACCTTGAATTGATACTACGTTAAAGTTTGCTTGAGTAAGCTCATGTGCCACTCGTCTTGTTCTATCTTTTGTAGAACAGAAAACGATGGTTTGTCCATCCCTGTTTTCTTTTATGAATTTGAATAAAAAGTCAGTCTTTTCTCTGTCACGAATAACGATGAATGCTTGATCTATTCCTTCTCCACTTAGATCGTCTGCATCAATGAAGACCTGTTGTGGATTTTTCATATATTTTTCTGCAAGTCTGAGAATTTCAGCAGGCATTGTTGCAGAAAATAAAGAAGCAATTCTTTCTTCTGGAACTAGATTAAGAATGAATTGTATATCGTCAATAAATCCCATGTCAAGCATCGTGTCAGCCTCATCTAGTACAACATATTTTATGTCGTTTAATTCGATAGAACCACGTTTTAGATGATCAATTAGTCTACCGGGTGTTGCTACAACAACTTCTACTCCCCTTTCAAGATCTCTGAATTGTACACTGATGCTCTGCCCTCCATAAATTGTGGTGTTTTTGATGCCAGTATGCTTTGCAAATTTGTTAATTTCACCAGAAATCTGAACTGCGAGTTCTCTTGTTGGGGCAAGTATTAGTGCCTGTATTCCGCCTTTGGGTACAACATTTTGCAGTATGGGTAACGCAAATGCTGCTGTCTTTCCAGTGCCTGTGTGTGCTTGACCAATTACATCTTGTCCTGAAAGTATGATTGGTATAGCTGCTGCTTGTATTGGAAAAGGTGCTTGGAAATTCAGTTCCTTTAATCCATCCAATATGGATTTTTTAATTCCTAATTCTTCGAATGTTATCAAATTCTTTCATCTTTCTTAAGCAATGACAGAGAAAGCTCATTGCTTATTCCGTCATTATTTTCGATGTTTTAACTCAGTTTTTTGCCTCTAATAACCCTTTCCAAAATATTACAAAAAAATCATTCTGTTATTAGAAATTATATAATTTTTTCCTCCCAGAAAGTCTATAGAACGAAAATTTTTTGTAAAATTTACACCAGAATACATACTTAAATGACTTTTTTATAGACCTAAACTATGAGTGCCGAACTTCGATTGAAAAAACTAAGAGGTTCAGGTGGATATATCATGGCATCTGTTACTGATGATCAGCAAAGAAAAGGAAATCTTGGTGGGCCTGATCTCTTCCTAGCTCCAGTTGGGAGGATTAATGCAGAAAAAATTTCAAAATATTTTTGCAATACTTGTGAAAAGGATTTTGAAGGTAGTCCTCGGATAGATTATGAAAACCCAAATGAACTTGTTGCAGACAACCTTATGCTTTTAGAAAAGGGACAATACATCTGTTCTAATTGTGGTTCGGTACTTGCAGAATACCGAAGTTTTAGTAAACCCGATGAAAATGCAGATGTTGGTTTAGCAAAACAGCAAACTCTTGCAAGTCAAATTCTTGAAGAATCTCCTACAGATTATCCATCTCCACAACAAACCTATTCACAGCAAGAAGTATTAACATCGAGTGTTACTTCATTTAATTCCATAGCGGGTCTTGTTGTTTACGATTCGGATGCACGAAGAATTGGAGTTGTAAAACAGATAGGAGTTCAGACTGGTCAGCCAGGAATTGTTTTAGTTGTTACAAAAAATGATGGAAGTGATGTGATAATAAAATGGGAAGAGATTAAGAAAATAGGAGAGATTGTTCTTTTAGGTAGTCAAATATCAGATGCAGATTCAAAATGTATTGAATGTGGTTTCAATAACAAACCAGATGCAAAATTCTGTGAAAGTTGTGGCAAAAAAATAAAGTAGGGTGTACGATGTTAAGTAAGATTTATTTTACAAACTTATTGGACAGAATGTAATTTGAGCAAACGTTCTGGAGTTTCTGCAATTGTGAAGGATATCATAATAGTAGTCATTGGTGTTGCAATCATTTGGTTTGGTCTCAGGATTGCTTTTGGTACTGACAACCCATTTTATGTAGTATCAAGCGGTAGCATGGTGCCAAACCTGAATGTTTTTGATGTCCTTGTGGTACAAGGCAATGATCCTTTTGATAAAATTCAAAAAGGCGATATCATAGTTTTTAACAGACCCAATGGACATGATAGAGTCATTGTTCATAGAGTAGCGGAGATTATTGATGAAGATCCACGTGTAATCAGAACAAAAGGAGATGCAAATCCTGCGTCCATACCTGGAACAGACATGCCAATAACTAAAGATGAATACATTGGTAAGGTGGCATTTGTAGTTCCACAAATTGGATATGTTACAAGAATTCTTACTCCTCCAATAAACTACATTATAATTGCAGTCATTATTGGGATTATGTTATACAAACAATATGGAAAGAGTAAAACAAAATCAGGTCAGACAGTTTCATCAGATCAATTTCCTCCAGAAAATTCTGATGTTTTAAATACACAGACATCAAACGAAGTAAAACATGTTGATGATGTTTCTCTAAGTCACACAGACAGAGAAACTAAAGATTTAGAATGAAAAGTGAATTAGTTTCTGACACCAGCTAGTTTTTCTGCAAGCTGTTTATTTTCTGTTTTACTTATCTTGAATACACGTTCGAAATAATCAGCTTGTTCAGGTGTAAGATCAGGTTCTTCTTTTACGTTTGCCAGATTTTTGGCAAGTTTCTTTTTATAACCAAGCTGCATTAATCGTGAAATGTTAATTCTTTGTGCTTGTGGCGAACCCGCCCCATGCATTGACTCTGTTAGATAACCTACTGCATTTCTTCCCATCGTCATGTTTTCAATTAATCTCAAGATTCTCATTCTGTTTTCAACATCGACTCCTTTACGTCCTTTCAGATATTTTTTAAGAATTGGTCCAGTTTCGGGATTTCTAAAGTCTTTTTCAGATGGCAATGTAACCATTAATCCTCCTGCAATATCTTGGGCCAGTCTGCCAATCTCGTATGGAAATCGTGTAACATTATGTTTACATACATTTGCAAGCATGTCATCGTTTAACCAAACTCCCGATTTTGTTTGGTGTGCTTGATATGAAGATGCAATTCCAGCTGCATAAATGCTCTCGTTTAGATGAGTCATTTCTACAAGTTTATCTTTGATATGAGATACGTTTGGTATTCCGTTATAATCCGCAATGGATGCTGCAGCTCCAATAAGTACATCACCTAATCCAGTTTTACAGACGTAGCTTCTTCTGTGGTAACATGTGAATCGTTCAACAAGCATAGAAGCAAAGTCATATTCACCATTCATAAAAACGAGTTCCCACGGAATGAAAACGTCATCAAAAATTATCATGGCTTCTTGTCCTGCAAACTTTGCGTTTCCTGCATCAAGATCTCCTTCTTCCATACTTCTTGTGTCACAAGACTGTCGACCATAGATGTATGTAATACCTGGATCGTCTGCCCTAACAGCCCCAACTATTGCATAATCTTTATCATTTTCTTGCAGTCGCATTGTTGGCATTACTATAATCCAATGCGAATTGATACAACCCGTTTGGTGCGCTTTTGCTCCCTTTATGATAACACCTTTCTCATTCTTTTCCACTACACGCAAGAACATATCAGGATCTTCTTGTTCATGTGGTGCCTTACTTCTGTCTCCTTTTGGATCAGTCATAGCACCGCCAATTACAAGATTTTCAACTTGAATCATCTTGATAAAATCAACTAGTCTTTTTTGATAGTTTGTTTTGTATTTTTCATCTATTTCATAGGTAACAGAATAAAGTGAGTTTAGTGCATCCATACCAACACATCTCTGAAAACATGTTCCAGTATTTTGGCCTAATTTTCTTTGCATTTTATTTTGGTTAACAAGATCAGTAGCACTTTCTACAATATGTAAAAATCGATTAATTTTTTGTCCGGTTATAGAAGAATTCACGGTAGCGAGTTCTTCTTCTCTAACAGCAAGATCATATGTCTCAGCAACAGCGTTAATGGAAGGTCGTATAATCGGATGGTCTACTGGTTCTTTAACACGTTCTCCAAAAAGATAGACCTTGAGATTTCGTCCTCTTAGACTCTGTATGTACTCAGCACCAGTCCTAATTGGCATGCACCTATTCTTAGTCACAGCAATATAAAATCTTAGATGTGGTATTTAGCGGCAAAAAATGCAGATATGCGATCAGGTAAGACCGATTCTTACATCTACCACTTTACAGCCTTTTCCGTTTTCAAAGACTAAAACAGGATTCATATCAAGTTCCTTTATCTCTTTAAAATCACTTACTAATTGAGAAAGTCTTTGTATGCATTCAGATAATTTTTTGAGGTCAGATGGTTTTTCACCACGTACTCCTTGCAAAAGCTTGTTTGTTTTAATTGAAGAGATCATATCATCTGCTTCTTTGTTTGTAATTGGAGCAAGTCTGAATGTAACATCCTTTAAAACTTCAACATAAATTCCACCCATACCAAACATCACAACAGGTCCAAATCCAGGTTCTAATTTAGAACCAATTATGGTTTCCTTACCGCCCTTTACCATTTCTTGTACTAATACTCCTTTGATAATCGCCTTTTTGTCGTATTTTTTTGCATTCCTGATTATTTCTTTAAACGCGATTCTTACTTCCTGTGGATTTTTTAGTCCAACTTTTACTCCACCTGCATCCGATTTGTGTATAATTTGTGGCGATGCAATCTTCATTACTACTGGAAAACCAATCTTTTTTGCAGCTAGAATTGCTTCTTTATCTTTTGTAGCTAGAATACTTTTTGGAACCGGAAAGCCATAAGCTCGTAAAACTTCCTGTCCTTCTTCTTCAAGAAGATTTTTTCTTCCTTCAGCTTTAACTTGGGCAAATACCTTTTCCACTTTCTTTTTGTTTACAGAAAACCTTCGTATAGTACCTTCAGGGTTTTGAGACCATTGAATAAATCGTAACATTGCGTTAAGGGAGCGAATAGCGGTCTCTGCATATGTATAGTGAGGTATACCTCCCTGAGCAAGTATTTCTTTGTTTTTGATTCCCTCGTCTAAACCCATAAGGCTTGCAAGTATAGTTTTGCTTGGATATTTTTTAGATATGTTGACAATAACTTCAGCAAGTTTATTGTAATCCAAAGTTGCGGAAGGAGTACACATTGCAATAACTGAACCTACATTTGGATGTGCAAGAACTTCGTTTAGGACATTATCAAATCTATTAAAATCAGCATCGCCTACAATATCAACTGGATTTCTAGAGGAACCCCATGGTGGGATAACTGCATTAATCTTTGGTCTTATTTCCTCGATTTTTGCCATTTTAATTCCAAGCTTGGAACACGCATCAGTAGATATGATGGCTGGTCCTCCTGCATTAGAAACAATGACAAGGTCTCCTTGTGTTGGAAGTGGCTGTTTAGAAAATGCTGTTGCATAATCAAATAATTCTTCCATGGTATCAACACGAATTGCGCCAGATTGTTTTAGTAATGCATCGTAGATTTCGTCAGAGCCCATTAGAGCCCCAGTATGTGACATTGCTGCCTTTGCACCCTCCGGACTTCGCCCTGATTTTAAAACAACAATTGGTTTTTTTACTTGGTTAAGACGTGTTATTTGTTTGCAAATTTTTAGAAATTCTGGTCCGTTTCCTAAATCTTCAAGATACATGACTATGACTTTGGTTTGCTCATGCTCTGCAAGTATCCTTAGAATATCCACTTCATTGAGATCGACTTTGTTTCCCATACTAATGACTGCAGAAAATCCAATTCCTTGAGCACTTGCATCTTCAACCAACGCTGCACAAATAGCTCCACTTTGTGAAACAAGTGCAATTCCACCTGATTTTGGGGTTACTTTGAGGAATGTTGAATTCATCATTGTTTGCGGTGCAAGATTCATCACACCAAGACAGTTTGGACCTATTATTCTAAGACCATGGTGTCTTGCGATTTCTCCTAGTCTTCTCTCTAATGCAGCTCCTTCTTCATTTACTTCTTTGAATCCAGCAGTAATTACAATAGCACCTTTAATCTTCTTCTTGCCACATTCTTCTAGTACAGAGGGCACTACATCATTTTTTGTTATAATTACTGCAAGATCAATTTCTTCTGGAACTTCAAGTACGTTCTTGTATGCTTTTTTATCAAATACTGTATCTCTAGTAGGACTGATTGGAAAAATTTTTCCAGTGTATCCTTTCATTATATTTGATGTAATTGCTCGTCCTACACTGCCTTCTTTATCTGATGCACCGATTATTGCAATAGATTTTGGAGAAAGAAAAACAGATTCGGTCATTTTTAATGAATTGGGATCAAATTAGATTGTATAATAAGTTATCCGTTGTCACTAACTTCCAAGCATCTTTCCTGCTAGGTTTTCTTTTCTTGGAATCCATCTTATTGAAAGATTGGAATATTTTCCCATCAAATTCCAAGCTTCCATAGCCAAAATTCTAAGTTCTGGGCTGTTTATGGCATATTCGTGATTTAGTTGGGATACTGTGTTTTTAGAATCACTGTAGACGGATATCTCGTCTTTGTGATCTAGAAATTTTTTCAAGACTGTTATTATAGCAAGATACTCTGCTTGATTATTCGTAATACTTGGTTCCCCTTTATAGAAAGATTCCCCGGTTTCCTTTACAAAAAAACCATATCCGGAATTTGATCCTCCTGAGCCATCTACGTAAATGCTAAGCGTCATCTTTGTATAGACCAGTTATTTTTATGCCCACATTTACAACTATTATAAATATAACAAACGAAATAGACTGCGATATTATAGATGCCAAGTATGGTTCGTATACTTGAACAAGAAGATAATATTGTAAGACCCATCTTGTTATCATGTATACGATTTCTCCGATACCAAGTGATGATGTGAGTCTGATTAGGTCTTTTTTTAGTACAAACCAGTTGGTTTCTCCTGATTCTAGTTTGTACTTTTTTCTGTTATCATAGTAATACAACCCACCAAATGTAGAAAGGTATACTGAATAATCTACTAAAAGCGTAAAAGTTGTGTTAAGGTAGTACACTTGTTCTGAAAGTAATTGTGCAACAAGAGCCGAAATGACAACAGATGCAAGGTATCCAAAGAAAATATTCTTGTTTAGTTTGAGATATTCCTTGTACTGTTGATTCATAAAATCACTGTAAAGAACTTACAAATAAATCAAATCTACTGCAAGGTTATCTTAAGAAATATCAAGATACCAGCAAATTCTGCGATATGAACAGCAAGAAGATATGGTAAAAGCGCTGCGGCATAAAGCTCCATCATTGAAAAGTATGCATATACTCCAATTATGTTATGCAAAAATAACAGTGCAGAAAAAAATATCATGCCTAATGGAAGTTGTGCTTTTGTTTTTTGATACATCTTAGCAAATACACTAATCATAACACCTAGCACAATCATGTTTAGACCAGATACGATCGTGCTGATTGTCATTATTGGATCCATGTAAGAAAAAATCATCCCACAAAGCTTATTTACTTTTTTCCAATTTGGTTACAATTTCGTCAAATGTTTCTAAATTGACTTCCAAGAACGTAGAAATAAAAAAAGTGACTCCGTATTTGTCACCAATTCGTGTTATGAGATTGTTTTTTTCAAGAACACCTATGTGATGTTGGATTGCTTTGTAATCTAATCCAAGCTCTTTTGCTAGTTGATTAGCATTAAGCGGAGTTTTTCTTATCGTGGATATGAGACGCATTCTGTTTGGACCGCCCTTTGATCCAGCAAAGACAAACCACAAGAGACGCTTTACATATGGATCACCTGCCATTTTGGACAGTTTCGTGTACCTTCAAACAATTAAAAGGTCTTTGGAAAAAATCTTAAATTACAAGTATAATGTTGTGAAACATTTCATTTTACTATCTTTAGTTTTTCAACGAGTTTTTCTTTCTTTGGTATACCAGTAAATTCTAATTTTCCATTTAAAACCAATCCAGGTGCGGTGTATATTGGATATTTTTTAAGATATTCTGGTTTTTCAGTTATGTCTATTTTTTCATATGAAACTCCAATGTCATCGAGCATCTTTTCAAGTATGCTGCAATTTGCACAGTCTGGTGTAGTCAATATTTCTACTTTCATGTCTTTTCTACAAATTGTTTTGGGTCTTTTTCAAAAGCCCACCTGCAGCTAGCACAACAAAATCTGTACTCTTTTCCATTATGAGTCAATGATTCACCTTTCTCTTCTACTTCCATTCCGCACACTGGATCTTTCATACTATTTCCTCCTTTTTCTTATTAATCAGATACCATGCAACAGGTACAGCTATTAGACCAAATAATATGATCGGCGCATAGTCTTTAGGAATTTCATATCCATAGATGTTTTTGTGCATATGCTGCCCAACATGAAACTCTGGAGGAATATTAGTGATAGATACAAAGTTGTTCCACGCAATGTGAACAAATGTTCCTTCGTACCATTGGTGTCCTCCTGGAAGTCCATTAATTATCAGAAATGAGCCAATAACAATAAGCATCCATCCTGTGGCTTTTTCAATTGAAATTCTTTTTGATGTGAGATTCTTTGTAGCATTTATTCCCATAATTGCAAGTACGGACATGAGAATTAATGGAATGGATCTTCCTATCCCATGAACAAGACCAAGTGAGGCCCCAATTTCGATACTACCTGTGTTTGCAACATAAATTAGCAACCAGTAAAACAATGGGTTTGGACACCCAACTCCAGCATTACCCAACAAAGTACCCATCAGAAAAGACTTTGCATAATCACCGCGATTTTGAATGAATCTTGGCGTACCGGAATAAGATGGCATCTTTAGTTTAATGAGCTTTAGTTGTGACAAGCCAAAGACAAAAGCAGCTATTCCTGCAACAAGAAACATTAGAAAAGAAATTTGATCCAATGAAGCTGTTTTACCTAGAATTGCAATTCCAATTCCGTAAGAAGTGATTGTTGCTGTTAGTCCAGCTCCAAATAACAAAGCCATACCAAGTCCTTTTTTGTGTCCTTGACCCATGCTTAATGGAATTATGATGAAGACTAGCGGTAATGTGCAGGGTAACACTATCATAGAAAGACCTGCAACATAAGCAATTATCAGCCAAGACAGATAGGACGCGTTTTGATCTTCTCTAACAACAAAATTGCTAGTTAGTGAAAAAACTATTCCAACAAAAACTAGAGAAAATAAGGCAAATGCTATTATCAATACTGATTTCTTTGCTACAATTTGTGCTGACATATATTTTTTATCAATAGATTGATACTTAAACTTCGAACTTTACAAATGGCAAGTTAGGAATCTCTTTACAAAAATAAAATGTTCAAATATAGATAACGAAATATCGTCAATGAATGCCTTTTAAATTAGATGAGATTGATGTTGCTTTACTTGAATCACTTATCAGAGATGGAAGGAAATCCTTCCGCCAGATTTCCAGAGAGATCAAAGTCAGTACTCCAACTGTCAAAGCCAGATATGAGAGGCTTGTTAATGTTGGTTTGATAAAGGCAGTTTCTCCTGTTTTAGACATGGGAAAATTGGAGAGTAAGACAAGTGAACGACTAAATCAAATTCGTTACAAAGTACATCAAGGTCATGGCATAAAACTTGACAAAGGCACGTTAGTGAAGTTAACTTGTGATTATTGCAAAGGCTCCGTACAAGGAAAACCAAGTATTTTCAAATTTGCAAACATGGAGAGGTTTTTTTGCTGTACTTCTTGTAGAACTTTGTATAAGGAAAAACACAAAGGGCGCATTGAATCCCTGACAAGAAACAAATCACAGGCTTAAGTAATTAATCCTTAGAACAGGTTAGAGAAACCGGATACCAATTTAATAATAATGGTGTGAAGGGCGTTGTTGTTTTCCTAGTTTGTCAAAGTGATCATGTTTTTTTTGTCCTTCAGCATGAGTATGCGTTGTACCATCTGCATGCGTATGAGTATACATTACAGGCTTTGCCATTAGGACGTGATCAACTCGTATCAATCGTGTAGTCACTTCTACAGCAGTTTTAAGAACTTGTTCTTTAACTAAATATGGTTCTATAACATTTTGCGAAAACATTTCTTTAATTTTTCTTTCAATAGCATCAATTCCATACCACGAGTGTTTTTTTCCGTGATAAAATGTAAAACTTTTTGATCTTAACTGGGTAATCGTATCAACTACATTCATACCTGCATTTCTTGCAATAGTAAGTGGGATCTCTTCTAATGCATCTGAGAATTTTTGAACGACAATCTGCTCTCTTCCATTAATTGATCTTGCCTTGCTTCTAATCCTGGATGCAATGATCGCTTCAGTTGATCCTCCCCCTGCTACAATCATAGGTTTAATAAAAAAATCTTTTAGGACTGAAATTGCGTCTAATACAGAACGATGATATTCATCAAGTAATCTTTTTGAGTTTGCTCTAAGTAAAAGGGTTACAGATTTAGGATTTCTACAACCATCAACAAATACCATTTTGTCATCACCAACAAATTTCTCGTATACTTTACTAGCGTAACCGAGTTGTTTTTCAGAAATATTATCCAGATCATCAGTAATGGTTGCACCTGTTGCTTTTTGAAGCCAAAACAAATCATTTTCTTTTACTCTTTTAATTGAGATAATACCTACTTTGGCAAGGTAATGTTGTGCAAGAAGACTGATGCCTTTTTGTGAAATTACTACGTTAGCTCCAGAATTAATTATATTTTGAGATTTTAGTTTTATCATATCTGATTCTTTGGTCAGATATGATTGAATTTGGTGTGGCGATGTGATTATGATTTCTGCGTCAGTTTTTGTTCGTTTATCATCCAGTTCTTCGTTGATAAGAAGAATTTTTGCATCATTGATAAGTCGAGGCATGCCAGAATTGTCAATGGTCTTATCAATAACAACACCCTTCACAAGTTTGATGTCTGATGTATTACCAGGTTTTTCTTCAATCTTAATGTCATCGACTTCAACTTTATCGTTTACAAAATCTGCAATCGTGTAAAAAGCATCAACCACAAGTTTTGCAACAGTGTTTTCTTGTTGAGCAAGAAAAGATATTGCTTTAGAAGCCAGGCAAGTGTTAGCAAGTTTTTCCATAATGTTTCTATCAGAATTCTTATATGGTATAGCAATTTCTTCTAGGGTTTTAAGTGCAATTTCTAATCCGTGTAGAAATCCTGTCTCAATTATAGAGGGAGAAATTCCCATATCCAATAGTTCTTCTGCCTTTTCAACAAGAGAGCCAGCTAAGACTACCACGGAAATGGTGCCATCGCCTACCTCGTTGTCTACAGCATTTGATGCCTCAATCAAGACCTTGGCCGCAGGGTGTTCAACGTCAATTTTACGCAACATAGTTGCACCGTCTTTTGTAATTGTGACTTCGCCTAAGAGATCAATGTACATCTTTTCAAATCCTCGTGGTCCTAGTGAGCTTTTGATAAATTCTGCAATCAGTTTTGCCGCAAGTAAATTATATCTGCGTGCTTGTTCACCCTCACTACGCCTTACATCTTCGCCCAATAGATGCTCGATTGGATTCATAATCTCTCCCTATAGATTTAATAATTATAAAAATGTGTCAGCCTCGATATAATTAATGGAAATAATTAGAGTGGATATCTAAACGAATTAATTTATTTCAACGCAGTTTTTGTACGTTAAGCTGTATCTTGGATTAATGTTGTGCTAATGTATGATTTTGCGGCACACGCCTTCTAACAATATTGACAATAGTACTAATTAGATCTTTTATCTCATCTATCGAGTTTGAAAGTATTCTTACAACCATTCCAGAATCATAAGGCAATGTTGAACATCCTGCTAGTATAGATTTATTTTTCATGGAGGAGTAAATCTCAGAATCAATTTCTTCATATTTGACCAATTTTGTGATTATGTACACAGTAGAACAAATTGTCTTGTTTGCAAATAGATATTCAAATTCTTTACTATTTTTTCCAGGCTCCAAATTGAGTACGTCTGAAAAAAGTATCTTATCATTTTCATTATATGCAGTTAGACGGAGAAAGCAGATATCAAAATCAAATTTTTC
Organism: Nitrosotalea sp.; assembly: GCA_023251295.1. GTDB lineage: Archaea > Thermoproteota > Nitrososphaeria > Nitrososphaerales > Nitrosopumilaceae > UBA8516. The sequence continues at coordinate 3,320 of JAHEYZ010000023.1, read as the reverse complement.
TCCAGATGCCATTCTACCCGCAGAAATTATTTCAGAATATATCATAGTAGAATTTGTTCCAATTTTTAGATTAACTTCTTGATAAAATTTGGACGATTTATAAGGAATGATTTGATTAGGTAAAAATTCTAAATAGCTATCATTTTGAGTGCAAATAGTAACATATTGCGAGGCGTATCTTTTTTCCATTTTGTATATTTTCGTGGCTGCCTGTGTAGTGATGTATGATGAAGTATTCTTGCCAGCTATGATGTCAATTTCCATTTTATCACCTTGTAGTATTCCACCTGATGACGACATGATATAGATATGAGCAGTTTTTGGAAATTCGGTGTCAGGATACATTGCTTTTTGGATTAAAAGCGGAGCTTTTGTTTGCAAATCTTTAATGAAAGTTTTAGAATCAGTGCCTGTAGCAAGTTCTATTTTTATAATCCCATTATTGCCAATTTCAGAAGATTTGACTTTGTCATAAGCCTGAAATTGGGAAGGTGTTTTGAAATTCATCATTTATGACTCATCTTTTGTAATGGTTTTTTGTTAAATAGTAAATCATTGATTATATGTTCTGCTATACGATTCACACCTAAACCAGTTTTACAGTTAACGAATTCAAATGGTTTGTTTGATCTAATCAATTTTGCATCATGTTCCATTATTGAAAGATCTGCTCCTACGTATAGTGCTAAATCGATTTTGTTAATTACAAGAAGATCACAGCTTTCTATTCCCAAACCACCCTTACGTGGATATTTGTCTCCCCCAGAAACATCTACGATGTATATGAAATAATCTGCAAGTGCGGGGCTAAATGTAGTCATAATATTATCTCCACCACTTTCTATTATTATCAAGTCCAAGGTAGGATCTTTTTGTTCTATTTCGTTTACTACTGCCAGATTAATTGACGGATCTTCACGGATAGCAGTATGTGGACAGCCACCAGTTGCAATTCCTATAATCATGTCTTCTGGCATTATTTTTGATTCGGTGGCTAAGATGCGTTTCATTCGTTCTGCATCCTCCTTAGATATCACATCGTTTGAAATTATACAACAACGATAACCCTTTTTGCTTAAAATGGGGACAAGCATTTCAATTAGTCGAGTTTTACCAGAACCAACCGGTCCACCTATTCCAAGTTTTGGAATGGATCTGCTACGAGTATGCATGAAAATAGCTACCTAAAATTATGTAATAAACATTCTAGAATCATCATGCTCATGATCCATTTGTAAAATATCTGTAAATGGAGTTAGCTGCCACATGTCGTTTAGAGATTTTCTTGGAATGTCCTTAATTAATGTGCTAATGTCATCTTCCAATTGTGTAAGAATCCATTGACCATTCAAATGTTGAATTATTCCCAATCGAAGTGCCGCTCCTATTACACTAACACTATAAGAATAAAGCATCATCCTGACAGCACTTTGTTTTGATATATGAAGACAATTTGCAGAGACTCCTAAACAAACAGGATATGTACCAGCACTTTGTTTTGATTCTATTTTACCTTGATATTTACGAGTAAATTTATTTTCTTTATTGGAAGTCATGTAGATCACACAATTCATCATTTGTGGTCCTGATCTAATTGAGGCATTTCTGATTTCTTTAATTAGTTTCATTGAAAAAAATCTGTTATCAATATCAACTATTCTAGCAATATCATCATCTTGCGCAGCATTCATTGCTTCATTCAAAACTATACAGTCACAAGGTGCAAGTTGAAAACGTATTTGTTGTTGTATGAATTGTAAAATGTCTCTTTCAGTTTTAATCTTGCCATGCTTAACAAAAGATTCCAATCCACCTGACATGCCAAACATACCAGATGGGAAAAAAGAATCTGCAAGTTGCATGAGATGGAATTCATTAGTGTTCATGTACATCCATTCCTTCTGTTGGTTGAAAGATTCCTTCTTCTATTTTCAATTCTATATGGTCTATCACAGTATGTAATAACTTTCTAAATACATCAACTTCTGAATCTGCCAGTATAGGAAAGGAAATTATGCCTTTATCATCAACTGCAATTGGTCTGTGCCTATTTCCTATAATGTGACCTATTATCACACATAACTGAGTCAGATTCTTTGATTTTTTCTCTAGTCTAATAGAGATGATTTTTTCGGGCAGTTGTTCAACAACGATAAGTTTCTTCTGCGTAGATAACAAAACATCACCGTGATGCAGTTTTGTTCCAGATTTTAGTACCAATCCTACATCTGTTCCCCTGTCAGTTTTCCTTCTTAGCCTGCCCCGTTCCGTTTCTAATCTAGAGATTTGTAATCTTTCATAATTTCCAACAGATTTCATCTTTTTGAATCTGCTTTGGAGTGTCATATCACGAAAGATATTGCCAACAACAGAAGTTATCATATGCATAATAATACACTTTAAACATTGAAATTATGTTTTTCCTAGAATTAGGGATTTTGTTTGTTTTCAAGTCAATTATAAATACATGAAGCATCGATATGTTGCTCATTACATGATGCTTACTCCAAAAGAGATTGACAAATTGTATATTTTTATGACTGCAGAGGTTGCACGTAAAAGAAAATCAAGAGGTTTGAAGCTTAATTATCCTGAAGCTGTAGCCCTAATTGCTGATCACATTGTTGAAGGTGCCAGAGATGGCAAGTCCGTTTCCAAGTTGATGCGAAGCGGTAGAAAGGTGCTAACAAGAAATGATGTTTTATCAGGAGTTCCTGAACTTGTAAAAACTGTGCAGGTAGAAGCTACCTTTGAAGATGGCACTAAACTTGTAACTGTCCATGACCCAATTGTGTGATCTAGATTGATTCCTGGAGAATATTTTCTGTCAAAATATCCAGTAATTGCAAATGTTGGAAGAAAGACACTAAAAATTAAAGTAAGCAATACTGGTGACAGACCTATCCAAGTTGGTTCTCATACACATTTTTTTGAGGTAAACAAGTATCTTGCATTTCCGCGAGAAAAGGCATATGGATATCATCTTAACATTCCCGCAGGGACTTCAATCAGATTTGAACCAGGCGATACAAAAGAAGTTGAGATAACAGAATACGGTGGAAAGAGAATCGTATATGGTTTCAATGGACTTGTCAATGGAAAATTAGATCTCAAGAAAAATCTAGCACTCAAAAAAGCAAAAGAAAAAGGATTCAAAGATATGATATAGATGGTTCTAAAAATTCCAAGAAAGCAGTATTCAGATTTGTATGGACCTACAGTTGGTGATAAAATCAGGCTTGCAGATACGGATCTAATTATTGAAATTGAAAAAAACTTGCTAACATATGGAGACGAGGTTGTGTTTGGAGGAGGAAAAA
>JAHEYZ010000022.1 GCA_023251295.1 Nitrosotalea sp. | reverse complement strand
TGTTTCATTCAAATTTTAACAAGTACCAATGTTCTTTTTTGTGTACCTATGATGTTAATGGCATTGAAAGGAGTAAGCGTCCAATCTGGATTGCTCAACTTCTCCAGAATCATCATCGTTTTATTTATGCTACAGATCCTGCGAATGCTGTAACATTTGACCCAGATTTATTAAACACGTTTCAAGATTAGAATTATTTTTTCATAAGGTATAATTTAACAATGATTCTAGTTATGCACTCCGGATTTGGACTAAAATTTAGTTATCTCATTCAAGCTACATTTAATTGCATCAAGAAGTTAGGCGAATTTGTGCCGGGGTAGCTCAGCCTGGCCTAGAGTGCCAGTCTCCTCAATAAAGGGTAATACTCATAATCTGGAGGTCGTGGGTTCGAAACCCACCCCCGGTATTTCCCGGTTTCGCACTTTTCGAGTCAAACCCACCCCGGTATATACATTTGTGTTTAATTCTGACAAAAGATTACGAGTCACTTGAGATGGTCTAAATCAACTATCGGACATATTCTAAAAGATAGATCTATTCAAGTTTTCAACTCTAAAAATCGTTATACCACTTTAAGTAATAGTTTCAATAATAACAGTGTGGCTAGAATTTCATGGGTTCAAGAAATGTGTTAACAGTAGGCATGATAATTGGTATTGCCATAGCGATAATAATGTCGGGTGCAGCCCTGACAATGCTTGTTACACTCAATGACAAGATTAGTTCAATAACAGAACATGAAGCCACAGAAAATTTGGAAGTGGGGGCTCCTGGTGTGGGTAAAAATGAGTATTATATTTTCACACAAGAGTTAAACGCAGATGAGGAAAAACTAGGTGTGCCAGTAGCCGTCTTTTCTTTAACAGAAATTGTAGTGCATAAAGGGGATAATGTAACAATTCACTTCATCAATACAGCTGAAGAGCCAGATGATAGACACACCTTCACTATGGAAGATCCATATGAGATGAATTACGATCTAGCAGGTGGAGAAACCGCTACAATTAGTTTCACAGTTGATACTGTTGGCACCTTCACGTATTACTGCACGTATGATTTACCAAGCATGATAGGTCAGCTGGTAGTATTACCATAATTTGTTCTGCAGAATCAGTTAAGCCTTGATTAATTTATTATCTTCAAGTATTATTTTGTGTTCAATTTTATCATTCTGATTTTTGCTTACGCCATATGTTTTTTTTATAAGGTTTTTTACTAGTTCAATATCATTTTCAAGCAACTCTTCGTATGGATCTCTGCCCACGAATTTTGCAAAAGAACTCTCTTGCGTTGGAAGATCCGAGTCATCATAACTTATGAAATATTCTGCAGATACTTTTGTTGAACCTCTATCTTTTTTATAGTGCGATTTCTTGATATGATCAGGCAGTTTCTTTTCAATATCTATCAGATCAATCAAAGGATCACACATCCCACCTATGTAATAAGGCGAATCTACTGTAGTAAATTTGAATCCAACCTTACATCTTGTTTGCATATATTGTGTATGCGTATGTTCAATAAGAATGGTCTTAAAGTCAGAAAATTCATCTAAAAAGAACAATTTGTAGATAAAAACCACTTATCGATCGTATATCATTAGTTCTTTTTCCTCAAGCATCGTGTGCAGGTTGTGCACTGATCTATACACTTCGGTTTCCTTTTTTGCTCCAGTACAAACTAATTTTCCTGATGCAAAAATCAAAATCACTGTCTTTGGGTCAAGCATTCTGTGTATCAATCCAGGAAACTGTTCTGGTTCGTACATGCTTCGTGGAAGGCTTCTTGCTGCTTTCTCTAGATGAACTTTACCACCAAGATTTACCGAAGCTACAATATTTTGTATTACAATAACTGGTTCATTTTTTATCTTTATTTTGCTTTTTCGGAGTTTTTGAACCACACTTTTTACTGCATTTAGTGACTGTTCTTCAGATTTTGCTCCAGTACAAACCATTTTACCAGAGCTGAAGATCAGTGTTGCAGTTTTTGGTAATTTTTGTCTAAATACCAATCCTGGAAACTGTTCAGGATGATATTCGGTATCAGGAAATTTTTTTGTAATATCATTGAGATCAATTCTTTGATCAACAGATGCTGAAGCTACGACATTTACAATACTTACCATTGGCTTTGTTTGAGTCATGTTTGATTCGGTATCTTTCCACTATATATACTCAGTAATGTTTTTTCATGTGAATTATCTTATTTATAGATGAAATACACCCGTATACAATAATTAATGTTAAATTAGTTCAGAGCATCACCATTTAGATGGAAGAGTTTGGGGAATTTGCTTTAGCATTAATGGATCAGTTGTCTGTTGAAATTAATGAAGAAAGGGAGATAACTTCTACATCTTCTATTGCGATACAAGCCCTGTCTTCCATAGTAAAATTTGAAGACATCAAGATCCTAGCTTATTCCATTTTTCCCAAGATGGCAGAAAAAGTATCAGAGTTTACAGGCATTGTTGTTTCTCCTGAAACGACAATTGACTTTTTAGATCTAGTTGAACTCAAAAAACTAAAAGGAAGAAAGGTTTTCCCAACAAAAGATTCAGTTGAATTTGTGGATGAACTTTTTACAGCAATAGCTCTTGAAAAAATAGACAAACTGGGTGAACTTATGAAAAAAGATACGATGAAGTTCCTGGTATATTCCACATATGCAAAATCATACATTTCCAAGATTTCTACTACTTATGGGGACTATCTTGATTCTAAGATATTTTTAAACAAATTTGTTCTTGAGAGTTATCCACAGATAATTTTACACAAGAAGGGTCAACCATACGAATCCAATTTTGATCAAATAAATTCAGGATACATTGGGGCGTTAAAGATGACAATACTTGAAGAACAGATACACTCAATCCAAAGAAACCTTCAAGAGAAAAACAAACAAGCGGTAAGAGAAGTCAATGCGATAAATGAAGAACTTGCAAAAATAATTCTTTCTTTAGACGATCAGGCTGTAAACAAACTTTCTGAATATTTGCAAATACCACCCATCCCGGAAGAATTCCCCATAGCTAGAAGAGCTAATCTCTTTTTTGTTTTAAACCCTGACACATTTATTGTTCAAGTATTAGGTCCTGATGTAATGACCTTTACCAAAGTAACAGTAGATCCAAAAATTTCTGAAATGATTCCAAATTTACTAGACATATATCAGAGATGGTTAAAACCAATACAGATTCATCATGCAGCGTTTACTACAATGGAAGGCATGGCAGAATTCGCAGTACAAAATATTCTAAAAGATGACAAGGACTTTCAAAACTATCTTGTTACATTTGCCAATAGCGATATTACCACATATCAAATTAGAAAAAGCATGGGAAAAGACTTTACAGAGGCAATATTTGCAAAACTTGGTAAGAGTACTTATCAGATTTTGATTGGAAATCCCCCAACTACAAGTGAGCTAAAAAACCCCGAGATATATCTTCAACGGCATGAGTCAGGATTTTGATCCATTTGTTGCGGAACTAGTATCATATGTCTCAGATTCAAGACATTCACTTGTAGAAAAATGTCTCAAGCTAGCACAGATTTTTGGATATCCAAATTTGAGTGTAACAGAATATGTAGATAGATTGAACAACATGGGTGAAACCTTACGGGATTTAATATCAGATGTAAAAAACCCAACATTTCTTATTTCTACGTTAAACGAATACATGTTTAACACATTGGGATTTTCTGGAAATAAGGATGATTACTATAATCCAGATAATAATTTCCTAAATGTAGTGATTGACAAAAAGATCGGTATCCCAATAACACTATCGATAATCTATATCGAGTTTGCCAGACACATAGGACTTGATTTACGTCCAGTTGGTTTTCCAAGTCATTTTCTTGTGAAATATACAGAAGAAATGATAATTGATCCTTTTGTGGGTGGCAGGATACTTACAATAGATGACCTTCATGGAGTCCTTAACAGGAGTTATGGTGGAGAAGTCAGGTTTGTACCCCAATTTTTAGACGAACTTGAGCATGAAAAAATTTTGATACGGATCTGTAGAAACCTCAAAAACTCTTACACTGAGTCATTTAATTATGATTTAGCAATGCGTTGCATCAATTTTATTCTCAATATTGAACCAAATGCTGCAGAAGAGGTGAGGGACAAGGGAATCTTAGAAGCAAGATTACTTCATTATGATCTAGCACTGGAATCACTAAACAAATACTTGGAGCTATCACCTGAAGCAGATGATATTGACGGAGTACTAGATTTGATTAAGAGTATTAAAGAGAGAACTAGTCAATAATTGACGCGATGTCCTTGCCGTGCTTTATTTGTGACACTTCATGACGAGCTATTTTGTTTCGTATAGCGCTTTTTATTACATCGATTTCATTTTTAAGAGTGGCAATCTCGTCTTCCAGTCTTGCTACTCTCTCATAAATTGATTCTTCGTTCTCTGTGCTCATACAAATATACAGCACAAAAATGACCTTAAAAATTTATGGGTCATTTTTGATAGCATAATCAGTTTTTATTTTATAGTGTAAATTCAGAGTTACATGATTGGCATTTGCCTTTTTCAACACCAGTAGCCCCTATAATCAAAATCTTGCCAATCGTTCCACATTTTGGACACAGACCAGTAGTTACATTTCTTGGTGAACTTGGTTTTGCTTTTACAGTTTTCCTTCGCACCATTATTCCCCAATTCAAAAGTCGTATTATTAAGTCTAATCGTCTTGGTTTTCAAAAAGCGCGGGGAGTGGGATTCGAACCCACGGGTCCTTGCGGACATGGGATTAGCAATCCCACGCCCTACCAGGCTAGGCGACCCCCGCACACAGGTGCTGAAAATTACAACTGTTAATTAATCTAGCTTACTCTTCGCCAAAGCGAGTGTAGTTTGTTACAAGATCTTTTAGCGGAAAACGTTTTCCGCCCACGATTTTAAGATCCACTCTAATCTTGTTTTTTTCAATGTTAATAACATTGTAAGTATTTTCAAAAAAACCTCGCATCCTTTCGGAAGAGGTAGTTCCAGCATTTACTATAGAAAGGTTTCCAAAATCCCAGATCCAAGGTCTGTGTTTGTGACCGCATAACACCAAATCAACCTTGCTTGAAAGTGCAGTACGTAAAACATCGCCTGCATCAATTACTGTGACTCTATCAGTTCCGCTGTCAGGAATTCCTATCAAATGGTGATGCATTGCAACAATTTTGGTACTTTTTGGGTATTTCTTCATGGTGCGTTCTAACCATAAATTTTGTCTATACCCCACTTCACCCTCGTCTCTATCTGGTCTTGCCGTTCCCAAAGTAACCAAGACAACATCATCATCAAGAATGTTGATGGTTTCAAATGGAAAGAATTTCCTGAACAATAGATATCCCGTGTTTCTATAGTCGTGGTTTCCGCTTATTGCAATTATTTTATCAACTTCAAATTTGGCAAATTTTGCTTTGCATTTTTCATATTCTTTTTTAAGTCCTTCATTTGTAAGGTCTCCTGTAACTAGTACAGCAGCAGGTCCTAGATCGTTTACTTCCTCAACTACATTATCGAATATTTCTTCACTAAATTGGGAACCAACATGTATGTCTGAGAGCTGTACTATTTTCATGATTCTTTATCAATACATGGTCATAGTTTAAGGATTGGGTTTTTTGATAATATGATACTCTTCTTCGTTTTATACAAAAATAAAAATTTCTTCGTTAGAGTTAAATAGACTAGTCCGACAAACTTGTCTGTTTTGGCCAAGCAAGCTGCAGTTATTAAAGGAGATGGTACTGGTCCCGAGCTTGTGAATGCAATGATGCATGTCTTAAAGTCATGTAATAGTCAGACTGAATTGATTTTGTGTGAAGCTGGTTCTGAACAATGGGAAAAATACGGAGGTGCAACATACATACCAGATACTACAATGAAATTGCTTGAAGAAAGTAATGCTTGTTACAAAGGACCGACTACTACTATTCCTAAACCAAATGCCCCAAGAAGTGTTGCAGTTACCATCCGCCAGAAATTTGAACTTTACAGCAACATAAGACCGATCAAAACATATGATAGATTGTCACCAAACAAAAAGCTTAACTTTGTTTGTTTCAGGGAGGCAACAGAGGGACTCTATGCAGGAATAGAGTTTAAGATATCAGATGATGCTGCAATAGCTATAAGAAAGATCACACGAAAAGGTTGCCAAAGAATAGTTAGTGCTGCCTTTTCGTATGCAAAGAAACACAACCTAAAAAAGATCTTTGCAATTACAAAGCGAAACATTCTCAAGGAAACTGATGGGATATTTTGGAGCGAGGTTGAAAAAGGAATCAGAGAGAGTCCTGGAATCGATGTTGAAGAATATTACATAGACAACATGACACAACAACTAGTCAAAAATCCAGAGAGATTCAACGATTCTATTTTGTTAAGCACAAATTTGTTCATGGATATTATTTCAGAATGCGCCTCTGGAAACATTGGTTCTATCGGAAATGTATACTCTGCAAACATAGGGGATTCATATGCAATGTTTGAACCTGCACACGGAAGTGCACCAAAATACAAAGACATGGACAAGGTCAATCCCACAGCAGCTATTTTATCTGGAGCATGGATGGTCGAATACTTGGGCGAGTCTCAAATAAAGGATGCAATTTTTTCTGCTACTGAACAAGTGATTAATGAAGGGAAATATGTTACGTACGATATTGGGGGCAATACTCCTACCTCAAAAATGGCTGATGCCATTGCAGAAATAGCAAAACAAAAACTCAGTAAATAACTAGTTTATTGCCTCAACGAGAATTAGCTCTTCAAAGAAGATTTTCTTTGTTGCAACTATTTTTACATGAAATCCCAACGATTCAGTTTGTTTTAATAATTTTTCATAATTTGCAAGTGAGGAAGTTAAGAAAATCATCTTACCGTTTTTTTTCAAAACATTTTTAGCTGATTTAATAATTCTAAATGGAACTTCTAGTCCTTCATGTAGACCATCCACTGTAGCATCTACAATTTCATCTGATGGCAAATACGGCATATTACAAATAACTAGATCAAAGTCAATGTGCAAAGCATCTGCTGCATTACAACAAACACAATCATCAATTACGGCATGTGCTTTCTTTATTGAATTATAATTAGTGTCTGTAGCAACTACATGATTGAAGTTTGTAAGTAGAACTTGGGCCAGATAACCAGAACCAGTACCAATATCAAGAGCATTATTCCCTTTTTCATCCTCAATGTAATTTGCAAAAAAAATAGTGTCTTCAGAGGGCGAATAATGTTCAGTTTTTGTTAATTTGTTTTGCAAGTTTTATTATCTCACTATTTGTCAGGTCTTCAAGTCTTTTTTTTGAGTCTATCGGCATTCTAAATTCTTTACCAATATTATGAATGGTTTTTCGCCTATACGAAAAGAGTCTGTTTACAGTATTTATGATACTCTTTGGTAATTGGTGCGTTTTTGTAAATTTTAGAACAACAGAATCCACTTTTGGAGGCGGAGAAAAATTGGAGTTTTTTACCTCCTCGAGTGATTCTATTTTTGCACTATAGCTTGCAAGAACTGTTATTGCTCTACGGTTTTTACCAACCTCTGCCATCAGTTTTTCAGCAAATTCTTTTTGTACCATAATTACAGCGTGTGAGTATTTCTTTTGAATTAACCATTCTATAGTCCTTCGGCTTTCAGAATATGGTAGATTTGATACAAGAATCGTAAATTCTTGATCTTGCTCTAGTCCATCTCCGTAAACCAACTCTAGATTAGCAAAATAAGAGAATTTCTTTGATGCAGCAAGGTAAAGTTCTTTGTCTGTTTCTACAGATATTACTTTTTTTGCATTACTACAAAGAAATGGTAAAAGTATTCCTTTTCCTGTGCCAATCTCCAGAACTGTATCCTTTTTTGTTATGTTAGCATAATCAACAATTGATTTTGCGATGGATTTTGATATTAGAAAGTGTTGACCAAGTAATTGACGTCTATTCATCGTCTGACAAAGAGGTTCATTCTTGATTCACCAGTTATTTCTTCAAGTATCCTCTTTGTAATTTGTTTTACAGGTTCTTTTAATCCCACCCTATCTTGTAAATCCTTAAAGTCTGTAAATTTTTTCTTTTCACGTTCTTCAAGCATTATTTTCATGTATGTCTTACCGATTCCGGGGATTAATTCCAATGCATGAATTCTTGGAGTTAGTGGCTGTGCGTTGTTTAGATAATCTATGAATCTTTGTTCGTTTTGTAAGACGATTTTTTCCACTACTCCCGCAAGTTCACTTTGTGCAGCTGCTGAAATGTTGTTATGTTCTAATCTTCCCAATACAGAGAGCACTTTTGTTCTTCCTTCTTTTCCAATGTATACCCTTTCTCCAATTTCAAATGTAGAGTTTGGGACGCCAAGTAATTCTAGTATAGTTAATCTGTCTTCGCCTAATGCTGTTATTATTATTCCATCGCGGCCTCTAACAGTTCGAGATTTTCCTCGTGATACAAAGTCTAAGACGTATGCGTACTCTTCATACTTTCTAGGTTGAGTTCTTTCCAAGAACAATCACTCGAGATTATACGTTCTCCTTGATAATTTTCAGCATCTTTTCTAGCGTTTCAGCTAGAATCAGCTTTTTCCAACCAAAAGTAAAAGCTCGTAGTTCTGCTTCAGTTGTTGGAAGGTTATTTACAATTTCTACTGCTTCTTCTTCTGTGATGCCGCAGTCTTTAACAAGTTGTTGTTTTAGTTTCTTTGCAACCTTTCCATCTAGTTTAGCAAATTTCAAAACATAGTCATATGTCCAGCGTTGTATCTGGTCCATAGATTCTGGGTCTGATTTTTCCATAAGCTCCTTGACTTCAGAAATGGATATTGATTGTTTTTTTCTTATTTCTTCCATGCTTAAACACCAAATGGTTTGATATGATCTAATCTTGTGATTAGAGTCTTTGTCTTGTTACCAAGCTTAACGTCAAGCGTTACGGTTCTTCGTCCTACATCCGTTACAGTCCCTACTTTACCATGATACCTTCTATGAGGTAATGCCTTGTGTTGAGTTGGATCAATGATTACTAGTGCTCTATCTCCCTCCTTGAATTCTCGCAATAGAAAAGAGACTCCTCTAACGTGATCCTTTGTCATTACGGATCTTGATTTATGCATAAAGCCATGTGAATGACCATGAGGCTTCTTAGTAGTCATATGCGAATAGAGTTGAGTTGTCCTTAATTTAACATTTGCTACAAATTTACGAATCTATTCCTCTGCTTCGTCTTTCTTTTTCTTTTTTGATTCTTCTTCTGGATCTGCGACTCCCGCTTCGGTCAGAGCAAATATCACTTCTTGCTCCGGATGATGCGGACTGTCGACCATTCTTGCAATTCTCTTCTTTCCAGATTTCTTAAAGTACACACGGTATGTACTTGTATGTGCAACAACATTTCCTCCAATTGGTCTGGTTGGATCTCCAAAGAACGTATCAGGAGATGCCATTACTTGGTTTGTTGCAATGGCTGCAATGTTATATGTTTCAGCAGTTCTTACAAGAAGGTGCATGAACTTGTTGAGTCTTTGTTGCCTGTTTGAAAGTGTTCCTCTACCAAGAAATTCTGCCCTGAATAATCCTACAGCAGAATCGACTACAATTAGTTTTATTTTACTCTCTTCTATTACAGGACCAGCTTCTTGCATGATTAATTCCTGATGTGCGCTGTTGTATGCTCTAGCTACGATGATTCTATCAAGAGCTTTCTCAGGATCAAGCCCTTTTGCTTTGGCTATAGAAACAATTCTTTCAGGTCTGAATGTGTTTTCTGTATCAATATACAAAACACCGCCATCTAACCCCCCCTCTTCTTTTGGTTTTTGTACATTTACACACATGGTATGACAGAACTGCGTCTTGCCAGAACCAAATTCACCATAAACTTCTGTAATAGCTTGAGTTTCAATTCCGCCATCAAATAGCATGTCTAGTGCACTTGTGCCTGTTGAAATCTTGCCAATGTCCTGTCTTCTTTTGTAAATTTCGGTGGCAGTGACAAAGTCCTTATCTATTCTACCATCTTCAACTAGCTGCTGGCGTGCTTTGGTCACCAATTTTACTGCAACTTCTAAATCCATTCCAGTTATTTCAGAGATATCAACTGGACCTCTTACGAGAAGATCCATAATGTTATGGACTCCTGCATCATTTAATTTTCTTGTAGTTACGGGACCAACCCCATCAAGGCTATCTAATCTTAAATCTTCCATCTTACCGTAGGGTACGGTACGAGTACCTATTAAAGTTGTTGTTTTGTGGTTCTGTCAAATTAACGGCACATCTCCAAAATATTTCTCTCTGTAAACTGTCGGCTCATTTTCGCTGTCTAATTACTTTACCAGATGTTTTAGATGTATCTGCTACTCTAACTGTCCGCTTTCCTGACTTCGTTTGTATGTTATCCAATATTTTATTTCTGTTGTCTCGATCCTGTTTGTCTTTTTTAAATAAAGCTGTAGTATATCCATTTGTAGTTTTTGGATTTGGTACAAACTTCTGAATATTCTGTACTGATTTTGTGACAACATTTATGCTTTTTTTACGCTTTTTTTTGTTAGTATTATTCATTAATAATTCACTATCGTCAACTAATTGTATTAGTTAGACCTCCATTGATTTTAGGATTTCTGCTAGATTGTTGAATTAAAGTTTTCCACTTGTCGTAGCCTTTGATAGTTATTCCGCAAGCTTCACTTGGCGTCTTTCCATCTAAAGCCATGTGCGGTCTAATGTAGTTATGAAAAATCTGATAGTCTGTAATCAATAAAGAGTCTTCATTGCAATATACTGCTAGATATCACTAAGGGTATTGTTAAATCTGTGGATCTTAAACCTGAAACAGATCTGTTGATAATCAAACGAATAATTAAAGAAGCCTTCCTTTGGAACCACTTTCTACCTTTACCATTAAAGAGTAATTCATCAGCAAGCAAACTACCAATCCAATAAGCTCCCCAATATTCCTCTACCATCACCTCAGTGATAAAACATCCTTTTAAAAAAAGATGTTGCCAGTACAATTTTGAATGAAAATACTACCTGCGTCTTGGTCTTTGACCAGGTTTGTTTTGTCCTGGAACTCTTTTTAGTTCAAATCTTTTTCTAAAATTTTCTTTGTTTCGCATTATAGAAATAACACTGTGTCTTTCTCTGGCTTGCACTTTAGGTGTTTGCCCTCTAACTTTTCCTGCCTTTGTAAGCGAACCGTGTGTTGGCACGAATTAATTTCTTTTCTGATTCAATTTATGTATTTGGATTTACCAGTATTTTGCTTTGATAGTTTCAATTACCTTTTCGTGTTCTCTTCCTTTTCTTCTCGCATATTTTTCCATTGCACCAAGTGGCACACCACCTAAAGCAGTTGCCAATCCAGTAAAGGCTTTCCTACTTAACGTACCATGATTACCCGTCTTATTCATGAATTTTCTAATACCGTACTTGAAATTGTGTTGCCAAGTTTTGTACATCACACCAAGTTGTGCAGCGTCCATTTCGTTTCCTATATCAAAGAATTCTGATTTCTCTAGAAGACCAATTGGGACAAATGTTAGTGGCGTAGTGGTAAACATTGCGTCTGGTTGTTCTCTTTCTAGCTCATTGATCAATCGAATCGTTTCCCAGGAATCCTCGTCTGTTTCATCGTTATCTAGTCCCATGATAAGAGTGAAGGCAGGTATCCAATGGTTTTCATTTAGTGTCTTAACACCTTCTTTTACTATCCAGTGCCATTCTTCTGGTTTGTATGGAGAAAGTTTCCTGTCGGCATATTTGCCGATTAATCGCAAGCTTCCTGTTTCAAAACCACATTGTATTCCAATCATGTTATCAGGGCCTGCTTTGATGATTTTTGAAATGTTTGGGATCAGTCTTTCATCAGCAATTGCGCCTGCAAGTGTACCATGTGTGGGATTGGTGTGTTCTATACCAGTTGACATGACAGCATTGAAAAGCTCTTCAAGTGCCTCTCTGTTTGGAGCCATGTTCTTTGTCTTTCGTGGATCTAGACCATAAACGAAGATATCATCACTGTGTAGCCATGCAGAAGTCTGTCCGCCCTTTTTGAGGTTGACTTCGATCTCTTTTTTGACCTTCTCAGGTGGATAATATCTTAATGGTCTTAGTGTAACGTCACAAAACTTGCAACCGCGTCCACATCCGCGCATTACTTCAACCATTCCATGCATACTTGGTTCCACAATATCTGGAATCATATCAATATCTGGCTCATCCCAATAGTGGATGAATCTTCCGTGATACTTTTTCTCCCCTTTTCCAAATTCTTTAATGTCTACTTTGAAATCATTTTTCGCAAATGGGTTCATGTTATCAAATGCCCCATCAATTAGATAATTGAAAAATTGTCCAGCATGACCATCAATTTCTGGAGCAATACCTCCTAGTTCGCCTTCTAAAACTGCATACAAACCGTATTCTTCAATTTTTTTGGGATCATAATTGTACTGCCAAGTTCCAGATGCGCCAGCAATTACTTTGGCGTTGCTGCCATTCTTTTTCTTTGCAGCAATAATTTTCATGTGTAAATCTCTGTTGTAGTATTCATCATAAGACATCTGTTTACGACCATAGGTGAAGGTCATGGTGACAGGCCCCATTCCAAGTGGATCCATTTCATAGGTTCCAATAACTTGCGTTTCTGGACCAATGAATTTTTCAATATGATCAGGATGTGCAACAACGACATCTTCGCGTTTGAATCCATCACGCAAAAGTGCCGCCTCTACTTTTCTCAATCCATATGGAGCAAAGTTTGCAATGCCATTTGTGTGAGTTACAGTATTACATATGAAATCAAACAAAACTTTTGGAGTCACTTGATTTTTTAGTAAATAATACCAGATGCTGTTTTTTGATCTGTGTGGATCTATTGCCGGTGCACAACCAAAGAAAGTAGCAAGAGATATCCCACGATATGGAGACATCAACGTACGATCTGCTGTTAATACAATTTTTGGATGACCCACTTCAATCCTCATTTGGGTACTTTGGCTCAATCTTTTTAAGTTTTCGGGTTTTATTTGACATAATTTTAGTAATTCTCAAGAATTCCGGCTTTATTTCTATGAGTAAAACCAAATTCTTTGTTTGATAGAAGATATTCACCATCAAAAACAGTGCCGTCCTTACAGACAAGAACTTCTCCCATGCAACAACTTCCGCATATACCCATACCACACTTCATCATTCTTTCAAGACTTGCCTGAACATGGAGTTTTTTTGTATGAGCTAACTGGACAACTTTGTGCATCATTTTTTCTGGTCCACATGTATATATGGCATCAAATTTTTTTTCGTATAGCAATTTTTCCATCTCTTCTGTTACAAGCCCAGATTTACCATACGTTCCATCTTCGGTCACTACAATTACTTGATGCTTGTTATTTTCAAGAAGTTGGTTTGCTAATTTTTCAAAAAATACTTCTTCTTTAGTTTTTGCGCCAATCAATATAGTAACTTCATCGGTTTTTTTCAAAAATGTCAAAAGCCGAACCAATGGAACAAGTCCAGTTCCTCCCCCCACAAGCAATAGTTTGCCTTGTTTTATGGTAAAGGAGTTACCGTAAGGGCCTCGCATACCTATGTAATCGCCTACTTTAAGATTGTAAAGTTCTGTTGACGCCAAACCATGTTTTCTTACTGTAAATGCACCTTTTCCTTTTTCCAAGGTTATCATCACACTCATTGGCAATTCATTTACACCGGGGATCCACACCATTGCAAACTGTCCTGGCAAGACACTGGAAAAGATTTCATCAGAAAAAACCAGTGTACGCACTGTTGGTGTTTCCTCTATTATTTTTTCTATTTTCACAACTAGTGGTCTGTTAGAATTTCTTTGCAATTCCTATCATCTCATTTATGTTTGAAAATCCTTTCTTTTCCATGTATTTTGATATACCATTATTGATTTCTGAAAATATGTCAGTCCATTTTTCACCTATCGCACTACCAATTTGCACTGCGCTTGCACCAGCAAGTATGAATTCAACTGCATCTTCCCAGTTTGAGACACCACCACAACCAATTATTGGAATATCAAATTTGGATGAAATTTCATATACGCATCTCACCGCAATTGGTTTAATTGCAGAACCAGAGAGTCCCCCAATTTTATTACTAAGAAGAGGGCGTGTAGTTTCAACGTCAATTCCCATTGCTCTAACAGTGTTTATTGCAGTTATCGCATCAATTCCTGATTCACATGCAGCACGTACTGTTTCAAGATAATCTGATGATCCTAGTCCCACTTTTGCAATTATGGGAACTTTGGAATGAGATTTGATTGATTTTACTATTTTTCGTACTAGATTAGGATCGTCACCAACTTCTAGCCCAACTTTTTCTACGTGTGGACATGACAGATTAAGTTCGTATCCCAAAATTTTTACATTTTCAAATTGTTTTATCATAAAGGTAAAGTCTTCTTCTATAGATCCTACTAAACTAACAATAATTGGCACCGTCTTGTTTGATTCAATCATTTTTGCAAAATATTGCGCACCTGGATTTGACAGACCTATTGCATTTAGATAACCAGCCTTTACTCCAATTATTGTAGGATTAGGATACCCATCCCATGGTTCTTTGCTAAGTGATTTCGTGACTAGTGCACCTGCTCCATCCTTATATAATCGAGAAAAAACTTCAAGAGAGATTCCAAGGATGCCAGAAGCAAGCATGGTTGGCCTTTCCAACTCAATTGGTCCTACCTTTGTTGAGATGTCAGGTTTCACTTATGATTATAAAAAATTGTTCTCATATAACAGTTCATGTGTAAATATACATCATGGAATGTTACCTTTTTTAGTGAGTGAGTGTGAATGTGTGAAGTATGCATTTTGTTATTTTAACAGAGATTGGTGTAGCAGTATTTGATAAAAATACATGTGTAAAATCTCTTCCTTTCTCAGATCCTGCCAAAGAGTATATTGAGATAAAAGAAGAAAAGGCAAACGTATACCAACTGTCAGATTTTCTTTCAAAATTAACTTCACCAGTTTTTGTAAACGATTCATCGCTCCTAAAACTTTTGAAAAAAAATTCAATCGAATCAGAATTAATGGATAATGCAAAAATAGAAAACATTCAAGCTTCAAAACTCAGAGTTTTAGTTGATTCTGGTTTTGCAAAAGATGAAGATGATGCAAGAGCAAAATTACGTAACTTTGCAGTACAGCTTTCTTCTTCAAAGGTTACAGAAACATCTGAAAGCCCAGACCTTCACATAATTCAGACCATTAACACATTAGACGAAATTGACAAGATCATAAATGGACTTAGTTCTCGATTAAGAGAATGGTATGGCTTACATTTTCCAGAGCTTGATAATTTAATAGATAGCATAAATGGATACTCCAGAATAGTTTTAGCCGGTACAAGAGATGACATCACAGATAGCGTGTACACTGAAGCTGGATTTCCTGATACCAAAGTAGAGATGCTGTCTTTATTACAGAAAAAAAGCAAAGGAGGCAAGATATCAGAAGAAAATCTTGCAATTGTTCAGTCAATTGCAAAGCAAATATTGGAACTTTTTGATTTAAGAAATACGCTAGAAAAACATGTAGAAACTCAGATGAATGTTGTTGCCCCAAATTTAGCTGGAATATTAGGACCTGCAGTGGGAGCCAGAATTTTGGCAAGGGCAGGCAGTCTCAAAAGACTTGGTTCCATGCCAGCTAGCACTATTCAGGTTCTTGGTGCAGAAAAGGCGCTATTTCGCTCTCTCAAGACAGGATCCCAGCCGCCAAAGCATGGTCTATTGTTCCAACACGCTTTGGTACATGCAGCTCCAAGATGGCAGCGTGGTAAGATAGCTAGGGCCATTTCTACAAAGGCAGCAATTGCAGCAAGAGTAGATGTCTTTGGTGCAGGAATAAATCAAACCCTCTTTGAGAAGCTAAATGTAAGAATTAAAGAAATTAGTGAAAAGTACAAGGAACCAACAGAGAGAGAGCCGATGAAAATGCAACAGCGCGATACTTTCCGACATGGAAGAGACCAGCGAAGTTTTGGTAGAGATTCTGGCAGAGGACAACGAAGTTTTGGTAGAGATTCTAGAAGCGGTGATAAAAAACAAGACTGGAAAGGAAAAAGAAGAAAGTTTGGAAAACGACGAAGGTAATATCTTTTGGATTAAAGTAGACGGTGAAAAAAAACCTGCAACATTAAATCTCGTTCCCGGAAATCAAGTCTACAAGGAAA